>DATKHJ010000316.1:0-42651 GCA_035510335.1 Flavisolibacter sp. | reverse complement strand
CTATTAAAAACCATTTTTAAAACTTAATAACAATGGCAAAACAAACCGGTTTAGTTCGTTACTCTGGCACAATGGGCGGAGTAAGACATTTTAAAATCAAAGGCTTGGCTGGCGACTTTGCCGGCATGGTCGGCGGTCCTTCAGGAGACCAAATTTTAACTGCTCCTGAATTTGAGAGAACTCGTGAAAACATGAATGAATTTGGTGGCTGTGCGTCTGCTGGTAAATCCATTAGAACTGCATTAAGCCAAGTGATAAAGCAAATGAGTGATCCGCAAATGACCGGAAGGCTGACCGGCGTGTTGAAGAAAATAAATTTGGAAGACCAAACAGAAGCAAGGGGTTACCGTGCTATTTTGATTTCACAGGAAAAGCAGTATTTAATTGGATTTCCATTTGATAAGAGTGTAAGCCTGGAAGGTGTGTTTACTGCACCTTATACATTGAGCAACACTGTTGCCCGTGATGCTGCTACTTTAACCGTCCCAGCTTTCAACCCGGCAAACCTTATCAATGCTCCTGCGGGTGCAACTCATTTCCGTTTACTTGTAGCCCTGGCTGCAGTTTCTGATTTTGAGTATAACGACCAAACAGGAACTTATGTTCCAATCGATACAGCTAATAACGAGCTTTCAGCCGTTGCTTATTCAGCTTACATTGATTTGAGCACAGCCGTTGGTGCTTCAACTGCGGTAACTGCTACTTTCGCCGGTACTCCTACTCTTACCGCTGATGTTAGTGTTTTATTCTGCATCGGCATTGAGTTCTATCAAAAAGTAGGTACTAATTACTACCTGTTCAATTCAGGTAATGCCTTAAAAGTTGCGGATATTTTCTAAGCGTTAAATATTACGACCAGTAACAGCCCTGCATTCTTGTGGGGCTTTTTTATTGCCATGCATTATTTTTCCTATAAAGGTGCATCATGGTGCTTTTATCCTTGCTTTAAGGTCGGGATATGTATGAGAAACCTCCTCCTGTTGCATTCCTTCCATCAATAATTTTTAAAAGAAACAGAAAAACCAAAAAAAAGAAAAAGAAAGCATTGGCATCGGTGGCGTGGCAAAGACTGCAAGGAGGAACGGAATAAATGATGGCTCATGTGCGGATGCCTTGTGTTTATGCCGTAGTTCCTTGCAGGCTTTATAGGTGTGGGTTTTGTGGTAGCCACCTAACTTGCTGCACTTTTTTATTTACTTGCTATAATAGAACCCTTATAGTTGCTTAGGAACTCCGATAATATGCGTCTTATTAATTTTTGGCATTCTTGTGCAATTTCAAGAGTTAGTATATAGGGGTGAGCGGATTTATTACGATAATTAGAAGTTATGTTATTGATGGTATCTAAGAAATCTTTTTGCACTACTTTTTCTTCAAAATAGGTCAACGTAAAGGCTCTGAAACTTTGAAGTAAAGGACTGTTCTTTAAAGTATTGCCACCCTCTTTTAAGAAGCTCATTATAGTGCTCATATTGCCCAAGGTGTAATCCCGTCTATCCTTATCAATAAACTTCGCAAACATACCCGTCTTTTCATTAGTTATATCGGCTGCAATAAGAGTTTTCCTATCTACAGCTGTACCCACTAAATGAATGTGATATGCTTCAAATAGCTTTTTCAGTATTTCATTTTCCAGCGCCCGGCAGTATTGTATTATGAAAGGTGAGTAATCTGTATTTTCCGTCTGTGGTAAATGGTCGAATATCAATTCAGCGGAGGTAAGGAAATTTGAACTTGAAGTATGCAACATTGACCAATCATCTAACCACTTCTTGATTTCGTTTTCGTAAAATGAAAGGTTTTTAGATTGTTCTTTTATTAGCTCTGTAAGCTTTTCGTCTATTTCAAAACAGATCCGGCTTAGCTTTTCTTCATCATCCCTTTTGTACTGCTTAATTTCCAATATATGGTTATTCAATGTATTTAGAACATTATCAAGTTTAATGTTTACAACATCTATCTTTTCCTCAATTCTTTTAGTACGGTCCTCCTGCGCTTTTACTATTGTAAGAATTTCTTTTGTAAAGTTGAGATGCAGCTTTTCACTTTGATACTCCCCGATCAACTGCTGCAAGTGACTTTCAAGATGCCGAAGATTTTCTAAAGAAGCATTTTTCAAATAATCTTCATCAAGAAACCTTAAATCAGAAAGAGGCAGTATAGGAATTACAATATTCTGTAATGATGCTATTGAAAGATGTCGTATTGCTGAACCCACCGAAAGACGATCTGTTTGTTGCCAAAGTAGTTCTTGTCCGTCTTTAGATTGGAGATACGTACTTATATAGTTGTTCCTTGCTGACCTAATTATTGCATAGTTCTCTGGAATAATTGTTTGCTGTTTGTTGCCGTCATGTACGTACAACTTGTTGCCGCCAATCAATGGAATGACAATGTCTTTCGGCTTTAATATAAGTGATGTACTTTTTGTGCTATCAACATATAATTGATTACCGGAATTATCCTTGCGATTAAAAACAGCATATTCGCCTTTAGTATCTAATAATTCTTTCGGTATGACTTGACCACGAATTATTTCAGCAAGCTCACTTAGTTTTTTTACTTCTTTGCCTCTTAGTTTTTCTTCTATTATATCGATGTGTGAGTAATAGTTTCTGTCAAGACGGTCCTCTAATTTGGATGTGGGTAGAAAAAACTCTCCTTTGTGTTGCTTAAAATCTTCTACTATGGCAGCGCTGTTATTGTTATATTCGACCATAAAAATATCCTTGTTAGGAGCACCATTCCTAACCACAATTATTGATGTTTTTATATTGCTATAAGGGTGAAACATTCCACCAGGAAGGGATACAATAAAATCAATAGCGTAAGAAGATAAGAGTTGCTTTCGAAATTGAACATTCGTTTGTGAGCAAAGTAAACCTTCAGGAACAACGAATACAGCAACACCATCTTTAGCTAATAAGGACAAACCTTTTTGGATTAATTCAGTTTCAATTGGCAGCTTATTGGATGTTCTTAAACCAAAAGGTAAACTCCCTACTACCATGTCAAACTTTCTTTTACCAAAATCATGTTGCAGACTATCGGCTACAACAAAATCAAAATCAGGGTTCAACTTTTTAGCTACATCAATAACACCGGGATTAATATCAAGTCCCTGAACAATTTGCTTTTTGAAGTTGTACAAGATATTTCCTGTACCACAACACAAGTCAAGAACGGATTTTGGAGCGTATACTTCCGAAATCTTATATATCAAGTCAGCTAAATCGTTTGGAGTAGACGACAGACCTTGCTTGTTGAATAAGGTATTAAATACTTCAAGCACTTCATCCTTATTCAATTTATTTTTTGATTGATCAATCTCATGTAACACGGATGGAATGTCACATTTGCCATTACCCCAAGTTCTGTCTATTACCTCCTTTACAGTTTTATTCATGGTACATAAGCGAGTTTAATTTTCAATTGCGGAACTAATTTAGTTTGTTTTTTATTGTGCGTTGGCAGGAAAGGTAATAGCGCCTGCGGCAAAAGGAAGCTAAAGCCCTGCGGCACACTTGTCCGCAGTGAGGCGTGGCAGCGTAGCGAGCCGTCAAAAGACACCGAAGAGAGGAACGAACGAAGGTGGCTGCGAGTGCCTGCCGCAGTGGTGGCTACAAAGCCGTGAAACGGCGGTAGACAGCTACTAAGAATGCAAGGGTTTGGCGTGTGTTTTTGTTTTCGTCAAGGCTTTGTGCTGTAGGTCAAAAACCATGACAAACCCGCAGCTGCGGCAGGCAAGCAAGGCGAGCAAAATTATTGGCAGCGGGTGGACTGAACCCTACTGAAATGAATGTAGGACGTAGTGTAGCGTTAATGGAACCCAGTAAGTATTGTAGCGTGGGTATTGCGAAATGGAATGTGCTTCCCGCCGTGTGGTGGCTTTGTGTGCTTGCAGGTGGGAAGCCATGAAATGAAGCATCCGGGTAGGTACGAACGTGGTGTAATGGTAGCGGAACGTAGGACGTAATGAATGAAGTGGGGCGAAGGACACAGAAAGCTGCCGTGACGAATGCTGTAGGAGCAGCAAGCCATGTGAAAAACTGCGTAGTGCAACGAAGCACCCGAAGGGCAAAGCAGGTGTGCCAATACCATAAAAGTACATAAACGGCTTTATTGGCACTGCTGCTTTGGTTTGGCGCAAGGCTTGCCGACTAAGCATGAGGAACACCTTATTACCTTGCAGCGTGGGTGTGGTTCAGGCTCTGGGGATTAGTTTCTGTGCTGTGGGAAAAAGAAGTCTGGCAGAAAGCTGACGACGATGAGCGAATGAATGTAGTGAAACGAAATGAAGTAGTGAGGCGTTGTGAGCTTGTGAAGTGGGTCTAACGGGTGGGATAAAGCATTTGGCTGCCAAGCATTGGCACTGTGTGTAAGGGCAGCTATATGCTTTGTAGGGTTGTGTTGTTGTCTTTCTATTAAAGCATCGGATGTTGCAGTAAAGCTATTCTACTTCATCTTTGTTCAAATCATTGTCCGGTTTAGCTTCCGGTTGAGTGGGTGTATTATTTACGTTTTCATTTTTGCTTGCTTCCATTATCTTTTGCTTTGCCTGCTCTAAATAATATTGTGCTTTTTCAATGTCTTCGAGTGCCATTTGGTGGTTAAGCCTTGGCACATCTTCTCTATACTGTGTTAGCAATGCTTCACTGGTGTTATGAACTGTTATAAGGAAATGATGTATCTGCTGCTGAATGTTTTTATCGAGCTTTGTTTTCATGTTACAAAGAAAAGCTGAATAGAAATACAGAACGTACAAGTGAGTGACACAACGATGTTTAATAGTTATCCTGCTGCTGGTTACATAAAAATTACATCACTTCATAAAAGGTCAATAAGTTCCTGTAATTATCGACTGCTGGAAATTCTTTGTGCCCCCAATACTGTTCTTCGACCTTCGTATCTGGGCTATGTAATACACCTTGCTTTTTGTATTCTTCATATAGTTCGTTGATGCCCTGTACTTCTATTCTGCAACTTGCCGTACCTGCAATGAATGTTTCTGCACCAGTCCAGATTGGTTTTAAGAATAAAAGAATACTCCTCCACTTCCAGGATTTATCACACGATTGCCAAAGATGTATTTCTATTTCGTCCCGAACTGCAATAGCAAATGTTTCTTCCTGATGCCTTATGGTGAAACCAAGTTTGTTTGTATAGTATTCACATGATTGTTTAATGCTCTGAACAGGTAAGGCAGGTATAGTCTTTTGCATCCTCATGTTACCATCAGTTTAGTTTTGCTGTTTGTTGTATTTGCAACTTCATTTGTTTAAGCATGGATTTTCTGATAAGCTGGCTGAACGGTTTTATGAAGAACCAATAGTATCTAAACTTTGATTTCATTGCCTTGCTACCGCACCAAACCCGTGTTTCTGTGGAAATGATATGCTGTGAATTGCTTTTATCCTGTAGCTTAAAATTAATGACTGCTTTTATTATGTTGCCATCCTCTTTTTGCGTAAACTCTTCAGAAGAAACATTAGATTGGCAGGTATTGAACATAGGATTGTCCGTAACCATACCATACAGTATTTCCTTGCCTGGTTCTTCATCGAGTTTAATAAAGCCTATGCTTGTTAGATGCTCTATTAAATAAACTTCCTTTGGCATTCCTCTTAGCCTGAAAAGAAACTTAATTAAAGAACTGTTGCTAAAATCACACTGCAACATCTTCTGATAAATACCATTTACAAAACCGTTTACTTCAATCGAATGAAGCTCATTAAAATGATAGGCTGGAAGGTATTTGTCTATCAACATTAGTCGTTATTAGGAGCAGCACGAAGTGCCTGCTTGTATCGGTGGACATTTGACAGTACCATAAGTGCAGAATACACAACAATCACCTTGCTTTGGCTTTAATAATGTTTCACAGTTTGTGCATTTGTAGAAGTAGGTACAAGCATCTGTAGGCATTGTTTCCTCTTTCTGAAAACCGCAGTTAGGACAAGTGATTGTTGATTGTAGTGTTATTGTTTTTTCCATGATTATTTCTTGTCACTGATTAGCTTGTAATCTTTTACAGTGTAGCCGGTTTTATTGATAGCTGCTTCGATTGTCTTTGCATCAACTTTTGATTTATCAAAAGTGACTAAGCTACTTCTGTTGGCATAAGAAGTTTTATAAGCTATTACTCCGTTGACTTTTGACAGTTCATTGTTCACATGCTCTTCGCAACCTTCGCAAGTCATTCCTTGTATTGTAAAATTTACCTGTTGTTTGTTATCAACAACTGCAACTGTTGCTGCCTGTGCTTTTGGTTTAGGATAAAACACTTTCGCATAAAGTGGAAAGGTCATCATTAGAATAGCAAATACTGTTACTATGCTAAGGAACGTTTTTGTCTGAAGAAATGGGGTCTTCTTTGTTGTTTCGCAATTGCAATCCATATCGGTTGATTTTGAAGGTTTAAGTTTTACATACCACGCTAATGCAAGCACCGCTATTGACAATCCTAATAAGTATGGTCTTGCCGGTTCTATCCAGGCGAAGTTTGCAGCTATGCTGCTACTCCCTGCAATCAATGCAATAACGGGTGTAATGCAACAAAGCGAAGCTGCAATGGCTGATAGTACTCCTGCACCTGTATATGTGCCCGGGGATTTTATGCTTATCATACTGTTTCCAGTTTTTGAGTTTGTAAATTAATGTGTTTGAAGAAGGGCTTTAAAATCTTTAGATTTTCCTGTGTTAGTGAGTAGTAGATTGTTTGTCCTTCCTTTCTTGTTTCAACTATGTTGCCGTCTTTCAATTTCCGTAGATGCTGTGATACTGCTGGTATCGTCATTCCTAAAATGTCTGCAAGGTCGCAAGGGCATAACTCTTTTTCTTCTTCGAGTAAGTAAACAATCTTCAGTCTTACTTCATTTCCTGCTAATGCTAATATGTTTGATAGACTTGCAAAAGACTTCTGTGCGGTCTTTAGTTTGCCTTTACAATTGTTGATTTGTTCATGGTCTGCAAAAAGCCTGATACAATTATTATCATTCATAGAGCGAAGGTAATAGAAATAACTATTTAAGCAAATGCTTAAATAAGGTTAGCCTTAATTTAACAGGGTTGTGAAGCAAGTCAAAAAAAAGCCCGAAGGCTTAAAAGGGCAAACATTGTAAATAATAGGTACGCTGCCCTGGCTGAATGCTGCAACCAATGCAAGTGCCAAACAGAGACTTGAACTGCTGCAATGTGATGGGAAGCCAAACAACACCATTGGTAGTAGAAGCAGAAAGATAAATGCTAAAGCTGGAAGAACGCTGATGAACAGAAACGCTGATTGTAGACATAACGCATGATTTAATAATGAAAAATAAAATGACGCTATGCTTCAATTGCCGTCGTTCCTAAGCCAAAAGGAAACGGAATAAATGAGGGCTTCTGTGTGTCGGCTTTGTGTTTATGCCGTAGTCTTTTGGCTGCTCGGCTCTGGCTAAGTTTGGATTTATTCTACTGCCGGGACGGCAATTAACTTTGTGGAAGATTTTATTTGGACTTAATGAACCTCTCTTTTTACGCTTTATTGAAATACCAATTTCTGTTTACTGCATGTCTTACCACTTTACAGTGTTTCAATAGTGAAAGTTTATTATCGGCATCCAATTGCCTTAACAAGTTTCTTATAGGTAAGCCGGGGCGAGAATAGTCTTTATTAAATATGCCTTTATCTACAAACAATTGCATTAAGTCTTTAGCAGGAACTTCTTTGACTGAAGGATTGCTATTGAAGTAGTCTCTCACAACTTGATCTATTCTGCCGGCTTTGTGAATTTTGTTTTCTGAAAGCATTCCTAAAAGTTTTTAGAAAGTAAAACGTTGTAAGCAGTTAATTAGTCCACCAAGTCAAGGTAGTCAAGCTATTTAAATTCGAGTTCCTTACTCTATACATGATAGACTATATTGACAAGGTTTACTTTTTCCGAGTGTATTTGTTTTTAAGTATTTCCTTTAGTAAGTCTTCTGTTTGTTTATGTGTAGATAGTTCTCTGTGCATAAAATGCTTACCTCTTGCTCTTA
The DNA here is from genome assembly GCA_035510335.1 of Flavisolibacter sp. Taxonomy (GTDB): domain Bacteria; phylum Bacteroidota; class Bacteroidia; order Chitinophagales; family Chitinophagaceae; genus Flavisolibacter. The sequence continues at coordinate 34,632 of DATKHJ010000316.1, read as the reverse complement.
TCTGTTTAGGACCATCCAAATCAAATATGTCCCTTGAACGTTCTGCTTGTGGTGTTAAGTAACGAAAGATAATATCCCCCTTATCGTAATCCACGACTTCAAAATGCTCCCAGGGATCATCACGATAAGGATGAACAATTAAAAAAGTGCATTGCTCATAATCGTCGTTATAAATCTCTATTGTTTCGATCTCCCCCTTCTTTTCAAACCCATTACAAAGAGAACATGCTAAAGCAAGGTTGTTGTTTATGAACATAAACTGTGGATAATCTCCCTTTGGGGCAATATGTTCTATTTGAGCTGCGCTTGTCTCCCCTAATTCTAAACCACAAAAACAACAAAACTCTCCTTGCAAATCTTCTAATGCAACCTTTATTTTCTTTTTAAAATTATCTCTTTGAGTTCTTGCTCCCCATCGTTTTCCAGGTAGTTTACCTTGCCATTGGGCAGCGGCATGTGGACGCAAGTGATTTATTAAATCTCTTTCGGCTGGAGTATAATAAATTGAGCCTTCTATCTTTTTAAACTCCATGTTCTTTTAAATAGCCTTTTGCTTGATTGATAACAATGTTTAAAGGATCTTCTGGTACTCTTTCAAAAAACTCAAATTTGTCTACATACGATTTGATCCGTTTGTAGTCGTCTGAATTTTCGGATATAAGATGAACAAGGTTGCGTAGGTCCATTTCAAAATAATGGTTACTAACAGAAGCCACATTGAATATATTGTAAAGAATGTTTTCTGGCGTCCAGCCATAAGTATCATTATCCAGCAGCTTTGCTTTTATCAATCCAGTAGCTGGGTCAAAAAAGAGAGTTAGAATAGCGGAATTAAAACCTTTTAAGTCTGACACTAAAAAATGTGAGTGGGATGCAATAATGAAATGGCAGTTATTATAGTTCTCGAAAACCTTATCTAAAACATTTAGGTATTGCATCTGCCAATTAGGATGCAAGCTGATTTCTGGTTCGTCAATTAGTATTATTGAGTTGTCTTCAATCTTGGCAATAATTCCTAAAAAAGAAGTCAACAAATGATACTCACCTGAACTTGCCTTGCTTGCAGAAAAATTGGTTTTTTGTTTTCTAATATCAATATCGTTAACTGAAAATATTTCTAACTCACGAAGTGTTTTTAATATTTCTGCATCTGCTGCAAATTCTTGTAATGTCTCGGGTTTTGTAAAATCAATAGCGTAATTAAGCTTTATTTTATAAAGGTATTTTTGATTGAACTTATTACTTACCTTCTGTAAAAACGAAATAGCCTTGTCTACTGTCTGTGGATCGTTTAGTAACTTCTCATACTTATTTAGCCTTCTTTCATCTAATCTCTTGGAACGGGTTTCAGTAATAACCGACATAAAGTAACCCACAAAAGCCTTAGACGATTTAATTATGTTTTGAATGTTATTGGGATTGTCAGCTTTCAAAACAAATCGCCTCCCTGGACTGAATGAAAGATTAATTACAGGCGATAAGTCAAGCTTTTCAAATAGCAGCCTTATGTTTGGCAATTTTCCCAGTTTATTGGCAGAATTACTAAGGCTGTCAATTATCTTCTTTATATGGACTGATATGTAAGCACTATTAGGTGCTGATCTTACCCCCAAGTACTCATATCTATCTGTGAAGTATTTATTCGTTTCTCGTACTATAGGAAACCTATCATTTAAGTTGATTGCGGAGCCAATTACCTTAACGGGTAATTCAATGTCTTGTATAGGTGTTGGTTGATTTTGAACAAATATTTGTAAGACACCTTCACGGTTATCTATATGGTATTCAATATTGTTAATGAAGTATTTTAGAATAAAGCGAATACTTGACGGAAATTTTAAGGAAGGATTACTTTTTAATGCACTTAGAATGTTAAACGTCTCTATTATTACAGAAAGAACTTGGCTTTTACCTGTGCCGTTAGGACCAATTATCAAAGTTTTATATGGACCAATTACTCTTTCATCATCGGAAAGGGGAATATCCTTTTTTATATACTCTTCATAAGTAACAACCTTGTCATTATCCAGCTCGTCATCGTTGACAAAAAATAAGTCAAGGTCCTTGAAATATGAATGTTTGATTACCTTGAAATAGTATAATTTGAACACTTAGATTTGGTTTGATTATTTTTTATGCTTCTACTAACTCACCTTCCTCTGCCGGCACTCCCCAAAGAGAGTTAACCAGTTCTTTTATTTTAGCTTCCATCTTAGCCTTTAGTTCACTTACACCTTTTAATGTTTGTAACTCTCGGTAGTGGTCTGTTAATATTTCATCCTGTTCATCTAAAGATGGTAAGGGAATTTCAAATCCTTTTATTTCTTCAATTGGAGCTACCTTTTGTACTGCAACTCCTTTTGCACCTTTTGATAATTGCGCTTGAAAATGCGGAGTTTCAATGATCAACTTTAAGAACATGGGACGTATCTTTTCCACGAATGGCTCCAGCTTTAGCAGGTTCGGATGGATTACTCCAGTGGGTGACTGCTCTGGCACGACTGCTGCTTTCCCAATTGTACCATAATAACTCATTAATACGTCATTGGGATATACTGCAAACCTTTTCATTTCTTTAAATTTTTCATCTGTTACATAGTAACGAAAATGTTTAAAGTCTTTTCTGATGGCATGCATTTGTTCATAAACAGGAAAGCCCTTTTCTACAAAAATTGCTTTAGTCATTGAACTACCGAATGGTCCACGTACAAGTTTGCAAACATCTTCTAACCTAACCAGTTGCCAAGCATCATTTGGAGGTAATGCCGGTGCATAATTATCGATAACGTTTTCACACCCATCCACAACTTTTTGGTAAGTCTCAAATTCTACAACTATTTCCTCCTGTTTCTCGATAGGTGGAAAAGGAATTTCAATGTTCAAAATTTGTTTATGAGATATGTGTTTTACTGTAACAAAAGGAGTGGCATCTTCAATCTTTTTCAACTCTTTGCCAATCATAAAAAATAGATACTCCGGAACGCAATTTTTAAAGCTATGTAAACGAGTTATTCGTTGATTTAATAAGGCTTTACCTCCTTGCCAATGAAAAATATTAAACTCACCATCCATACTAATTAGGAAATCACCATTTTTGACTACAAACTCTTCATCATACTCGCCTGTATAATAAGTTTCACTTGCATTGTTTTTTAAGTCTCTTATTCGCAGTAGCGGCATAGCATCATCTGACTTTTCATCTGTGAAATATTCCTTAGCGAATGGAAATCCTGTTTGGGTTTCTACTATGTCTTTAACCCTAACGTATTCGTATTGGGAAAATAAACTACTTTCTATCAGATCTTTCCTGTCAAAACTTAAATTGTAATGTCTTTGGTCAATCAGTGCATCTACAATTGTTTTTGATAATTTCTTTATAGGTTCAAGATTACCAAACTTAATTGCTTCCTCTCTTATCTGGGAAGCGAATAATTCCTTCAATTCTTCTTTACTAATTGGATTAATTAATTCATTATTACCAATCTTGGGAGTTTTGAATTGAAAACCGGTGTCTTCCTTAAAGTTGTCAACTGCTTTTACAAAGTGTTCTTCATACATTGAACGTTTTTCCTTGTTCTCGAGTAGCTTAACATTTAAATCAATAACTGTTTTATCTAAACGTTCCCACGATTTTCTGCAAACATTCCAAGCTGTGGTATTTGCCCTATATGCATCCAATTTTTCAAAATCTTCTTTTGGAGTTATATTAAATCTAACTTTCCATTGTTTGTCAGAAAGAGACTTGCCTTCTTTAAACAGTTGTAGTATTTCTTCTGCTTCAGGTAGGTCGTTTTGCTTTATTTCATTTCTGTTCTTATTAAGTGCATAACCGTCGTTTTCTACTTTCAATAATATAATATCCTTTCTGTTTTTAGCAAGGTTTCTGTCTATAAATAGTATAGAGGTTTTTACACCAGAATAAGGTTCAAAAATTTTCGCAGGTAGGGAAACTACAGCCCATAGTCCCATTTCACTCAATGCCCATTTCCTTAGGTCAACAAAGTCATTATTACTACTGTTTGCAATAATGCCTTCCGGTACAATAATCCCTGCCCTTCCGCCTGGCTTTAAATGTTCAAGTATATAATCTGTAAACAGCACTTCTGCTTTTTTTGCCTGAAGTTTGAATTTATCATGTGCTTTTACACCGCCCTTAGGTGTCATAAAAGGAGGGTTAGCAAGGATAACATCAAATTTATCATTCCATCTTCCGTAATTGCTTATTGTATCGTATTCATGTATTTGCGGATCAGTCAACTGGTGCAAAAACATATTTACTTTACTAAGCCTTACCATCAAAGGCGTATTATCGTAGCCTTGTATGTTCTCGCTTAATTTTCCTTTCCAGCTTTTTAATAGATCGCCCCACTTGTTAGGGTTGTCTATGTATTGTGGTGATGTGTTTGTTTTCTTGATATGAGTTGCTGCTTCTATTAAGAAACCTCCTGTGCCACACGCCGGGTCAAGTATGGTATCGTTCTTTTGCGGGTCAACCACATTTACAATAAAGTGGATGATGTTACGAGGTGTCCTAAATTGACCGTTTTCCTTTTGGTTACCGAAAGTTTTCAATAGGTACTCAAAAGCATTTCCTAATTCTTCGGAGTGGGTGTACTCAAATTTGCTTATGTCGTCCATAAATGATTTGAGTATTTTGCCATTGGTCATTCTTAAAGAAACATTGTTGAAAATGCTTCTAAAAAACTCCGGAATGTGTTCTGCTTTTGCTACTGCACGAATTGCATTATTGAAATTCTCCACCAATTTAGCAGCTGCATTCTCATTGCCTTTTGGTTTATATTCTAATACAGTACTCCAAGAATATTTTGATAAGGACTTAACGAAAAATGATTGTTTTCCTCCTAATTTCTTTGCTCTTGTGTCCATGTCTTCCATGAACTTATAAATCAATGAAACGGTTATTAATTCTAATCTCTCTGATGGCAGTGGTAGCTGACCTACAAGAAGGTCGTGTAAATCATCAATTCTCTTTTTAACTGTGCTATTAAGCATTTGTATATTTAAATTTGAAACTTGTTTATAATCTTGTTGTCTTTAATGTATTGGAGTGTTGACTTTATCTGGTCCTTACCCAATGTCTCCAGGTCGTTTAATGATAGTTGTCCAAACACTTCCAATTTTGAATACTCTTTATCATCCATTATGCCTCTTATTTCCTTATTAAGTAAATAAGATGTAAAGAGGTTTTGTAGTTCATATCGCTTTGCTGTGTCTGCTTTTGGCGTTAAGTAAAACCGTTCAAAAAAGTCCTGCACAAATTCATCATCTGATTTAAACTCCCTTCTTTTTCCTGTCAGGTATTCTATGTATTCTACAGGATCAAGCAAACGCTTCATGTTATGCTCCTTGCTGATCTTTTCCATTGTCCAGTATTCAGCAGGCTTATTCAATATGTGCTTTTCGAAAAATGTTGCTAAGTCGTAAACTCTATCTTCCCCTTTCAGTTTCTGAGCTTCTGCCAATGTTTCTAATTTATCGGTGATGCTACGGTCAATAGGTTTGAACATTTCCCTATCCACCTTCATTCCGTCTAAACCTACCTGCTCTGCCTTAACGTCCTTGATGTTGTCAGCACCGGTGTAGTAATGTTCCCCACCATCGTTAACTGTTCTTGGCTCAACATCGCCGCCGCTTTCGTTTTTAGGCTTTGGTAACTCAATGGTTTTATTATAATCGAAATCCTTTTCAAAAAATTCACAGTTAGCAAAGAAGTCAAACAAATAGAAGTTGTCTTTGTCTACCGGCTTTTTAGCCTTTGGATGGCGAAATGTGGCAAGCCTTGTACCACGTCCCTTTATCTGTACAAAGTCTGTAGGTGAGAAGATTGGACGGCAAAGAACAACATTTAATAAGTCTTCGCAGTCATAACCGGTAGTCATCATTCCTACGGTTATTGCTACTCTTGTTTTTGAAGTTTTGTAGTCCTCGTATTCTTCATTAAAACGTGATGTGCCGCCTAATGTATTTTTATCAGTGGTAAATTGTTTGGTCATGTCCTGGGCATCCGGTATGTCTGATGTTATTTGCTTTGCAAAATCAGAGTTGTATTTACCAGCCCAAATACTGTCGGCAAGGTCGTTAAGAATTTTAACCAGCTTACGGGCATGGGAACGCTTTACAGCAAAGATTATGGTTTTGCCGATTTCACCAGTTATCGGGTCTCGCTTAGCATGTTTTAAGAAAGCAGTCATGAAAGCAATGTTCGTCTGCTCACTAAAAAAGGTTTTCTCAAAATCCTTTTTGTAGAACTTCTTTTTCTTTTGTTCGTCCTCTTGCTCTTTGCTTTTATCGTCTTCCTCGTCTTCTTCCTTGCCTGTAACAACTGTGCTCCATCCTTCTTTAGAGAGCATTTCAACCGTAATGTCTGTTCTTATATCAAGGGTATAAGGATTAACCAGATAAGGCGGTTTGTGGTTAACGGCAGCCTTTAAATCAAATCTAAACGTAGGTTCACTGTTCTCGCACCCAAATGTTGAGTAAGTATCTTTTAACATCCGGGTTTCTAACTGTCGTGGATCTGTTTCCTGTAGCTTGTCTACATCAATCCCTCTTAAATAGTTTTTGGGTGTAGCCGTCAAGCCAAGTTTTGCGCCAATAAAGTATTCAAAGATGTTTTTGTTATTGCCGGCAATAGTTCTGTGTGCCTCATCCGAAATAATTAACTGGAAGTCAGAAGGCACAAACTCTGATTTGTACCTGTCTTTGAATGAAAGGCTTTGGATGGTTGTTACCACAATCTGGCTGCCTTCCCAAGTACTCTTATTCTCTTTATAAATAGCAGCCTTGTAATTATCTTCTTTAAAGTAAGCATCAAAGGCATCTTTTGCCTGTGTTTCTAATTCTAACCTGTCCACTAAGAACAAAATCCTGTCAGCATTGCCTGTAGAAAGAAACAGTTTGGCAATGGCAGCACTTAACAAAGTTTTGCCTGTACCGGTAGCCATTTCGAACAAAAACCTGTTCTTGCCCTTTTTGTATTCTTTCTGAATTTTCTTAACTGCGTCAACCTGATAATCTCTTAACAGCTTTATGTTCTTATTTAATCTTACTACTTCTTTTTCTTTGCTTGTGTATGATGACCATTTATGGTCCTGTGAATAGGCTATGTAGTTTTCATCTACCTCTGTTTCTACCAATTGCTTTACATCCGGCTCCCACTTACCGGCTTCACCTAACTCTGGAAGGGTCAGGAAGCGTCTGATCGGTTTTGGATTGCCTGCTAATAAATCCCAATAAAGGTGCTGATTGCCATTGCTCAAAAAGATGTGGCGAATGCCTAAACTTTCTGCATATTTTCTTGCCTGGTCTTTTGCATCGTCAGGCTCTATACTTTCTTTCTTAGCTTCCACTAAAGCAACAGGAAAACCCTTATCGTTTAATAATAAAAAGTCGAGGAAGCCCCGTTTTGTTTTTTCAAAGTCGCTCCCCAGCTTGTCAAACGAAGTTTTGTACTTGGTAAAGTACTCACATGAAATATTTGCTTTATTCCCCTTTCCATCGGGGAAAAAACGCCATCCGGCGTCTGTTAGCAATTGGTTTATTTTTATCCTGGCTTGGGCTTCGCTCTTTTTACTCATTTACGGTGTTAGGCTAATTGTATTGAAAATGCGCAAAATATAACGCATTTAGGCGTAAAAGTAAGCACGGAAGTGCTGATTTCTTTTGATGTGATTAAATAAAAATGACCTGCCGTGAAGAAGTCAGGCAAGTCAAGGTATTACAGGTATTTTCTGGACTGATGTAACTCTATTGCAAGGCTTTATAGATACCCTTGCCCTTTTTGGAAACCTTGTCTTGGTTTTCCAGCTTCGATAAGCAGTTATATAAGGTTTGTTTGGAAATGATTTTGCTGTCTACAAACTCATTCATCAATTCGCTGGTGTAGGTTTCGCCCTGGGGGCTGTTGGTTTTATCAACAATAAACTCGAGTATCATTTCCGAATTGGTATCATCGGTTCTGCCATCTTTTTCTTTTAAAACTTCCGTTTCCGGCATTTCTGCGGTCGGCAGTAACCATAGGTGGCTATCAATTTCAAACAGCTTTACCATATCAGAGTTCTCGGGTTTGTACCGAAAGGCTACCTCCTTGTAATATCTTCTGCCGTCCGGTGTTTTGCCTACCGCAATAAGAAAATCTGCTTCCTGTGCTAATATTCGGCTACCTGCAAGGCTGTCTATGGTTATCGGCTTGCCCGTCTGCTTTGGTGTATGGTGAATTACTATGAGGGTAATTTTTAGTTTGTTGGTCAGTTCCCTAAGCCTTAATGAAACCTGTTTTGCAAGTCCGCTATCTTCTATGCCTCCTGTATATAAACGGCTTAGGCTATCAACAAATACTACGTTTGCCTTGCTGTCTGTGATCAGTCTTTCAATAAATAGCCATTCATCTTCTGAATTTATTAATCGTGGTACTTGTTCGTCAATGGAAATATAGTTGTCAAGCCATTCGTCAGTACCTAAGTTTTCATATAAGATGCTTGCCTGAATTGTGTTCCTGTCTGTTCGCTGCTGCCAATACTCTTCAAAAGATAGAAACAAGACTTTGTAACTATCTGCGATAATATCCATGCCGAAGCATTTAGTTAAGCCTGCTGCAAGGCTCATAGCAAGGTTTTCGCATAAGGTAGTTTTCCCTGACTTAGAAGGTCCAAATATGAAACCGAACGAACCTTTCTTTATCCCACTCCAAACAAAAGGAACTGGTGGTTCTTTGCTGGCACGTAAAATCAGATCCCGCAAAGGAACTGCGCCTTTAGTGCTTAACAGTTTCGATGTTTGCTGTTGTTGCTGATTTGGCTTTTTGTATTTCCCAAATTCTGTTGAGTTATTGTAGGCGCTCTTAATGGTTGCTGAAACTTCGGCATCGTCATAATTGAACTGAACTTTTATTAATGCACCTGCCTCATTTTCAGGAATGCCGTTACGATTGCAATTGTTTGCTAAGAGGTTTACAAAATTGTTTCGTGAGCCTTCTACAAAACTGATCTTGTTTAATGTAAGTGCAAGACACTTATCGAAGATTGGCTTGTAAGAATTGTCTTTGTTGGATTGTGTTGGACTTGGTTGTTCCTGTATCTCAATTTGCTGGTGTGTAGGTGTGTATTCTTTGGCATCCTCATTTATATAAATGCTACTGTCGCCACTGAAAAAACATAACCTTGAAATGTTCTTACCTGAAGGGTCTATTTCTACTTTCAATTTATTCTTATAAATCTTTTGAAGTTGCAAAAATGCCTGTTGGTGCATTTCAGGACCGGAGCTAACACGGCAAAGAATTTTCAAACCGCAACGACTTGGAGAAATGAAGGTGCAAAACGTTAGAGGTATTTGTTCTATCTGCTCCTTTAGTGGTAACACCTGATCGGGCTGCAGCTTGTCAATGTCCAGGATAATGAACTTAGCATACGTCTTTAAATTTTCATCTTTTCGTATTGGCTCAAAAGTACCTGAAGCAGTGAATGCTGGTAGCTTCCTTTTCATTTCTGCATAGCCATCTTTATCACCTGCTGCATATAATCTTGCACATTCCTTTGTAAGGTGGTAGTGCGAATTGTTATGTATCTGTGTTAAAGCCTGAAGCAATGGCATGTGTTCGGATGGCTGCGTGTCTATTACTTTTTTGAATACAGATACTTTCGGATAGTTAAATTTTCCTACGTTCATTGACCAGTAATTATTAAAACTTGAACAAAAGAAAAGGCACCCAAAAAGGTTACTTTTTGAATGCCTTGTTGTAATGGCTTTTCATCATTTCTTCTACATCAGCTAACTTGTAGTAAATCTTAGAGCCGATTTGAGAAAAAGAAATAACGCCGGTGTCACGGTAGCTTTGCGCTGTTCGTTTGGAGATTTTCAGGAGTTGTAAAAATTCCTGATTGTCCAGCCATACTTCTTTTGGTTCTTTCTCTTTAGAATTAAGCCTGGTGTTTATTTCATCCAGCTTCTTTACTAAGTCGTTGTAAACTTCGGATTGCAGTGTTATTACTTCCATTACTGACATTTTTTTGTGTTAGTGAATTATCGTAACACAAAGCAACGCAGCATGAAGCAGCAGAACTATAACAGTAATGTTACTGTAATAATGGGTGATTAAGGAAATGCAGCATCAGTAAGCCTCTCCGCTGTTTTCTTTCTTGAAGTAGGTAGATAAACTTTCAAAAGTTACTTCTCCGTCACCTCTTGATTTATCAATTTCGAAGAAGTTGTATAACTGTCTTACAAGCGGCTCGACATCAGAATTGCCTTTAAATTGTAGTGTACCTGCTTTGATTAATGGATTGAATGCTTTTACAAAATCTTTGGCTGATCCTGCCCACTTGATTTTTTGAGGTGGCTGATGTTTGATTTTGCCTTCAGGGTTCTTCTTGAAGTCGTTAATGATGATTGAAACCTGATCATCTTGTTCTAACGTGTCAAACAGATATTCATAGTCCCTGACAAGGCTTAGGGTCAATATGCGGATCTCATTTTCACAAAGGTTGATTGCTGAATACTGATGGAGTTCAATTGTAAATAAAGTGTCTTCTTCTTTGTACTCGGTCTCTGCTTTTAACTCCTTCAACTTTCTTTCCCAGCTTATGTCATACATGCCTTTGTAAGTGGCTACCCTGTTTAATAAATTGCTCAACCTGACAAGGTATTGAGATATGTATAGTTTGATGTGATCGGGCTGCTGCATCCCCTGTGTTGCTTCGTTCAACACATTTTTAATGCGCTTCGCTTCCTCGCAAGTCATGTCCTGCACTATCTTAAATGCCCGGTACTCATATTTCTCAAAAGCAGTTTTTATAACGTCCTCAAACTTTATAAAGTCAGCAAAGATGTTTTCAAGGGTTTGTAATTCGTTCTTCATTCAGCGACCAGCTTTGTTAAGCTGGTAATTTAAAAAGAATAAGTTTATTGTATAGTGAGAATGATTAACGTATGTGGATAATGTGCAGAAAAATTTTCTTCTGATGTTAATAAGTGTCCCCTGTATTTTCTTTTTTGAAATAGGTGCTTAAACTGTCAAAAGCAAGTTCTCCGGCGCCTTTGGCTTTGTCAATCCTGAAGCAGTTATATAATCTTCTTACAATCGTTTCTGTGTCGGAATTGCCCTTATACTTCAAAGTGCCGTCTTTTATTAAAGGGTAAAATGTTTGCACAAATTGCTTTGGTGTTCCCGCCCATCGGATTTTATCCTCTTCATCTTTGATTTCTTCCGGCTGGGTAAGTGTATGCTGTGTTTGCATTGGGAGCATGTGTTGAACAATTACCTGATGATTAGGAACTATCTTTCCGGCATCATAACGAATTACATACTTGCTTACAATTCTTCTAAAGTTTTGAATAATGCTATCCACAATCGGATAGTATTGTTCTAAAAAATGTGTATCAATAAGTTCCGGTCTTTCTTCAATGCAGTAATATTTGTAATTGATTTTTTTGACCTTACAAGTGCCTGGTAATGCAGTAAAGCCACCTAATAAACCTCCAAAATTTCTTTGCTCTACCTCATATTCTTCCTTATGTCCTCGGGAAAAGTTGGGGTTTAACTGAAACGTTTCCACTTCTTTTGCAACCTTGTCTTCAAACGCAGCGTTTACCTTGTCATTATACTTATCAATCTCGAAAAGTATCAACTGCTTATTAAGTTGAACGATCCTGTAATCATTCAGCCATTCTTTCAAAGTCTCAAATAAGTACACCTGTGTATTTTGATTAGTCGTGTGAATGGTTTGATTTATTTCATCTTCCATCCTTTGGTGTAGGTCAAACATTAGGTCATACCATTCGTCTAAATGATGCGGAGTACTATATACTCTTTCCGTTCCGGCAAGTCGGAACAGGTGGTCTTTTATTTTGCCTATTTCGTAATATTCAAGTGTATATCTTATAGCTTGGTTTATGCGAAAAAATACTGGTTGCATCGAAAAGTTTTAAGGTTAATCATTGAAAGCATCCATTGCCTTATCCAGTTCTGAATTTACAATCTTTGCATATATCTGTGTTTCCCTTAGTTGTGCATGACCTAATATTTTGGAAACCTTGTCAATGCTAACGCCTTTTTTCAATGCTCGTGTAGCCCAGGTGTGGCGGCTGATATGAAAAGACAATGGCTTTTCAACTTTTGCTTTCTCCGCTAATAGTTTCAGGTTTTTATTTACGTAAGCTGTAGCACTGGAAATTTCATTGTAAGAAATCTGCGGATCGTTTAAATCAACATCATTTGCAAGCATTGGAAAGATAAAATCTGTAGGCTTAGTTTTTTTGCTGTGGTATTCATTAATTATCTCGATTGCTTTATTGGGTAGTTTTACTGATAGCTGTGATTTAGTCTTATGAATTGCAAGGTGAATATGTGAACCATCAAAGTTTTGCCATCTTAATTTTAGTACATCCGAAATGCGTAAGCCTCCGGTATATGAAGCAAAAATGAACATCTTCTTATGTAGGTCCATTCTTTCGCCTGGAACTGTCTGCACATCTTCTATTGCTTTCAATTCATCTTCATCTAAAAATTGACGGCTTGTTTTTTCAAGTTTGAGTTGATACTTAGGAAATGGATTGTGTTGGTATTCTATCATATCCAAACGAAGTGCATCATTGAACAGCTTCCTAAAAAACTTTAAGTGCTTGTGAATGGTGTTAGTTTTTATCTTGATAGTACCTCTTAAATATCTTTCGTACTTAGCCAAAAATTCAGGGGTAATGTCCTGAAACATGAGATTTTCACTTTCTACATAATCCCTTAATGTATTAATAGTGGCTTTGTGTGTAATGTGGGTGCTTATTTTACCTTCTGCTTTGTAAGCTGCAACAGCAGCATCAGCAAAAGGAAAAAACGGTACGGCTTTTTTCCCATACACCTTGTCTCTTAGCTGACGGGTGGTTGTAGACTTTGAAACTGTTTCATGTTCAAACACCTGGTCTTGTAATTCAGCAAACTTGTTTGCTATAAAGGAGTTGAAACGGGCACTGTTTTTATGCTTTGACTTAACCCTGTTTTTCTCATCATCCCACATATCTTCAGGTAATAAGATGCCTGTTGAGATGTAACTAATTTTTCTATCTTTAATGATGCGTAGGTGAACGGGTGAAAGACCTTTTTTATTCACTTTATCCTTACGATAAATAATTGAAACAGATGGCATTACGACCAGTTTTAGTAGATACTAAAGATAAGCAATTAAGTGCAAACTGGGGTAAACAATGGGGTAAACATTATGCACATTTTGATACTTTATTGTGCATTTGTTTACTTTAGAAAATTGCTGAAACCATTGATTTTACTGCATTTCAGAGCATAAGGGAGAAAAGCGAAGCAATTAAATTAGACCCGTCCGGTCCGCATATTACAAAAAGAAAGCCTTATAAGTCAATAGCTTATGAGGCTTTTTACTTTTGGGGTACAACATAAGTACAACTTGAGCTTCATATCTATGGATTTGGATGGCGTGACACTCGGTTAAGTTTTATCAATTCTTAGAAAAAGGTAGAATAGCGTTTGCATTTTGTACTTCTCCTATAAACTGCAATTCAAGTGGCAAGGCTTGAAGGCAGGGTGTTTAAAATTTATTGTCCTTATGACGGAAATAGATATTTAAGAAACATCGATAAGTTTAATATTTTTTGGATATATTCAGTGATCAATTCATCTTTCCTACCAGAACAACCTCCGGAACCCGTAAACGAACTTATTACCCCAGGGCTAACTTCTGCGTAACCTTACCGATTTAAGGAAAGTTTTGTTGTTGTAGCCATACTAATGGGAGCCAAAACAACTGCCAATGCGAGGTCTAGTTAACTTGTCCTTCTTTAATGTGTTACAACCAACAGCCAGACGGGCAGCTGCTCCCCCCGTTCAAATCAAGTCAATTAGACCCAGTAAGCAGATAGCTGGTATTCAATACCTACGAGGCTTAGCAGCGATAATGGTTGTATTTACGCATATTGGTGGCACAGCAACCATCCCAAAGTATTTTGGACTGAATCTGCTCAATGGTGCCTATGGAGGAGGTGCTGCGGGCGTGCATCTGTTCTTCGTTATCAGTGGATTTATCATTGTTTATGTTTCGGTTTCAATCCAGACGTTGGTCAAAAAAGTTTCTGCTGCTGAATTCCTAAGCAGGCGATTTATCAGAGTTATACCTTTTATGTGGATTTGCGTTGCTGGACATGCATTTCTTATGTTGGTAGGAAGGTCCAATGAAGAGTTTCCAATATTTCCTTATCTGCGCTCCCTATTTCTCTTTCCAATAGGTGAAGCATTACCAAATCAGATATGGACAATCAAACATGAGGTGCTCTTTTATCTGGTGTTCTGCGTAGCTATATTATTGGCAAAAAGAAGGCTGTATCTCTTGCTTGCATGGATTGTTTCACCCATATTTTGGAGCATTCTTGTAAACGACGTATTACAGAACTCAACTAACTTGACAGTTTTTGGAGATTTTTTTTTCAGTTCCTTTAATCTATTGTTCGGCATTGGCCTACTCATTGGATGGCTACATTTGAAAGGATATCTACAAATTAGGTGGAAAACTGGAAATGGTTTTTTGGTTTGTCTGCTCTTGTGCTTCATCTTATTTCTTGCTGCTAACTGGCTGGTGCCATTCTACTACAATAAACTGATCTATAACTCAGCCTTAGGGTTACTTTCTGGAGCAATCTTGCTGACAGCAATTTCAGTGGGTACAGAAATGTCATCAAATGGCTTCAATAAACTTGGCATATTGCTCGGAGATGCTTCCTATTCAATTTATCTAACGCACTGCGCAATTATTTCAGGTATCTATGGGATATGGGCCAAATTCCAAAAATCACCGAATCCGGTATTACTAGTACTGGTTACTGGAATAAGCTGCTGCGTTATTGGTATTGTCGTGCATAAAACTGTTGAAAAAACGGTTATTGCATTTTTACAATCATGGTTTGGCAAAAAAAGAACAAATAAGATAAGTCAGTACTCACCTAACCCTGTCAACAACTAACCTCTACGATTAGCATATTTTATTAACCAAAATCAACAATTGCTTATGAAGTTTGTAATTACTGGCGGTGCAGGATTTATCGGCTCGCACCTCTCGGAGAAGCTTGTGTTTCGAGGCCATCAAGTTATTGCCATCGATAATGAATCGACTGGATGTGCCCAAAACTTGTCTGCTATTATGCCCCACCCTGCTTTTACTTATATTCATGATGATATCTCCGCGGTGAACTATTGGGAACAAATCCTTTCAGAAAATACGGTGATTGTTCATTTGGCTGCAACAGTTGGTGTAAACAGGGTTGCAGAAAATCCACTGGAAACGTTGTACAACAATTATACATCGACAGTATCCTTGTTAAACTTAGCTGCCCGCTATGCCTGCAAGTTCTTTTTTGCCAGCACTTCGGAAGTTTATGGTGATTCAGACAGAGCTTTCTCAACGGAAAGCGACTCATTGGTCATTAATGGAACCCACTGTGGCCGCACCTCTTATGTACTTGGTAAGTTGCTTTCAGAACATTATTGCTTAAACTATCACCAAACACATAGCTTGCCTGTAATCGTTGGACGTTTTTTTAATGTGGTCGGCCCCCGCCAGTTGGACAGGTATGGTATGGTTGCACCAACTTTTGTAAAGCAAGCTTTAAAAAATGAGCCGATAACGATTTATGGAGATGGTACACAAACCAGGAACTTTTGTGATGTGAATGATATCACTGAAGCAATAATCAAGTCCATAGATACAAAAGCTGCTTACGGCAAGATTCTCAATTTCGGCGGTAAGGATAACATAACTATCCATTCTTTTGCTCAATACGTTAAGCTGGCAACACATTCAGCCTCGCCAATTGTATTCCTGCCATTTCCAAAAGAGCGAAGTAATGGAAGAGATATTTATCACCGGAGTCCCTCATTGGCAAGAATTGAAAATATAACAGGATGGAAACCAATAACACCCTGGCAAGATTCCGTCAAAGCTATTATTAGCAGTTTAAAGCATGCGCAGATAGATACATCTTTCGAACAGAGAGTTATCGTTTGATTACTTATCTAATCAGTTTACAAAGCAGCCATGCCGAAGATTGTCTATTTCTATCCAAAGCCGCGAACCAACCGCAACTACAGTATACCTGCATTATTTTCAGCCGTTCAGGAGAATCTGCCTGAAAAGTTGAGTTCAGAGGCAATTACTGTATCGAAACGCAGTAATGGTTTTTGGAAGAGGGTGCTAATTGCTTGGGAAGCGAGGGAAAAACAGGGCGATATAAATCATATAACGGGTGATATTCACTTTATCACGTGTCTTTTGAAACGCCGCAGAACAGTGCTTACAATTCATGACTGCGGATTCATGCAACATCCTTCCCCGATTGCGCGAATTATTTTTAAATGGTTTTGGCTGAAGCTTCCGGTGTGTTACTCAGCAGCGGTTTCAGTTGTTTCTGAAGTCACAAAGAATGAAGTAATAAAATATGTTCAGTGTCACCCCGATAAAATCAAAGTGGTATACAATTTTGTTTCTGGCAACTTCACCTGCTGCCCAAAAGACTTTAACTTACAAAAACCAACAATCCTTCACATCGGAACCGCGCCAAACAAAAACTTGGAGCGATTGATTAAAGCAATCGCTGTAATACCATGCCAGTTACACATTATTGGAAAGCTGTCCCGCGTTCAACTACGGCTATTGGTCGAATACAACATTGACTATATCAACAATACCAATCTCGGGGAAGAGGAAGTATTACAGGCCTACCGGGAATGTGATTTATTGTGTTTTATTTCTACGCTGGAAGGGTTTGGTCTTCCTATTTTAGAAGCGCAGGCAGTTGGCAGGCCAGTGATAACTAGCAATCTATCAGCAATGCCGGAAGTGGCAGGTGATGGAGCCTATTTTACCGACCCCTTTAACGTTGATTCTATTCGACAGGCTATAACAACCGTTAGCTCTGATGCTGCCTTAAGGAATAAATTGATAGAAAGAGGGTATGAAAATGCTAAACGGTTTTCATTGGATAAGACGGTTGCAGGTTATTCTCAGATATATTTTGATATATGGAATAGGCGCTAACCTTATAGCTGAATAAAATGTCATACTGTTTTTCTAAGTTTAAATTCGAAATAAAATCTTTAGCCTTGTGTTGAGCGCACAAACAAAATTCATCATACAGGGCTTGGTTCATTGAATATGCCTCTTTGATTGCCTCCTTTAATCCTGCAGAATCATGCAATTTTACGTTCCATCCAGCTTTCGCCTCTTGCAATTCATTCCATGGCGTTTGGTCACTGGTAATTACAGGTCTGCCGGCCATCAAGGCCTCATAGATGGCTTGACAGAAGTTTTCGCCGTCACTATGCAACACAAAAATGTGACAATCCTGTAAAGCAGAAATCAAATCCGATGGATTTAAAAACCCGTGGTAAACAACTTTTACTGAACTCTTCAGATTGTTTATTTTGGTCAAACAGGTTTGCCAAAACAAAGCATCTTTTAAAGGGCCATAGATATGATACTCCGCCTGAATTTCCTCTTGCAGTTCAGTCAGTGCATTAATGATTCGTAGATGTCCTTTGTTTGGCGTTACCAAAGAAACTGTGATTAGACGGAACATTTCTTTCGTCTTTTTGATTGGCACGAAAGCTATTTCTGTGCTATCAGGAACGGCATCTGCAATCGCCACGTTTGCAGCATTACCCAGCCATCGGTGAATGTCATTTTTTTCTTGTTCGTTAGTTGCATGCCACCGAATGCCTTTTGATAATCCTGCCAGTTTAAACAACTTGAGGTAAAATCTCTTCTTCAGAGGTTTGATTGATAGACTACCGCTGTGTAACATTCCCCAAGGAGCAAGAATGACAATTGGCCTTTTTTTCAAGCACTTAAAAAGCAACAAGGGTATTAACGTAAAGAAAGGTGCGTAAAGCCCATTTATATAGACAATGTCCGGTTGGACTTCATGTAAGATATTTCTAATCGTTCTTAATCTGCGTTGCTTGGCAGAGGCATAGAAAGCCATGCAACCATTTGTAAAGGGCAGCCACCTATCATGCACGATATCTTCCAGCAATTCTCCTTTGTTTAAATTGTGATTGGTTGTCAAAACAAAGAACGAGAAACGGTGCTCTAGCAGTACAACCAAGTTTTCTAAACAGCGAACGATTCCTCCTGCTTTGTAGGCGGGGGCGAAGTGCTCAGCCAGTATAAGGACCTTTGTCTTTTGAGACGTATTCATAAGCAGTTTTAAGTAATGGTTAGTTTGGCAAAGGAATTTATGAAAATAAATAATACAATTATACCTGTAGCATTAAAACTTTAAGCTCAAAGTTTGAAAGTGGTATATACATAAAGCAGGGGATTGCGAAGCTGCCATAACACTTACCAGGTACGGCCGAATTATCTATGTTTCGAGATAACTTTTTGAAGAAGCAAAGAAATAATTTCTTTTCAGTGGTTTTTTTAAGGGAAACCGCAACGAGGTTTGACCCGTCCGGTCCGCAAAAGCTTCGAAGAAATTCGAGGCTTTTTTGTTGTATACCCTCTTTAATCGTTCCTTCCGAAATTTGAATCATGCCGGTAAATGAACGTTTTCTCTGGGCAGTTCACCTGCTGGATGTTAAGCCGAACGATAGCATTCTGGAAATTGGCTGCGGCGTTGGTATTTTAGTTGAACTCTTAGCCGGTCAGGCAGTTGGAAACATTGTTGCCATTGATCAATCTGAAAAGATGATTCGGGCTGCAGAAAAACGAAACAGGCAATACATAGAGAGTGGCAAAGTAGAATTGTTGCCTGTTGAACTGGCAAAGTTCTCTTCTCAAAAACGCTTCAGTAAAATTGTAGCCTTTAATGTAAATGCTTTTCGCAAAAGGCCAGCGACGGAGTTTGGCCTGGTCTCAAATTTCTTAAAAGAGGATGGCGTGTTTTACCTGTTTTATCAATTGCCGTACGAGGCGGATAAAGAAACCATCTACGAATGGAAAGCAATAGCCACGATGAATGGTTTTGCAGTCCGGAATGTTTTTTCTAAAAAAATGAAACCGACCAGCGTTAATTGCTTGGTGCTTTCCCCAAAGCGTTAGCAAATGGCCAGAAAAACAGTTTCTCCCCTCGCCGGTGGATTTCCCATCGTATGAACAAAAACAGTTTGCCCCTGCACCATTGCTTCCACTTCGTAATATCCACCCATAAAACGCACCTGCTTCACCGTTGCTTCCACACCTTTTCCTGCTGAAACAAAACAAAGCTTTTCCGGCCGCACAAAGCTTTTCACTTCTGCTTTTGCAAACGCAGAGAAAGCCTTTGCCGTTTGTTCGTCAAAATGGTTATACCTGCCCAACAGCGCCGCCGCGTATTCATCCACTGGGTTAACGTACACCTCCTGCGGACTGGCCTTCTGCACCAATTCTCCTTTTTTCAATATGAGTATTTCATCGGCCCACGACAAGGTATCCACCGGGTCGTGAGAAACCAGCATGCAAGTGATGTTGGAGGCGTTGCTCAGTTCTTCAATCACCGTTTTCAACACCCGTTTGTGAAAGGGGTCGAGGTTGGAGAACGGTTCGTCCAGCAGCAAAAGTTTTGGCGCAGTAATGAGCAATCTTGCCAGCGCAATGCGCTGCTTTTCGCCGCCCGAAAGCTGGTGCGTCCAGCGTTCCAAAAAAGGTTCAATGCGGCAAAGACGGTAAATGTCGGCTGCTTCAGCCTCCGAAACTTTGCTGGCCATGGAAAGAAAGTCCTTCACCCGGTAATGATTGCGCAATTCAAAATACTGCGAGAGATAGGCAATGGAAGGGTGGCCGGGAAGCAACCGCTCATCCGGACCTTTCACTCGTTCGCCGGCAAAAAAAACAGCGCCGGAAGTGACCGTTGCCAGGCCGGCAATCATCTTCAGCAAACTTGTTTTACCCGAACCGGTAGCACCGGCAATGGCAAGCTTTTGTCCCTGCGCCTGTGCAAAGCTGATGTTGTTTACAACGGCTTCGCCTTCTTCTATCTTGCTAACCCCAGCTACTTCCAGTAATGCCATGCGGTGACGGTGAAATTTGTAAAACGGTAAAAATAAGAAAGAACAGCAGTGAGGCAGGAAGCAAATAACACCAAAGCCGCTTTGTGTAAAAGCGGCTTTGGTGAAAAGTGAAAGTCAACTTACCCTTTCAGATTACTTTCCAGTATCCATCCTTCCGTTTCGCCGGAACGGATGTAAGCGTATTCGCCAAAATAACCCAACACCGACACGCTGCTGCCGGGTTGAAGCGTGATGGTAGAATCAGCATCTGCCGAAGGCAATTTGTACAAGGCCGTTGCCAGTGCTGCCTTCGTTTTTTTAATTGGCTGACCAGCCGATTGCACCGCTGCAAAACTGGTCTGCACCAGGCGGCCATCGGGCAGTTCGGCAATGTATCCTTTTGAAGTAACAGCCAGCGGCATGAGTAGCGTATTCTTTTTGGCGGTGAAGTCAGAAAGCTTCAGCTCTTTCACCAGCCGGAGTTGTTCGGTCATCTTTTTTGCACTCACTGCCGGTGCTGTTTTTACCTGCCGGTTTACAAACGGATAAGGATCTAAGGCGCCGCCAAAACCATAAATGCCAAAATGCAGGTGCGGCGGTGTGGTGCGGGCATTGCCGGTATTGCCCACCAGTCCAAGTGTATCACCGGTTTTTACCCGCTGGCCTTCCTGCACCAGTTGTTCATCGAGGTGAGCATAGTACAGCGTATAGTTTTGTCCTTCGGGACGAAGCCAAACAGTTTTGCCTCCAATGCCGCCTTCCCTTACCCCGGTAATGTAGCCATCAGCGGCGGCTACGGCCGGCGTTCGCTTGGGCGCAAAAATGTCCACGCCTTCGTGGCTGCGCTTGCCACCGTCGCGGTTATCGCCCCACACACTGCCGATGTAAGCTTTTTTATCGCCTACCGGGAAATGCAGCGAAGGCCCTGTAGAAACCGAAAGTTCGTAGTTGCCAACGCGGAACAACTGCGGCTGAATCTTCAGTACATAATTGCCGGTTTCGGGCACATTGTAGCTAAAAGTGGAAACATTTGTATCGGGAGATTGCAGCAGGGTAGTACTGCCGGTTGCATCCTGCCTGTACAGTTCGGCATACAGCACAAAACTGGCCGTATCGTTTTTGGCAAGATCGAAGGTGAGTCGCTGTCCACGTGTGGCCGTAAAAGAAAGACCAATAGCCTGCGGCTTGACAGACGAAAAATTTCCGGCATGGCGGTAGGGCAACTCAATGGCAACCGGCTGCTGCAAAGCGGTTTTCGAAGCCGCCAGCCATTGCCTGCCTTCCGGAGTTTTTTCAAGGCCGTTGTCTTCCAGCTTCGCCTCGTATTTTTCCAACGGCGTCTTTTTACTGAAAATATTGGTAGAGGCTGAACTGCAGGCGGAAAGGATGACTGCAGACAGAATAGTCGGGAGAATAAGTTGTTTCATATTGCGTGTGCAATGGTGCAAACACAGGGCCTGAATTGGTGAAGAAAAGACTAATAGCCACCTTAAAAGATGAGCAAAATGCTTTCTGGGCTACTCGTATTAAAAAATGATGCAAAACAACATTTTCCAGTCGTTTGCATTTCTTTAACAATTTCGGCTAACTTGATCAGGCTATCCTTTTTTAAAACTAGAAACCCTTACACACACATGAAGAAAATTAGCCTGAGTTTTTTGGGAGCCATGCTCCTTCTTACTTCCTGCCAGAAAAATGCAAAACAGCTTGACCAGCTTCCGGAAGAGGAAGAAGTAGCACTGGAGTCGGCCCGTCAATGCGCTTCGCAGGAAGTGCTGGACGAGCAAATGAGAACCGACCCCGAACGTGCCCGCAAACTGGAAGAACTGGAACGGAAAACGGCCACTTTCACAGGCCGCGATCAAAGCCTGTTTCGTGGTGCCGGTAAATTGTACATCCCTGTTGTGGTAAATGTATTGCTGCCGAACGCTGATCAGGTAACCAATGAACAAATTCAGCGGCAGCTGGATGTGCTGAATCAGGATTACAACAAAAGCAATCCTGAGCTGTCGAACACCAACGTGTACCTAGCCGGTTATTCGTATGCCAATGTTGCCAACTGCCAGTTGGAATTCTACATTCAGGACCCGGCAACAGACATTAACCGCAAAAATGTTTCCGGCTCGTTTGGCACCAACGATGCCGTAAAAAGAACATCGTCGGGTGGATTGAATCCAGAATCGCCTAACTCCAAGTTGAATATCTGGGTTTGCGATTTAAGCAGCGGGCTGCTGGGTTATGCACAATTTCCCGGAGGCTCATCTGCCACCGATGGCGTGGTAATCGACTACCAGGCCTTTGGCACAGCCGCATCTTATCCCATGTATTCGCAATTCAACAAAGGCCGCACCGCTACGCATGAAGTGGGTCACTGGCTCAACCTGCGTCACATCTGGGGCGATGCCCGTTGCGGCAACGACCTTGTTGGAGACACACCGGCGCACGATGGCTCCAATGGCGGTTGTCCTTCTACAACACATGCCAGCAAATGCACCGGCAAACCGCTGGAGCAGTGGATGAACTACATGGACTACACCGACGACCGTTGCATGTACATGTTCACCGCCGGACAAAAAGTACGCATGGATGCTGCCATTGATGGTGCCCGTGCTTCCTGGATGAGAGCAACAAAATAGAGGCTTTCAAATGTTTGAAAATAAGTCCCGGTTAGTCCGGGACTTATTTTGTGTGGATAATGAAGCAAGACGGTGCAAACAGTGCAGACTTATCTTTGGCACATGCTAAAAGTTGGTGTTTTTGGAACCGGTCACTTGGGAAAATTTCATTTGAACAACTGGAAAGAAATTGAAGGGGTAGAACTGGTAGGCTTTTACGACCCCAATGATGACATAGCAAAAGAAATAATTGAACAATACGGGCTAACACGTTTTGAGAATGAAGAAGCCCTGATTGATGCTGCCGATGCAGTGGATATTGTTACGCCTACCCAATACCATTTTGAGCTTTGCGAGAAAGCCATTAAAAAAGGCCGCCACGTATTTGTGGAGAAGCCTATGGCCAACACCATTGAAGAAGCAAAAGAATTGGTGAAGCTGGTGCAGGAATCGAAAATAAAATTTCAGGTAGGGCATGTAGAACGTTTTAACCCGGCCTTCCTTGCCATTCGCAACGAAAAGCTGAACCCCATGTTTATTGAAGTGCACCGCCTGGCGCAGTTCAATCCGCGGGGTACAGAAGTAAGCGTTATTCTTGACCTGATGATTCACGACATCGACGCCATTTTAAGCCTGGTGAAAAGCGATGTGAAAAGCATTTCGGCCAGCGGCGTAGCCGTAATGACCGATACGCCTGATATTGCCAATGTGCGCATTGAATTTAATAACGGCTGCGTGGCCAACCTTACGTCCAGCCGTATTTCCATGAAGCGCATGCGCAAGATGCGGATGTTTCAGAAAGATGCGTACATCGCCGTCGATTTTTTGGAGAAGAAAACAGAAGTCATCCGGCTGAAAACAGACGATGACCAAAACGTTTTTGCCTTTGATATTGAAACGCCAAACGGTGTAAAAACAATTGCCATTGCTTCGCCGGAAGTGCCGCAGGTAAACGCCATTAAAAAAGAACTGGAAGAATTTGTAGCGGCCATTCGAAACAACACAACACCGGTTGTTAGCGAGATTGATGGCTACCGGGCCCTGGAGGTTGCGCATCTTATTCTGCAGAAGATTAATTACAACCTTTCCGCGAACTGATTCATGCCATTAAAAAAATACATTCCTCCTTTTTGGTATGCGGTAACAGATTATATAACGGCGGCGCTGGCCTGGACGGGTTTCTGGTTTTTGCGCAAATCCATGCTGGAAAGTCCTGTTGCCTTTGATAGGAAATTTTGGTTGGGTCTTTTGTTTATACCAATAGCCTGGCTGGTAATTTACGGCCTTGTTGGTGCCTATCGCTCCGTGTACAAAAAGTCAAGGCTGGCTGAAGTGGCTGTTACGTTTGTTTGTTCTCTCATTGGTTGTACGGTGTTGTTTTTTTTATTTTTGAACAACAATTCCAGTGCAGTATATCAGCACTCCTTCGCAACGTTTGAAGCTTTGTTTTTTACACATTTCCTGCTCACGGTTGCCGGCCGGTTGCTGGTGTTAAATACCGCCAAATGGCAATTGCGCAGGCAACACATCACTTTCAATGCACTGCTTGTTGGCGATAGCGTTTATGCACAACAACTTTACCTGGAAACAAAAGAACGGTTGGCCGAAGAAGGGTTTGTGGTAGTGGGGTTTGTCCCGGTAAAGGAAGAAAAACAACAGCCGCCAGCCGCAATCAATACAATTGGTGAAATAGCGAACCTGGAAACGATCATTGACCAACAGAAAATTGAGCTGGTCATTCCTGCAATTGATAAAAAAGAACACACACTGTTTGAAACAGTGCTGGCGCGGCTATCCGAAAAAGATGTAGCCATACGAACGCCGGCCGATACAATGGACATCTTAACGGGTTCTGTGCGTCCGCGAAACGTATTGGGTGCGCCACTTGTTGAACTGCACACCGGGCTGATGCCCCAGTGGCAGCAAAACATCAAACGGGTGATTGATGTGGTGGTGGCGTTTTTTTCACTGCTGCTGCTTTCGCCACTGCTGGTGTTCATTGCGTTGCGGGTGAAGCGTTCTTCTGCCGGAACCATTTTTTACTGGCAGGAGCGGGTTGGTTACAAAGGCAAACCGTTTCGGTTGTATAAGTTCCGCTCCATGGTGATGAACGCGGAAGAAAACGGTCCTTCGCTTTCGTCGGACAATGATCCGCGAATTACTACCTGGGGAAAAACCATGCGCAAGTGGCGATTGGATGAACTGCCGCAACTCTGGAATATTTTGAAAGGCGATATGAGTCTTGTTGGTCCGCGGCCGGAGCGTAAATTTTACATTGACCAGATTGTAGCCCGCTTTCCCTACTACAAATATTTGTTGAAAGTAAAACCGGGCTTAACCTCCTGGGGCATGGTGCAGTTTGGCTATGCGGAGAATGTGGAAGAAATGATTCGTCGCAGCAAGTTTGATTTGATCTACATTGAAAATATTTCGCTGCTGCTCGATTTTAAAATCATGCTGCACACGTTAAGGATTATTTTTTTGGGGAAGGGGAAGTAGAAGCCAATCCCCCTGTCCCCCTGAAGGGGAGACTTAGGTTTATCAAACTTTATTTCTTTCAATCTCTTTAAATACAAAAGCTGGTTCTTATAGGAGCACAAAGAATACAAAGGTTGACACGAAGAACAAGACGCTTTGTGCTCGTTGTGACTTCTTTGTGTTCCTCGTGACCCTTTCTCCTTTTGCAATAGTGAACAGAACGCCGATAACGCTGATGGTTATGATAAAATAAAAATCATCACTATCATCAAAATCAGCGTTCCTGATTCTTATCACCGAACAAAAGCAACAACCAAAAAACAAAGTTTCTCCCACCTAAGTCTCCCCTTCAGGGGGACAGG
Organism: Flavisolibacter sp.; assembly: GCA_035510335.1. Taxonomy (GTDB): domain Bacteria; phylum Bacteroidota; class Bacteroidia; order Chitinophagales; family Chitinophagaceae; genus Flavisolibacter. The sequence continues at coordinate 9,181 of DATKHJ010000316.1, read as the reverse complement.
GGGTTTATATTTGCACCTATGTTCACCCACTACAACTTCACCGCAGCCGAACGCTTTATGCGTTATGTGCAGATAGATACGCAAAGCAACCCGCTGTCTTCTTCGCATCCAACCACCGAAAAGCAGAAAGACCTGTCGAAGGTTTTGGTAGAAGAACTAAAAGCCATGGGCATTGCCGATGCGGAAATGGATGAATGGGGTTACGTGTATGCCACGGTTCCTTCCAACACGGAGAAAAACATTCCAACACTTTGCTTTTGTGCGCATGTGGACACAGCACCGGATGCCAGCGGAACAGGCGTGAAGCCAATTCTTCACAAGAACTACCAGGGACAGGATATTACCCTGCCCGACGATAGCACACAAGTGCTGCGCAAAGCTGATTTTCCCTATCTCGAAAAGCTCATTGGTCATGATATTATAACTGCAAGCGGCACCACCTTGCTAGGCTCCGACGACAAAGCCGGCGTAGCGGAAATTATGGACGCCGCCAACTTTTTAATGACGCACCCCGAAGTAAAACACGGCAAGGTGCGCCTGCTGTTTACTCCCGACGAAGAAGTAGGACAAGGCACCGCAAAAGTGAACATGAAAAAGCTGGATGCGGAATTTGGCTACACGCTTGACGGCGGCGAAGCGGGTTCGCTGGAAGATGAAACCTTTAGCGCAGATGGTGTGCAATTGATTATTCACGGTGTGATCACCCATCCCGGTTATGCAAAAGGCAAAATGGTGAACGCCTTAAAAATTGCAGGCGATGTGCTGGCCTCGCTGCCCCGCGCCGAACTCTCTCCCGAGACCACCGACGGCAAGCAAGGTTTTATTCACCCGGTTCGGGTGGATGGCATTGCCGAAAAAGCGACCATCGATTTTATCATCCGCGATTTTGTTACCGATGGCCTGAAGAAAAAAGAAGACTTCCTGTTAAGCATCGTGGAAATGGTGATGGACAATTATCCGGCAGCAACATTTGAATTTAAAGTGACGGAACAGTACCGCAACATGAAAGAAGTGCTGGACCAATACCCGCAGGTGGTAAACTTTGCCAAAGAAGCCATTGAGCGCAGCGATCTGCAACTGAAAATGGAAAGCATTCGCGGCGGTACCGATGGCAGCCGTCTTTCGTTCATGGGACTACCTTGTCCTAATTTGTTTGCCGGTGAGCAGGCCATTCATTCCAAACTTGAATTTATTTCGGTGCAGGACATGAACAAGGCCGTAGAAACCATCGTGCATTTAACAACAATTTGGGAGGAGAAGGGAGAAAACAAATAAGCCAAATCTGCGTTTGTAGTGGCACCAATATATGAATGAAGTGAAACGGTTTTTGTTTTTCCTAATTGCTTGTTTTCCCTTTGCATTGGAGGCGCAAAGCCTGCTGATGAACGGGAATTTTGAAGAGGAAAACATTTGCCACGAATATGACAAGAACTGTGCGCCGGAAGGCTGGATCTCCACCTCGCTTTACAGCGATTATTATTTTGACGATGCGCCGAATGCTTACGAAGGTTCGCATTTTATTGGGCTGGTATTGTCTAATGCCAACAGGCCTTCGCTTCGCAATTTTTTACGCAGCCGGTTGCTTTGCGGCTTGCGAAAAGATGCGCAGTACAAACTGGAGTTTCACATTCGGTCGCTGCACAACGTCTTTGATTCCATCGGCATTTATTTTTCCGCCAACGATTTTCTTTACCAGAAAGAAAAGCTGCGGGCTTCCAAGCCGCAGCTCTATGTAAACCCGGAGAAGACGCTTGTGCCGAAGAAAGAATGGCAAAAAGTTTCGCTGGTGTACACCGCCTCCGGTGAAGAAAACTTTATTTCCATCGGCGATTTCAAAACAAGAGGGCACAAACTGACTGGCGGTCCCGATCTGAAAAAAGATTTTTATTTCTTCATCGACAGCATCAGTCTTACACCGCTCAACCCTAATGAACGTTTGTGCAGCGAAGCAGCTGCCATCAAAGAAGAAGAGTACGATTTTAATGTGCGCCACAGCATGCTCGACCGGCTCATCTACACCTACACCAAAAATCCGCCGCCGGTTACACCGCTGCCTAAAAATACCGTTCAGCGCATTGATACACTTGTGATCCCCGATGTATTGTTTGCCACCAACAGCTTTGCGTTGAACAGCCATGTAAACAAATTGCTCGACAGCTTTCTTTTGCAGGCCAGCAAACACGCTGTTGATTCGGTTGTTGTGGAAGGCCATACTGATATTGTTGGCAAAGCAGATCACAACCAAAAACTTTCAGAGAACCGGGCTGCATCGGTAGCAGCTTATCTTCAGCCAAAATTACCGGCTGCTTTTTTCACCCGCGGATGGGCCAGCAACAAACCGGTTGCAGAAAATGAAACGGCCGTTGGGAGACAAAAGAACCGCAGGGTGGAAATTTATGTTTACGTTCGCGAATAAGGGATGTTCGGAATCTCTCCGATATCGAATATCTTGACGCTTGCAATTCATCATTAAAATTTTGGTACTATGATTCTATTACAAGACAACAGCGGTGGCGCTCTTTTCACTTTTATTGCTGGTTACTGGTGGCTCCTGCTTCTCCTGTTCATCATTTTCAGTGGCCTCTTTACTATTAACCAGGGATACATTGGCGTTATTACCATGTTCGGCCGATACCAGCGTGTTGTGCGTCCGGGACTGCGCATTAAAATTCCCATCATCGAACAACTCTTTAAAAAAATCTCCATTCAAAACCGTTCGGTAGAACTCGAGTTCCAGGCCATTACCGCCGACCAAGCAAACGTTTATTTCAAATCAATGCTTTTATATGCGGTGCAGAATGCCGATGAAGAAACCATCAAAAAAGTAGCGTTCAAATTCATTAGCGACAGGGACATGATGTCGGCACTGGTACGCACCATTGAAGGAAGCGTAAGAACTTACGTAGCGTCGAAAAGACAAGCCGAGATTTTAGGCTTGCGCAAAGAAATTGTGGAATACGTAAAAGAGCAGGTAGATCAAACGCTGGAAGACTGGGGTTATCATTTATACGATCTGCAGATCACGGATATTACGTTTGATAAAGTGATTCTTGAAAGCATGAGCCGCGTGGTAGCCTCCAACAACCTGAAAGCCGCGGCAGAGAACGAAGGCCAGGCAACCTTGATTACCAAAACAAAGAACGCGGAAGCAGAAGGTAATTCTATCAAGATTGCAGCCGAAGCCGAAAGAGAAGCCGCCCGCTTGCGTGGCCAGGGTGTGGCACTCTTCCGCCAGGAAGTAGCCAAGGGTATGACGGAAGCTGCTGAACAAATGAAGCAAGCCAATCTTGATACCAACGTGATTCTCTTTAGCATGTGGACGGAAGCGGTGAAGAACTTTGCCGAATATGGCAAGGGCAACATCATCTTCCTCGATGGCAGCGCCGATGGCATGGAAAAAACCATGAAGCAGATACAGGCCCTGATGGTAAAGCAGGCAGGCGTGTAAACGTTGATTCGTTGATACATTAACAGGTAATACGGGACAGTGAGTACTTGAAAAAACTTTCCGGATGGCCGGAGTAACGAATAAACGGATTTACAGGTAAACGGCCGAAAAAGTTAAATGTCGCTTCTCGAGCGGCATTTTTTTATGCCGGCGTTATATCATTGCAAAAAATAAAACAGGCCAAACAACGTTATTTTTACCACTAAAGCTGAAACGCATGTTCAATTTGTTCTCTCTCTTGCAAATCGATTCCACCGGACTGGCTACAGAAACTGCTGCTTCTCAAAAAGGCGTGAGTTTAATTGAATTGTTAACCCTTGGCGGCTGGATCATGATTCCGCTGGCGGGCTTGTTCCTGTTAACCATTTACGTTTTTTTTGAACGTTTTCTTTCCATCCGCAAAGCATCGGCCATGGATGGCAATTTCATGAACATCATCCGCGACCATATCATGAACGGCAATGTAACCGCCGCCCGCAGCTTTGCCAAAAACTCGGCGCACCCCGTTGGCCGCATCATCGACAAGGGCATCCAGCGTATTGGCAAGCCCATCGAAAATATTGAGCGCAGCATGGAAAATGTTGGCAAGCTGGAAATCTATAATCTTGAAAGAAACCTCTCCATTCTTTCACTTTCTGCCGGTATTGCGCCGCTGCTTGGTTTCCTCGGAACCATCATTGGTATGTTCCAGTTGTTTTACAGCCTGGCTACCGGCGGCGACTTCACCATTCAAACAATGGCGGATGGTATCTATACAAAAGTTATTACGTCGGCTGCGGGTTTGATCATTGGTTTGATTGCCTACATCGCCCATAATTTTTTGACAACGCAGGTAGATAAAACGGCTTATAAAATGGAAGCCGCCAGCGCCGAATTTTTAGATATTCTGCAGGAGCCAACGAGATAAGGGTTTGGAGTTTGAGAGTAAGTGTTTGGCGTTTGGTGCTATTCGTTGTTGACTTCTCTTTTGCTCCTTTCCTCTGTGCGAAACAACCATGGATTTTGAAATCTTGACATCTTTATCATGAACATCCGAAGAAAATTAAGAGCCCATACCGAAGTACACACAGGACCGCTGAACGATATCCTGTTCATCCTGCTGTTGTTCTTTCTTATTACCTCTACGCTGGCCAATCCCAACCTGGTGAAAGTGAACAATCCGCAGGGCGCAAAAGATTCAAGGGCCAAGCAGGATATTATTGTTTCCATTGACAAAGACAACAATTTCTTCATTGGTGGTTCCTCCGTGCAAAATAACCTGATTGACTCGCTGGTAAAAGAGTCAATTGTCAATGCCAAACAAAAAGTGGATACGCCATCCGTGGTGATTAATGCCGATACCAGTGCTTACTACGGCGAGGTGTTTCGCATTATGCGTGTGGCCAAACAGAACGGCGCTAAGGTAGCGGCGTTGGTGAAGTAAGCCCCCTCAATCCCCCAAGGGAAGTGGCAGCGCACAGACCCTTGTTTTTCGACGATATTTTAGAGGCTCAATCATTCAGTTGATTGAGCCTTTTTTTATTTACCGCGGAGAAAGAAAGAATAGGAGCCGGCGCTGAGATAATAAAAATTAATGCGGCTTTGCAACTTTCTCCTTTGCATGCAACCCACTTGCACAGAAAGAAGAATGAAGTAAGAAAAGCAACTTGCTCAAACTGGCCTTTGTGCCTGGCTATTTCCCCCTTGGGGGATAGAGTGGGCCTCCACCCTCACCATCCGCTCTTTCCCCTGCATATCCTTTCGCAGTTCAATGTTTTCAAAACCTTCTTCCCGGAAAAGTTCAACAACGGCGTTGCCCAGATTCTCGTGTATCTCCAGGTAAATCCTTCCATTCTGGTACAATCGCTTTTTGGCAAATTGCGCAATGCCGCGGTAAAACAACAACGCATCTTCATCCGGCACAAACAGCGCTGTGTGCGGTTCATGGGCCACTACGTTTGCCTGCATGCTTTCCTTTTCCTGTAAAGGAATGTAAGGCGGGTTGCTTACAATCACATCAACCGTTGGCAGGAAGGTTTGCTGCGCTTCTTCCAAAAAATTAATGCCCTGGAAATCCACACGAATGTTAAGTGCGGCACCATTGCGCCGTGCAACGTTCAGCGCTTCTTCGCTAATATCGCAGCCCCACACTTCCGCCTTGGGCATCACCTTTTTTAAGGCCAGCGCAATGCAGCCGCTGCCGGTTCCAATGTCAAGTATCTTCAGTTGGCCAGTTACATCTGCATCGGTTGGCGCTTTTTTAAAAACATCCAGTGCTGAGGCTTTCATGTCTTTTACAATCCAGTCCACCAGTTCTTCCGTTTCCGGGCGGGGAATCAAAACATTCTTATCTACATACAATTCCATTCCGTAAAACCAGGCCTTTTGCATGATGTACTGAATGGGCTCGTGGTTCAGTAAGCGGGAGAGGTGAGCATGTACTTTCTTTTCTTCCTCCGTTGCCAGTTGCTGCTCTTTCGCCATGCGCAAAACCGGCTTCTCCATGCCGGTAATATCTTCCAGCGCCAGCAGGGCAATGTTGGTGCTTTCGCTTTCGTCGTAAATGGTTTGCAGTTGCTGCCGCATGAATTGTTCTGCTTCTGCCAGTTTCATCTTTCAAACTTAAACCTTTCTTTATTTTTGGCTTTCCCGCTTGAACAGTCACGAAACATACATGCACCGCTGTTTACAACTGGCCGCTCTTGCCAGTGGCCATGTTGCGCCCAACCCAATGGTTGGTTCGGTGCTGGTGCACAACAACCGTATTATTGGCGAAGGCTATCACATGCAATACGGACAACCGCATGCCGAGGTGAATTGCATTGCGTCAGTAAAAGAAGCGGACAAGCAATTGATTAATCAGTCAACCTTGTATGTATCGCTGGAGCCCTGCGCCCATTTTGGTAAAACGCCGCCCTGCGCCGATTTGATTGTTGAAAAAAAGATTCCGAAAGTGGTAGTGGGCTGCCGCGATCCGTTTGCGCAGGTGAACGGCAAAGGCATAGAAAAGCTGCAGGCCGCCGGGGTGGAAGTGGTGATGGATGTGTTAGAAAAAGAATGCCGCGAACTCAACAAACGCTTCTTTACGTTTCACACCAGGCACCGTCCTTACGTGGTATTGAAATGGGCGCAAACGGCGGATCATTACATCGCTAACCTGACCACTGAACGATTAACGATCAGCAATGCATACACGGCGCGGCTGGTGCACAAATGGCGCAGCGAAGAAGCAGGAATAGTGGTAGGCACCAACACCGCATTGAACGACGATCCGCAACTGAACACCCGCCATTGGCCGGGAAAAAACCCGGTGCGCATTGTGGTGGACATGAACCTTCGGTTGCCGGCCTGGTTAAAGTTGTTTGATGGCGCCGCACCTACTATTGTCTTCAACAAACACAAACACACCCTGCCTTTTGAAAAACTTTCGGGCTATAATTTGCCGGGTGTTCATTACTACCAGGTTACCGAAGATGTCAATCTTGTGCACCAATTGCTCAATGGCCTTTACCACCTGGGTGTGCAAAGCATTTTGGTAGAAGGTGGCAGCCAGTTGTTGCAATCGTTTATTGATGAAGGCTTGTGGGACGAGGCAAAAGTGATTACAAACGAAGGCCTGTTTATTGGCGCTGGGTTGCCTGCACCGCAACTGCAACACGCAACGCTAATACATACGGAAAAAATATTGAGCGACAGCCTGCAAACTTTCCTTCCCAAAGAATAAAAACCCATTCAGGCAATTCTTCAATCGCAATATCCCAATATCTCAATATCTCAATATCCTTCCCAATCTCGTAATATCTTCTTTTCCCCGCTATATTCGCCGCTGCAAATGACACATTACAACACCATTTCGGCGCCGGCGCAAACGGAGTTTAAGGACAGGGGCAGCCGATTTATTGCCTATGCGTTTCCTATTCAATCGGCCGATGAATTTAAAAAGCGGCTGAAAGAATTAAAGGAAGAACATCCCAAAGCGGCACACCACTGTTTTGCTTACCGCATTGGCACGGATGGAAATGCCTTCCGCGCCAGCGATGATGGCGAGCCTTCTGGTTCTGCAGGCAAACCAATTTTAGGGCAGATCGACAGCAAAGGATTAACCGATGTTGCCGTGGTGGTGGTGCGTTATTTTGGCGGAACACTTTTAGGTGTGCCCGGTTTGATCAATGCGTACAAAACGTCCACCTCGCTGGCCTTGCAGTTAACACCCATTGCCGAAAAGCCCATCCTGGTAAACTATGGACTGCAGTTCGATTACACGTTGATGAACGAGGTCATGATTTATGTAAAACGCTACAGTGGTGTTGTGCTGAAAAATGAAATGCAGCTTTTCTGCAACCTGCAGGTTGGCATTCCAAAAGCAGAAGAACAGGTTTTTACCGAACGCCTTTCTGACCTGCATGGTGTTGAATTAAGAAAGATAGGATAAGGATTTCGCTGGTACATTTTGAGATATTCCATTTCTTCAAGAAATGGAATATCTGCGCAGGAACCGGTAAACCTATAAGAAACAAGCAAGGGGATATTATCCTCTTTGCAGTACGTTTGCTGCAATCAGGAGGGTTTCCGTACTTTACACCATCAGAACAGTTTACCATGCGCTTCTTTTTTCTTTTACTTCTCACTACTCTTTCCATGATGACTTCCGCACAACAATATTTTCTTTTCATTGGCACTTACACCGGCACCGGCAGCAAGGGTATTTATGTGTACCGGTTTGATGCGGCTACCGGCAAGGCCACGTTTGTCAGCAGCACCGATAAGGCGGAAAGCCCGTCTTACCTGGCCATTGCACCCAATGGCAAAACGCTGTATGCCTGCAACGAAACCGCTTCGCCATCGGGAGGGAAAGTGAGTGCATTTCAATTTAATAAATCAGACGGCACACTGCGCTTGCTGAACCAGCAGGCAACCGGCGGCGATCACCCGGCTTATGTGGCGGTTGACCCGAAGGCCAAATGGGTGGTGGCCGGGAATTATAGTGGCGGCAGCATCACGGCTTTTCCGATTGCCAAAAACGGTAGTATAAATCCTTTTACGCAACTGGTAAAGCATGTGGGTAAGGGTGCTGATGCTTCCCGACAGGCTTCGGCGCATGTGCATGCAACGGTGTTTTCGCCGGCTGGCGATTACCTGCTTTCGCCGGATTTAGGCCTGGACAAAGTGATGATTTACCCGTTCAAAGGAACGCCGGTTAGTCCTATGGACGAGAAGAAAGTTTCGTTTGCAAAATCATCGGCCGGCGGTGGTCCGCGGCACCTCGATTTTCACCCCAACGGCAAATGGGCTTACCTGATGGAAGAAATGGGCGGCAGCGTGATAGCCTTCGATTACAGCAAGGGAAAGCTAACGCAGAAGCAACGCATTTTAGCGCATGCCGATACGGCGAAAGGACCTTTCGGCAGCGCCGATATTCATGTATCGCCGGATGGAAAATTTCTTTATGCCAGCAACCGCCTTTCTGAAAACAACATTGCCATTTTTAAGATTGATGCACGGACAGGAAAGCTCACCACTGTGGGTTATCAATCAACCCTTGGCGAAGCGCCGCGCAATTTTGTGATTGACCCAACCGGCAATTATCTGCTGGCAGCCAACCAGAACACGAACAATATTGTGATTTTTAAACGCGACAAACAAACAGGTTTGTTAACCGAAACCGGCGAACAGATTTCGCTGCCAAAACCGGTTTGCCTCAAGTTGTTGAAGGAATGAGGAGCGAGGAATGAGGGATGGTAAATGGTCAATAAT
>DATKHJ010000315.1:0-2149 GCA_035510335.1 Flavisolibacter sp. | reverse complement strand
ACCAACTGCATTACGGGTAGCCATTCAATGGCTTCATCTATAAAACGCTGAAAGCCGCCGGCCGCAAAACTAATTTCATTTTTTGCGCCAAGGCTGTTGCGTAAATCTTTTACAAGCGAGGTGAAATTTTGTTTGTCTTTCGGCCGGAAGGTGTGCCCGGGGTAACCCTGCACCGCGGGATATTCCCAATCAAGGTCGATGCCATCGGTGCCGAAGTAATCGTTCAGGCTTTTTACCGAAGCGGCAAATTCTTTTCGTCCGGCATCGGTAGAAAAAACATCAGAACAGGTAGCACAGCCACCCCAGCCGCCTAACGACAACAACACCTTCAGTTGCGGAGCCGTTTTTTTCAACTTCACCAGTTGCTGAATGCGTGCCGTGTCGTTGCTGTTGTTGACGTGCAGGCGGTTGCCCCGCAGGTGGCAAAAACTAAAAATGATATGCGTTAGTTTGGTTGGATCGTATTGGTTGATCTCTTCCAGACTACCTGCGAAATACGCTGTTATGGTAAAGGGTTTTGATTGCGCTTTTGCACAAAAACCCCAAAAACTGGCAATGGTTAGAAGAAGAATACTGCGCAACATAACCGTGTTTTTTTACATACCGAAAATTGCTTAAATGTTATGTCGGAAGGAGGAACCCGTTCACACAAGGCAAGCACCACAATTTAACGGAAACACAGCAGGGTTGCCCTGCCACCGGTAACTACCCGGGTAAGACTATTTTTCAAAACCAGCTTATTGACCGAACGTTCTGTTAGGCTTTTTCAACATTGATGGCCGCAGGTCCCCTGTCGCCCATTTCTGTTTCAAAACGCAAACGGTCGCCTTCTTTTACCGGGAACGAAATGTTGTTCTGGTGAAAGAAAACACTTTCGCCGGTTTGGCTGTCTTTGATAAAGCCAAAGCCTTTTGCTGAGTTGAAGAAGTTTACAACACCGGTTCTGATCAGTTCTTCCGGGCTCAGTTCTCTTTGCTGCGGAACACCAATCTCAATTTCTTCGGCGTTGAAGGTTTTCATTTTGGAAGGATCGGGCGGCGTGCTGGAAAGGTTACCGTTCTCATCAATGTAGGCCATCATATCTTCCAGTGTCTGCTCTTTTTTCATGGCTTTGCGTTCGGCCATTTTTTCTTTCTTTTCCTGTTTGTCTTTAGCCCGTTGTTTTTCTTTTTCGCGTTTATTAAAACTTTGTGCTGATCTCGCCATATTGTTTTATCGTTTTAAATGAAGTTGACCGGTTGCTTTTCTTTACCGGTTCAACAGTAAAATAATTTCCTGAAGTTAAGCCATAAGAAAGAAAAGCCTCTGGAAATTCCAAAGGCTTTTCCAAAACATATCGGCTCAATTACCATCTGTTCTTGTTGAAACCGCCACCGCCGTTGCCACGGAAACCTCCGTTGCTGCGGGCTGGCCTGTCTTCTTTTGGTTTGGCTTCCATCACCTTGATGTTTCTGCCGTCAACTGTTGCATCGTTCAGCTCCTGGATTGCCTTACCAGCAGCCTCATCATCGCTCATTTCCACAAAACCAAAGCCGCGGCTTTTGCCAGTGAATTTGTCGTTGATAACTTTTGCAGATGTGACTTCACCATAAGGTGTAAAAAATTCTCTCAAGTCTTCATCCTGAATGTTGAAGCTTAAGTTGGAAACATAAATGTTCATGTCCGTTTGAAATTAAAATTGATAAATACTTGAGAAGGCAATGGTAAGGGATAACTAAAAATGCAGAGCAGAACTAATTAGCAATTACGAATGCGAGGCTCAAATTAACTGTGTGAAGATACACTTTATTTACTGCCGGCATCCCAAAACTATCATAAAGCGTTTGGCCAATTTCTGTTTACCTGAACAAATGAGCTTATATTTGGAAAGACCATTGAGTTCTTAGCATCCAGGCTTCATCTTATTTCCATCTTTTGATGTCTTCTGATTTTGCTTTATCTCCATACCTAAAACAAAAGACATGAATAGTGAAGACATTGAAAAGTTTTTCGAAAAGAAAGCGACGATTAACGAAGACTATGTGAAAATCTCGTTCAAGCAACGGGAGTCGATTTACGGTCTTTTTATCAAGGATTCCGATTACCAGTACCTGAAGGCAAAAAACTTCTGGCGCATTGTGCCGCAAAGCCAGCTGGAAGCGTACAAAAC
>DATKHJ010000314.1:0-5555 GCA_035510335.1 Flavisolibacter sp. | reverse complement strand
GGAGATGCGTGAACTTCATACGTGTGTTTATTTGTTAGAAAGAATTGACGGGTTTGTGCAATAATCGATCATCCAGTAGGTTAAAGCCGGTCTAAAGCAGTAGCTGTAAAGTAAAGGCATTCCCGGTACTGAAATCTACCGTTTATCAAATATTTAAATACGAGCTGTTGAGGTGTTTGCCGTGGGCAGAAACGTTGGCTGTTTGGGCGGCTACCAGTTGTTTTTCTGCTCATCGTTCACCCGTTCGGGCTGGTCGGGCGGACGGTTCTCCCATTCAGGATCGTAGCTAACAAAAAACGAGAGCCAGAGAGCCCGGGAAAAACGCATGAGCCAGGGCTGAAGAGCCAGGAGGCCAACAGAGTTGAGGGTGATCCAAACCAAAAAGCGTTTGTCTTTAAATGAAAAGCCGATAAGTAAAAACCAAAGCAGGCAGCTGATGGCGGTAATTGCCAGGCCGACCAGGTAGCTGACGTAACCGGTGCCGTAATAAAACCCCACTTCAATATCGGTGGCCTGGTTGCACACGGGGCATGTGTCGTGCATTTCCATGTTGCGCTTAATGCGAATGGTCAGCGGGTGCCTGAACAATTTCCCTTCGCGGCAACGCGGACAGCGCAACGAAAGAATTGTGGCCAGGTAACCGCGGTGTGGATGTTCGTTTTCCATTTACAAATAGTTCAGCACTTTTTCCATCTGCATGCTTCGTGAGCCTTTCACCAGCAAAAATGCATTACGGATGTTTTGCGCCTGCAGCCATTCGCCTGCTTCTTCCGGCTTTGCAAACGATTGGTAGGCGTGGGGTGTTTTCAAAAAATCGCCGCCGACCAATAAAACAGCTTTCCATTGATGCTGCCCAATTGCATCAATAATTGCCTTGTGTTCCTGTACGCTTTCGGGACCCAATTCGGCCATGGCGCCCAGCACCAGTAATTTGCTTTCGCCTTCTGCCTTGGCAAAATTATCAATGGCGGCTTTCATGCTGCTAGGATTGGCGTTGTAGGCATCCAGGATAATCTTGTTGCTGTCTTTTTGTACTAACTGCGACCGGCTGTTGGATGGTGCGTATGCTTCAATGGAATTTTTGATTTGCCCGTCAGCCACACCAAATGCTTTGCCCACGGCAACTGCGGCTAACACATTGGGCAGGTTGTAATCGCCGACAAGCGATGTTTGAATGGTGCCGGTAAAACCTTTTGTAAAGCTTACGGCAAGAAAAGGATCGCTTTGGGTGGCATGCCCTGCAACACCGGCATCCGATGTGCCGTAAGTAAACACCTTGTCAATGCCGCGGCTCATTTGGTGCAGGTAGTCGTAATCGTTCATGCGGAAGATGATGCCGCCGTTTTCGCGAAGAAAATCAAACAGTTCTCCCTTGCCTTTGCGAACGCCTTCCACGCCGCCAAAGCCTTCGAGGTGGGCTTTGCCGCAGTTGGTAATGAGGCCATGCGTGGGCAGGGCAATCCGGCAATACGATTCAATTTCTTTCTGGTGATTGGCGCCCATTTCAATTACGGCCATTTCGGCATCGTCCCTGATTTTTAAAATGGTTAACGGAACACCAATGTGGTTATTCAGGTTGCCTTCTGTTGTATAAGTTTTGAAACGGGTAGAAAGAACGGCATGAACCAGTTCTTTTGTGGTTGTTTTTCCGTTGCTGCCGGTAATAGCTAAAAACGGAATGCTGAACTGCCGGCGGTGATGAAGCGCTAATTGTTGCATGGTTTCCAGCACGTCGGCTACCAGGATTGTTTTGCCTTCAATGGCAAATTCGGCTTCGTCGATGATGGCGTAGGCAGCACCTTGTGCCAGCGCTTTTTCGGCAAAGCTGTTGCCATTGAAGTTTGGTCCTTTCAGTGCAAAATAAAGATCGCCTTTTTGCAGTTTGCGGGTATCGGTTTGTACCGAAGGATATTGCCGGTAGATGCCGTACAGTTCTTCCATCTTCATTTAGCAAATGTAAGGTGCGAAAGAAGGGAACGAAAACGGCCGGAGGCAAAATGTAACTTGCAAAAGCGGTAACCGAGAACCAAGGACGGCCTTCCGTGCTTTGTGTTCCTGTTTTATTTCTTACCCCTGAACAGCTTCTTCAGCTTGTCGGTTCCCGCCGAGCTGCTTTTCGTATCGCCAATTAAATAGCCAAACGGTTTTAGCGGTTCAATGTGATCGCAAATGATTTTGATGATACCCAGTAGCGGAAGCGCAAGAATCATCCCCGGTATGCCCCATAAAAGTTCACCACCCACAATGCCGGCAATGGTAAACACAGGATTGATGCTGATCTCTCGTCCCACCACCAGCGGCTCCAGCAAATAGGTTTGTGTAAACTGCACAAGGCCGTACGTTACCAGGATGCCAATGAGCATACTGCTGCTGCCGCCCTGGGCGAGCGTCATAAGCAGCGTAATCCCCACACCTACCAGGTTGCCCACAAAAGGAACAATCTCCAGCAGCCCGCAAAGAATGGCAAAGAAGATGGCGTTCTCCACACCCACAATGGAAAAGCCAATGCCGTACATCACCCAAAGGCAGCCAATCATCAGCGCAAGACCTGTCAGGTATTTTTGTGATACCTGGCGCACATCGTGCATTATGCTTTGCGCATTGCCCTGTTCTGCCTTCGGCACCAGTTTTAAAACAAAGCGCTGCAAATGGGTGCGGTAAAGAAGAAACAGGAAAATATACACCATCACAATAATGAAGTTGGTAAGAAAGCCCCCGAAAGAAGAAGCAAGCCCGGTGAGCATTCCGGAAACCCGCCCGGTGGACGACTGCTGCTGTTGCTGGATAATTTGCTGTTGCTTTTGTTCGGAAATGCCCAGCGTGGTGGTAATAAACTCTCTTGCCTGCTCAATCCTTTCGGTAATGTTTTTTTGAATCTCCGCGGAGCGGCTCGAAATATCGGAAACCTGCCAGGCAAACACGCCAACAATGATGCAGATAACGACCAGCAGTAGCAATACCGAAAGAAGAATTGCCATCCACTTTTTCATGTGTTTCTCCAGCCGGGCACAAAGCGGCAGCACCAGCATGGCCAGCAACGAGGCAATAAGAAAAGGAACAAGAAACGGTTTGCCGTAAAATAAAAGCAGAAACAGCAGGGCGAAGAAGAGCAAGATCTTTACACTTTTATCCAGCAGGGGCGTGTTCATGCCAAAGCGTTTTAAATTATCGTACCAGCCGCAAGGGCGCCGTTTGGTATATTGTGTGCTGTAAAAACTGGTAAAAGATTATGGCAAGCTTTGCGGAGATATTAAATGCTGATAAACCCGTGCTGGTAGATTTTTTTGCCGAGTGGTGCGGTCCTTGCAAAACCATGGCGCCTATTTTAAAGCAGGCAAAAGATGCCATTGGCGACAAAGCCACGATTTTGAAAGTGGATGTTGACAAGAACCCGGCGGTGGCACAGAAATACGGCATACAGGGTGTACCAACGCTCATTCTTTTTAAAGGCGGAGAAGTGAAATGGCGGCATTCCGGTGTGGTGCCGGCCAATCTTTTGGTGCAGGTGATTAACCAAAACAGTTAAAGCTGCTGGTTGATGGCTGCTTTCAAAAACGGCAGCGTGGGCAGCGAGGAAATGATCTTTAGCTCCTGCGCCAGCGACGACTCGTTGTTTAAGAAGGTGAGTACATCGGTTGCCTTGTTTTTTTGAAACAGGGTGCTAAAGATTTGTTTTCCGGGCAGCGTATCGTGGTGTAAGATGTTTAGCAGCACGCTGTCGTAAAACGGGAAACGCCACGAAGGGTTTGCTACAAACGGCTTACCTGTTTTCGCCAGGCTATCAACAAGCGCCTTGCTGTGTTGCTGAATAAAATAGAAGGTGTAACCGCTGGAACCTTTTGTTTGTCCGCCTGCGGTGCCAATATTGACGATGTTGTTTTTTCTTCTTTCGAATTTGTAGTTCGTCATCGGGATAATCCCAAACTCCGTTTCTTTTACCTCGTAAGCAGAAAGGTGTATGATGTTTTCGATGTACGATTTTAAACCAGCATCGTAGGCACTATCTGGCAGCAGATCTTTGGTAAACAGCGTGTATTCAATCAGCGCTTCTTTATCGTTTACAGGAAGTACATAACAAAACGCTGTGCCGTGTTCCTGGCTAATGCGAAAATCCATTAGCGTGGCCACATGATGATCGAAAGTGCTTTCGGGTGTGGTAATCGTCCAGCCTTTAAAATGCTGCAGCAGCCAATACTGGTTTTTGTCAAGGGTTGGTTTCTCAAACAAAATGCTGTTGAAAACATAATCGGCATAAAAGGTTTCGCCGCCGGCCACCACGCCGGTTTCTCCTTCGGAAAAGACTCGTTCCACATTTGCCTGTAGGAGCTGAATATTGGGCTGCTGCTTTATTGTTTCAAAACAATAATGATAAAAGTCAACACCACGAATCATTTTATAGCGATAGGGGAGAATGGGCATTTCCTTGTAAAATTCTTCGCCGTAAAACCACAGGTGTTCCCATTGTTTGTGCACGATGGGTTCAAACAAGCCTGGTTCTTTTTCCCAAAAGCACCAGGTGCGATCATTGGTTGCTTTTTGCGCAGCATCAACCAGGAGAATTTTTTTGTCCGCAAAGTTTCCGGATGCAATCATGTGCATGGCAAGACTAAGGCCTGCGCAGCCGGTTCCGGTAATGATATAATCGTAGCGTTGCTGCATGTGTAGTTAACAATCTTTGGTTGGTAAAGTTGGGTGTTGCGAAATGACCGTGCACAGAATATTTCATTTGTTCACGGTGATTTCAAAAAAGCGATTGTACGTAAATTCCCTTAATCTTAGAAAATGAGAAGAAATAAAATTATGAAATGCTTGCAAGAGCAAAGTCTGTAGTATATGTTTGTTGCCGTTGCAGCTATGTAACTGAAAACTGAAAACTTAAAACCGTACCATGTCATTATACCTATTCGCTGTTATTACAGCGATTGCTTGTTATTCTTTTTCACAAATCCCAACAACTTTAAAGCACCGCATTTTACTACCCGCTAACCGGTAGGCTAACCTTATTTTTTTAGGCGTTGAGGATGTACCCCGGGTTTCTACCAGGGGTTTTTTATTTCTAAAACGCGAATTTTATACGGATTACACGAATGAGTACAAGCAATTGCTTATTGCTCATTGCCTGTTGTCTATTGCCGCTTACTTTCTCTCCTGGCATAATTCAATCAATACTGAATTGGTGCTCTTGGGGTGAAGAAAACAAACCAGTTTGTTGTCAGCGCCTTGTTTGGGTTGTTCGTTGAGAAGAAGAAAGCCTTCTGCTTTTAACCGTTCCATTTCTGCATAAATATCTGCCACTTCAAACGCAAGATGGTGAATGCCTTCGCCCTTCTTTTCAATAAATTTTTGAATCACGCCGTCTTCTTTTGTTGATTCCAATAGCTCAATCTTTGTTTCTCCCTGCCGAAAAAAAGCGGTAGCCACTGCTTCGCTTTCCACCGTTTCGGTTTTGTAGCAGGCCGTATTTAATAATTTTTCAAACAAGGGAATTGATTCTGTTAATGATTTTACCGCAATGCCAATGTGCTCAACTTTCAACATGCAAATGAATTTTTGAT
>DATKHJ010000313.1:0-41533 GCA_035510335.1 Flavisolibacter sp. | reverse complement strand
CCCATTGATAGATAAAAAATTAATTCGTAGCAAGACGCGATTATCCTGCTGCATTTCTCCCTCCGGCGTCATGGGTAAAAGATAGGATTGGAAGCTTGTTTTCTGTTACCGGAATGTTAGCAACCTTGCGTTTTCTTTTTTCAAATCCGCTATCTTTCACGCCTAAACTAAATCCGCAGTATGAATATTAAGCTTCGGCTGACGATCATGAGCTTTTTCCAGTTCTTTGTTTGGGGCGCATGGCTGATTACGATTGCTACCTATTTCTTTTCCAGTGACTTGTCAAAAATTGAAAACCCCGGCGCCAAGTTTGGTGCTATCTTTTCAACCCTTGCCCTGGCTTCGCTTTTCATGCCGGCACTTACCGGGATCATTGCGGATAAATGGGTGAATGCTGAAAAGCTCTATGGCATCCTCCACGTTTTGTATGGTCTCATCCTGTTTTACGTTCCGCAGGTGACCGATGCCGATACCTTATACTATGTGATTTTTGCGGCCATGATCTGTTACATGCCAACCATTTCGCTTTCCAACTCCATTGCTTATACTATATTAAAAAGGGATGGCTTTGATGTGGTGAAGGTATTTCCACCTATCCGGGTTTGGGGTACGGTTGGTTTTATTGCGGCCATGTGGACAACAAACCTGACGGGCAGCAAAGCCACATCGGGACAATTCATCATCGCCGGCATTGCTGCGGTTGCGCTGGGAATTTATTCTTTTACCCTTCCCAAGTGCCCACCGCCAAAACAAATTTCAAAAAATGCCGGCCTGACGGAACAGTTGGGCTTACAGGCATTTACTCTTTTTGGCAATTACCGTATGGCCTTGTTTTTCCTGTTTTCAATGCTGCTCGGCGCCGCCCTGCAATTGACCAATATGTACGGCGATGTGTTTTTGGATGATTTCAGAAATGCTCCCGAATACGGGCCTGAGTCTTTCGTGGTGAAATATTCTACCATCATTATGTCCATCTCGCAGATGTCGGAAACCCTGTTTATCCTGACGATCCCTTTCTTTTTAAAGCGGTTCGGTATTAAAAAGGTGATGCTGTTTTCCATGCTCGCCTGGGTGCTTCGCTTTGGATTATTTGCATATGGAAACCCAGCAGAAGGATTGTGGATGATCATCGTTTCCTGCATTGTGTATGGCATGGCCTTCGACTTTTTCAATATCTCCGGATCGCTTTTCGTGGAAACGGAGACCGATCCAACCATTCGCTCCAGTGCGCAAGGACTTTTTATGATGATGACAAATGGCGTGGGAGCCTTTTTGGGAAGTACGGTCAGCGGATACGTCATCGACAATTATTTTACCGGCGCCGGCGGCGAAAAAGAGTGGCACGACATCTGGCTTTCCTTTGCTGGTTATGCCCTGGTAGTTGCCGTCTTGTTTCTAATTCTGTTCCGGTACAAACACAAACCCGATGTGTTGGATGTAAAACTGCATTAACTAAAAAGCCCCGGAAATTTCCGGGGCTTTTTAGTTAAAAGACCTATGAGGTTTTTAAAACCTCATAGGTCTTAAAATCCTAAAAGCTTAATTCATGTGTGCTTCAATCTTCTTTACGAAGTTGCCTTTTGGCTGCGCACCAACCAGTTTATCTACTACCTGGCCATTTTTAATGAAAAGGATAGCAGGAATGGAAGTGATGCCGTAGTTCATACTCACTTGTGGGTTCTCGTCCACGTTTACTTTACCAATATTTACCTTCCCGTCATATTCTTTCGACAGTTCATCGATAACTGGTCCAATAGCACGGCAAGGACCACACCACTCTGCCCAAAAGTCAACAATCGTCAATTTATCTGCATCTAAAACTTCAGTTTGAAAGTTTGAATCTGTGAATGCTTTTGCCATAGTTTTCTATTTAGTATTTGTCTGAGAATTTCTATTTACTGCACAAATTTAAGCCCAAACCTTGTTAACTGTCTTCACGACAGTTTACCCTTTATTAACATCTAAGTGGTAACCACTTTCACATCAATCTCCGGCCGCTTTTCCAAGAAGTTCGCCATGGCTGAGTTCATCTCGAAACCATGCCCGTTTGTCTGCAAAGCTGCCTTTAAATCAGTTTTGGGCTCTACAATGGAAATGCGTACAGAACTTGGGCCGGGAAAGGCCGCCAGGTTCTTTTCAAAAAACTCAATCCATTCCGGCTGAATGTTTCGCACATCCATTTCCAGGCAAAGCTGCTTGGTAAAGGTTCGTTTTACGTTTTCGGCAAGTGTAATACCACCTACCTTGAACTCATATTCACCAGCATTCCAGCGCTGCTTGAATGACCCGGTCATGTAGATGGCTTGCCCCTGCATAAAAAAGTGCTGAAATTTGGCGTAGTCATCACCAAACAAAGCCAGCTCCGTTTTACCCGAATAATCTTCAATGGTAAAAGCGCCGAATTTGGTTCCCTTGCGGGAAATGCGGTGATTGACACCAGTCACCAGCGCCAGGATGCGGTAGGTCTTTCCCTGCCCGGCAAGAATGGCGGAGTCTTTTATTTCGTTGAAATCAACCACCGATGTAATGCCGTAATGCCGTATTTCGAAGCGGTAATGATCAAGCGGGTGACCGCTTAGATAGATACCGGTCACTTCTTTTTCTTTTTCTAACTTTTCGGTTAGAGAGAAAGGCGGGCAAGCTGGAATGGTAGGCGGTTTAATATCCAGCACCGTTGGCAGATCGCCAAACAGGGTGTTGGAGGTATTCATGCTTTCTGCCTGCACCACGTTGCCATAGCGAATCATCTTTTCCAAACCGTTCTGCGTTTCGCCTTCCGGCACAGAGAGGTACTGAGCACGGTGCAACTGTGGGAACGTATCGAACGCACCAGCATACACAAGACTTTCCAGCGTTTTTTTATTCACGGTACGCTGGTTAATTCGTTTCATAAACTGGAATGGATCTTCAAAAGCACCAGCTTTGGTCCGTTCTTCAATCAGGCTTTCCACAGCTGCTTCACCCACGCCTTTCAATCCACCGAGTCCAAAACGAATTTCGCCAACCGGGTTCACCGCAAAACCTTTTTGCGATTCGTTGATGTCCGGACCCAACACCGTTAACCCCATGCGCTTACATTCTTCCATGAAGAAGGTGAGTTTTTCAATAGCATTGGCGTGGTTGAGCACCGCCGCCATGTACTCGGCAGGGTAGTGGGCTTTTAAGTAGGCGGTTTGGTATGCTACATAAGCGTAACAAGTGGAGTGAGATTTGTTGAAAGCGTATTGCGCAAAGGCTTCCCAGTCGGTCCAGATTTTTTCCAGTGTTTTAGCCGGATGGCCTTTCGCCACGGCGCCATCGATGAATTTGCTCTTCATCTTGTCCAGCGTCTTCCGGTCTTTTTTACCCATGGCCTTCCGCAGAACGTCGGCATCTCCTTTGGAGAAGCCGGCCAGCTTCTGCGCCAGCAACATCACCTGCTCCTGGTACACCGTAATACCGTACGTTTCTTCGAGGTATTCAGCCATTTCCGGCAGATCGTATTCCACTGCTTCGCGGCCGTGTTTACGATCAACGTATTGCGGAATGTACGCCATTGGACCGGGACGGTATAAGGCGTTCATCGCAATTAGATCGGCAAATTGGTCAGGCTTCAGTTCCTTCAGGTATTTCTGCATGCCCGGACTTTCAAACTGGAACGTAGCAATGGTATCGCCGCGTTGGTACAGTTCGTAAGTTTTTACATCGTCGAGCGGAATTGTGTCGATTTCAATTTCAACACCATGACGCTGCTTGATATTGATCAGTGCATCGCGGATGATGGAAAGGGTTTTCAACCCCAAGAAGTCCATCTTAATTACGCCGGAATCTTCAATGATGCTTCCTTCAATTTGCGTAATACAAAGGTCTGTTTCTTTTGAAGCGAATACCGGAATCAACTCGGTCAGATCTTTCGGCGCAATGATGATACCTGCAGCGTGAATACCGGTGTTCCGTACGGAACCTTCGAGCTTCTCTGCAATATGCAACACATCGGCCTGCAGGCCCTTGCTGTTGTAAACTTCTCTCAGGCGCTTGATGTTTTCAATATCATCACTTCCATAATCATCTTCCAGCGGCTTTTCGCCTTCTTTGGAAGTAATGGGCGCATGCAGACAACGATAAAGTTTGGTACCTGGTTTTTCAGGCACAAGCTTCGCCAATGCATTCGATTCCGGTAGCGGAAGGTCCATTACACGGGCAACATCCTTGATGCTCGATTTAGCGGCCATTGTACCATAGGTAACAATCTGCGCTACCTGGTTCTTGCCATATTTCTGCACCACGTAATCAATCACCTTCTGACGGCCTTCATCATCGAAGTCCGTATCAATATCGGGCATTGACTTACGATCCGGGTTGAGGAAACGCTCAAACAGGAGGTTGTACTTAATGGGATCGATGTTGGTAATGCCAATGCAATACGCTACCGCAGAACCAGCAGCCGAACCACGGCCTGGGCCCACAAACACACCTAGGTCGCGACCGGCTTTAATGAAGTCGGAAACGATCAAAAAGTAACCGGCAAAACCCATGGTTTTGATGGTGAAGAGCTCAAAGTCCAGTCGTTCCCGGATTTCTTCTGTAATCTCGTGGTAACGTTCCTTTGCCCCTTCGTAGGTGATGTGCTTCAGGTATTCCCACTGGTTTAAATTGCTGTCTTCGTGCAACTGGAATTCTTTCGGCAACGGGAAGGCGGGAAGAAGAATATCCCGCTTCAGGTTGAGCAGTTCAACCTTGTCAACAATTTCGTTGGTATTATCAATGGCTTGCGGCAGGTCCTTGAACCTGTCCAGCATCTCGTTCGTCTTTTTAAAATAGAATTGATCGTTAGGAAAAGCAAAACGCTTGTCCTTCATGCTTACATCATCGTCGGCAAATTCGCGAAGGGCAGGAGTGGCCTGTTTTTCGCCGGTGTTGATACAAAGCAGGATGTCGTGGGCATTGAAGTCTTCGACATCGGTGTAGTGTGAATCGTTCGATGCAATCATTTTCACATTGTGCTTTGTGGCAAAACGCACCAGCACATCATTCACCTTGTCCTGCTCAGCCATGCCGTGGCGCTGAAACTCCACATAATAATCTTCGCCAAAAAGGTCAAGCCACCATTTAAATTCTTCTTCTGCTGCGGCTTCTTTTCCCTGCAGAATTAGTTGCGGCACCATGGCGCCAAGACAACAGGTGGTTGCGATCAAACCTTCATGGTATTTGACGATAGATTCTTTATCGATACGGGGATATTTCCCGTAAAGACCTTCCATGTAACCCAGCGAAGTAAGCTTCACCAGGTTTCGATAACCCTGTTCGTTTTTCGCCAATAAAATCTGGTGGTACCGGCGGTCTTTTTCTTCTTTGGTAAAACTGCGGCGATGACGGTCGGCAACCACGTAAAATTCGCAGCCGACAATTGGTTTTACTTTGGGTTTGCCATTCGCATCCACATTTTTATAGGCCTGCGAAACAAACTCAAAAGCGCCAAACATGTTTCCATGGTCGGAGATGGCCAGTGCCGGCATGCCATCGTCAATGGCCTTTTTATAAAGAGAACTGATGGAAGCGGCCCCATCCAGAAGTGAATACTGCGTGTGAACGTGTAAATGTGAAAATCTCATCGGGCTCCTCTTGATCTTTGTCAAAACTTTTTCGGGCAGAAACGCTGAATGAGTGCAAGTTACAGCGGCTTGAGGCAATAATAGATGTTAAGCTCCGTTGAAAGAAATCCACATACTGTGGGAAAAAGTCCATAAAACCACTATTTTCGTTTCCCACGAGACTCAAAAACAAGCACCATGCTAAAAAACACTATCCTATTAGCCAGCATCTTGTTCTTCGGAGCAACCTCGACCGTATCTGCCCAAGGCTCACAAGTTAAACCGGAGCCTGCCAAAACAAATCTTAAATTCTTAGAAGATATTTCCATTGAGCCGGAAGCCGATCAGCCTGCTGTATTTGTTTCCAAACCTGTTGCCACTCCTTCTGTAAAAAAGGATTTATTGCTGGCCGCTGCGAAGTCAGACGCCACTATTGAAGGCGCAGAATCGCTTCAGTTCAAATATTCTCTTTTGCTGGATATTGAAGTGGAACTGATCAAAAACATTCACCTTTTTCGCCTAATCGACGACTGGTACGGAACCCGTTACCGTTATGGCGGCACTACTAAAAGCGGCATCGATTGTTCAGCTTTTATGCAGGTGCTGTTTACTTCTCTTTATGGTCTGGCTTTGCCACGCACAGCCAAAATGCAATACGATTTCAGCCGCCGCATTTCCCGCACTGAATTAAAAGAAGGCGACCTTCTTTTCTTTAACACAACCGGTGGCGTATCGCATGTTGGCATGTACTTAACCAACAACAAGTTTGTACACGCTTCTACCAAAGGCGTAACTATCTCCGACATGTTCGATTCTTACTATGCCTCGCGTTTGATTGGCGTAGGGCGAGTGACCGACGAGGCCGTTACCGCATCAACCAAGCCGTAAGCGCTTTTTTACTGTTTCCCATACGGGAAGAAGATCAGGGGAGAGTTTCATCCGGATCGTGATAATTGCAAACGGAACAACAAATGCAAGGCTGCGTAAAACCATCCAGTGCAGCCCCGTTACATTTCGGAAAAGAAAGTAAGTCATCAGGAAACACCCTGCCGTTAACAGAACGGTGTAAGCCGTGTTTCGATCAAATGGCTGCATCCCAAATTTTCGCAAGAGAAAGGTGTACCGGATAGAGTTGTAAACGGTAAACGAAATCAGGTTGGCAACTGCCGGCCCAATCATTCCTAATTCCCTGGTCAAAAAATAGTTCAGCAGCAGCATGATGCTTAAGAGTATTAAGCCAGTAATGAATTCAAAACGCCAGTACGTTGACGTGTTGATTATCTGCGCCGTTACGCCGGTCCCCATATCAAGAATGCGGGTAATACCAAAGTAAAAAAACACCCACTTAGCGGCTGTGTACTCAGGCTGCAATTGAAAGGTGGAAATCCCGTCATCAAAATTCAGCCAGATAAGACTAAACATAGCACAGGAGAACAGCAAAAGATTGATGGATGACCGCTTGTAAATCAGGTTTAGTTTTCCAAAGTCCTTTTCTCTCCAGGCTTGCGAAAGTGGCCCGGTAGCAGCGGCTATAACAGCTCTTTGCGGCGCCTGAACCAAACTGGCAATGTATTGACCAAAGGTGAAAATACCTGCAGCGCCCATGCCGTTTGGGAGTATGGCCGCAATAAAAAGTGTATCTACCACCGAAGCCATACTAAAGACAAGACTACCGCTCCACACAAAACCTAAAAGCGCTAAAATTTTCTTTTTGAACCTGCGGGTAACGATGCTTCGCTGAAAGGAAATGTGCAGCTTACCTTGCTTTCTCAGGTGAACGAACATATAAATAACAAGCACCAGGTACACAAAAGAATAGAGGGCAATAAATGTATCGAAGCTTTTTACCAGGTTAAAGGTGGTTAGCGCAATAAGAACGGTTACGCAACCGCGAAACGCCACCTCTTTCAAAAAACTGCTTAGCACCGCCTTTCTCAATTGCCAGGCATAGGCATCGAGAATCATAAAAATGGTAAACCCAAAACCAAAAGGGAAAAGCCAGTAATAGTAAAGCGGAAGCTCCGGTGAGTTGGAAAAAATTTTGTTGACCAAAATGCCTTTGAATGCGATACCAAGGGCTATGACCAGCAGAAAACCTATACAAGGCACGAACAAGGCAATAGCGAGTTGGTCATTTTTTCGCGGTGGCAAATGAGCCTGATAGTAAGGAAAAAACTTTGTAATAAAAGCTGTCATCCCAAGGTTAGCGATAGAAAACATTAGCTGTGAAGCTGCCACAAAAATTGCCGTCAATCCATACTGCTCGGTGGTGAAACCGCCTTCACGGGTAAACAGGTAAGTATTCAGGAAACCCAGTACAAAACCAAAATAAACCACAAACGAAGAAATAATGCTTTGCCGCCTGATGGTGCTCATTGGTGGAACCTGGATTTGGGTGGATTAAAAGGACTGTCCTGTGAATTTTTCTTTCGCATTGTGCCGCAAAGAAATTATAGTTTTTTCAGAGTGATGTAAAAGTTTTTATCAACCGCAAAAGGTGTGGAAGCGTTCCATTGCAGCGTTTTCCAGCTTGCCGTTGGCGAAATCCATTTGCCGTCCTCCAACCGAACAGGCATATCAAAATTCGGTACTGTATTGGCCCACCGGTATTGCAGGCTGTTACCGGCCTGTTTGTATTCCAGTACCGGGATGTTTACCGTACGCAGGTATTGGTCAAACACTTTGCTGAGGTCTTTCCCGCTTTTCAGGGATATGTAATTCTCCAATTGCTTCGACGTAATGGTTTGGTGATAAAACTCTTTGTTCAGGCCACGAAGTATCTGCCTGAATTTTTCTTCGTCATTCATGATCTGCCGAATTGTGTGAAGCAGGTTGGCGCCTTTAAAATACATATCGCCGCTGCCTTCCTTGTTTACACCGTAATCGGCAATAATGGGCTGATCGTTCGCAATGTTTCTACGCAAGCCTTGCGTGTATTCATTGCCGGCTTCTTTGCCGTAATAATATTCGGTGAACAACGTTTCCGAATAATCAGTAAAGCCCTCCTGTATCCACATATCAGCCCGGTCCTTTGCCGTAATGTTATTCCCAAACCATTCGTGCCCGCTTTCGTGCACAATAATATAATCCCATTTCAGCCCCCAGCCGGTGCCGGAAAGATCGCGGCCCAGATAACCATTCTTAAACCCATTGCCGTAGGCCACGGCGCTTTGGTGTTCCATGCCCAAGTAAGGCGACTGAATCAACTGGTAGCCGTCTTCATAAAAAGGGTAAGGACCAAACCAATGCTCCAGGGCATGTAAGGTTTGTTTTACCTGGGTGAACTGCTTTCTGGCTTTCTCCAACTCGTAATCAAGTACCCAATGGGTGAGATCAAGCTTGCCTTTTTCGCCGGCCAGCGTATCGGTCCAGGAAGTGTAATGACCAATGTAAGGAATGAGGTTGTACGCATTAATTGGACTTTTCACTTCCCAGCGGTAACTCGTTTTTCCGGCCAGCGATGTTTTGCTGGCGAGCCTGCCGTTTCCCACCGCAATTAGGTTATCGGGTACTTTGATGGTTAGCGTGGCTCCCTGGTCGGGTTCATCGGCCCAATAATCTTTGCAGGGGTACCAAAGCGATGCACCATCGCCCTGGCAAGCAACGCTCATCCAGGGACGGGCCTGTGCGTCTTTCGCCCAAATCCAACCACCGTCCCAGGGTGGGTTTACGGCTTCTTTCGGTTTTCCATGGTAAACAATGGTCAGTGATTCCCTGGAGCCTTTCGGCGATTTTGGCAACGGGATAAACCAATGGTTACCGTCGTTATAGAAAGGCTTGCCGGGATAGTTGATGTACATCTTTCCGTTATAATAAAAACTATCAATCTCCAACGGTTTTTGCAGGTCAACCTGAAGGTAATCGTTGTGTTGATCGGCTATAACGGTATAGGTGATGGTTACTTTCCCCTTGATTGTTTTTGTTTCGTAATCCGGTGTCACGCTAATGTCGTAGCGCTGCACATCCCACCATGAACGTTGCGACGTGTTGCTGCCCATTAACGTATCATACTTTGTGTATTTTGTTTGCGCATTGCTGGCTAAAGCGGATAAGAAAAAGATAACGACGACCGGTAGAATTGATTTCATCATACAGTTTTTCACTTTCCCAAAAGGAATACTTCGCTAATTTAGACGGTTCAGTGATGAAGATATTCCACCCGCTTAAATATTTAACCTTTTACTCCCTGCTTAGTGTATTCCTTGCTTCCTGCTACAGCGGCGAAAAAGAGGAGCAAATGATCTTTCACTACAACGAAAGCACCGGCATCGCCTCCATCGATCCGGCATTTGCCAAAAACCAGTCCGTGATGTGGGCCATTCACCAATTGTACAATACACTGGTGGAAGTGGACAGCCAGTTGAACATTGTGCCATCGCTTGCCAAACGCTGGGAAATTTCGGAGGACAAAAAAACCTACACGTTCTTTTTACGCAACGACGTGTTCTTTCACAACGATGCCTGCTTTCCGGCGGGCAAAGGACGAAGGATGACAGCGGCCGATGTAGTGTACAGTTTCCAACGCATTGTTGACCGGGCAACAGCCAGTCCCGGTTCGTGGATTTTCAATAGCAAAGTAGATAGCGTGGACGGCTTCCAGGCCATTAACGATACCACGTTTCAACTGAAACTCACCCGGCCATACAATCCTATTCTTGGCATTTTGTCCATGCAATATTGCTCGGTTGTTCCGCAGGAAGCAGTTAAAAAATACGGCAACAATTTTCGTCGCCATGCCGTTGGAACCGGGCCGTTTCAGTTTGTAGCCTGGGAAGAAGGACAGGCGCTGGTGATGAAAAAAAACCCGGCTTACTTTGAAGTGGATAGCCAGGGAGTTCGGTTGCCTTATCTCGATGGAATTAAAGTGTCTTTTTACGACAGCAAAGCCACGGAGTTTTTGTTGTTCCGGCAGAAAAAACTTTCGTTCATTAACGACATTGATGCGTCGTTTAAAGATGAAGTGTTAACCAAACGCGGCACGCTGCGCAAAGAGTGGGAGGAGAAGATCAAACTTCACACAAACCCTTATCTCAACATTGAATATTTTGGAATACTGGTAGATACTACCAGCCCGGAAATAAAAGGCTCGCCTATGCGGCTGCGCAAAGTGCGGCAGGCCATCAATTATGGTTTCGATAGGGAAAAGATGGTGCTGTACTTGCGTAACTCGCTGGGCATTCCGGCCATTTCTGGTTTTGTTCCCGCAGGCCTACCTTCTTTCGATTCGGTGACGGTGAAAGGATATGGGTACAACCCGCAATTGGCTAGGAAACTTTTAAAAGAAGCCGGCATGGAAAGAAACCCTTCGCCGGTAAAGTTGCTGACCATTCCTATTTATGCAGACATTGCCAGTTACATTGCCCGCCAACTGGAAGAAATAGGGCTGAACGTACAGGTGGAAGTGGTGCAGAAATCGCTTCTGCTGCAACTGACTTCCAGTTCGAAAGCTGTTTTCTTTCGCGGTAGCTGGATTGCTGATTATCCCGATGCGGAAAACTATCTTTCGGTTTTCTACTCCAAAAACCCGGCGCCGCCAAACTACACCCGCTACAACAACCCGGCGTTTGATGCCGCATTTGAAAAAGCAATTGCCGAAACAAATGATTCAGTGCGGTATGAGTTGTATAAAAAGGCCGACCAGATTATGATGAACGATGCGCCGGTGGTACCGCTTTGGTACGATGTAGTGGTGCACCTTGTGCAGAAAAATGTTGAAGGGTTTCACCCGAATGCATTGAACATCCTGGAGCTGCGGCGAACGAAGATCAATAAGCCATAAAAAACGCCCCTGCAAATTGCAGGGGCATTTTTTATTTATCGTTACTATTTTTAGAACCCTACTTTCTTCGGTTGCGTTTTTAAGGCCGGTAGTTTGTAATTATCCAGCACACTTTTTTCAGCCATCATCTTTTCAATGTCTTCAATAGAGCGGGGAGAAAACGAAGACAACAACTCGTAACCATTTTCAGTAATCAGCGCATCGTCTTCAATACGTACGGCGATGCCCCACCATTTTTTGTCGCAATTGCTGTTTTCCGGAATGTAAATGCCGGGCTCAATGGTAATCACCATGTCTTTTTTCATGGGACCGTAAAGCCCTTTGTCGTGTACATCCAGGCCGATGTGGTGGCCCAGTCCGTGCGGATAATACCTTGCCGCTTCCTGTTTTGTTTTGGCAACCCCAAGCTTTACCAGTCCATCGGTGATCACATCCTGCGCTGCTTTGCTAGCATCTGCCCATTTTGCGCCTTCTTTCAAAGTTTTAAAGGCCGCTTCCTGCGCATCGTAAACCAGTTGGTAAATGATTCTTTCTTCGGGTGAAAACTTGCCACGGGCTGGGATAGTCCTGGTTACATCTGCCGTGTATCCGTGATAAGAAGCCCCCACATCCATTAGCAACAGGTTGTTGCCAATTTTTGTTTTGCTGTTTTCCATGTAGTGAAGAATACAGCCGTTTTCACCAGCGCCAATAATAGAGCCGTAGCCGACTTCTTCTGATCCGTATTTTTTATGAACGAATTCCTGCAAGCCCTGTATTTCCAGTTCCGACATATCGGGCCGCAACGTTTTCATTACCTCGTTATGACCCATGCACGAAATTTCAACAGCCCTGCGCAGCAGGTATAACTCTTCCGGCGTTTTTACTTCTCTTAACTGGCTGGTAATTTGCCGGAAGGTCCGGGTATCCAACTTCGATGTTTTCTCATCAGCAATGGCAGCTTTTGTTTTTACCTGCTGCATCATGTTGTATAAATCGCCATCGCCGCGGCCGCGTTTAACATCTTCGGGCAAAGCGTCGCCAATAATTTTTGAAAACGCCGCCAGGTCCAGCTGAAAATTTTTCAACTCATCGCCGGTATAAGCGTTCTGAATGCCCAGCTTTTCTTTTACGCCTTGCACACCCATACGGCGACCAGTCCACTGTTCGCTGCGCGGATCTTTTTTCTGAACAAAAAACAGTTCGTTGTATGTGGAGCCGTCGGCAGCTTTTTGCGCTTCTTTAAAAAGAAACAAAACGGCATGGGGCTCTTTGTAACCTGTGAAATAATAGAGGTCGGGATTTTGATGATAGAGATATTCTACGTCGTTGGAGAAAGTGCGGGTAGGAGCGGCAAAAACTACCATTACACTGTTTTCGGGCATCAGTGCCCGGGCGGCATCGCGGCGGCCTTTGTGAAATGAAGCAGGTAAGTAGTCGGTTGGTAAATCTTCCTGTGCTGAAAGAACTAAAAATCCGGAAGCAAAGAATAACAGAAAGGCTATAAAAAGCTTTCGCTGCATAAAAAACAATTTGTCTTAAAAGTAAGGACAAGCTTTTTATGCAGCGAAAGAAAGTGATGGGAGGCGCGGTGGTGAGAAAAGTTAATAGGTAAATGGGTTAATAAGTTAATTAGTAAAGCCTCACATAACAACCTATTAACTTATCAACCTATCAACTTCCTCACTCCTCATCCTCCTCGTAATACGATTCTTCATTGTTGTTGTATTGTTTCTCCCAGGCTTCCACTTTTTTGTCGTCAAGGCATTCAATAATGTCGTAAATCGGATCATTCTTGCGGCGCCATTCGGTTACCAGTTCGTCCTGGTATTTAAAAACATACATGCAATGATCGGTTTCCACCGTCACCTTTACCAACTCGATAATTGAATCGGCTTCTTCCTGCACCAGGTAATAACATCCGGGTTCCAGCAGTCCATACGAATACATATTCATCCTCCGTTTTTTGCGTGGTTATTAACGTAACTAACAATCTAATGGGTAGTAATTGGGTCAGTACGTGAAGCCAGTTTGCATCCTCGGAATCTTGCCCTCACGGGGTCAAAATTAGGCCTTTTCAATTGGTATTTCCAACTCCCTCCCTAAAAAAATGATAAGGTTACAACTTGTTGAAAATCAATAAATTTAATCTCCCCATACGAAAAATATTTTGTTCAGAAAACTAATTATTTTAGTAAAAAAACGGCCGCTTTTTCTTATATTTGTTCACTTATCTACCATGCGATTTTAGTCACCGTTTCCACCACATTTTCCTGATTCACAAGATGATCGATTAATACCGGCCGTTTACCGGAAGGGGAGACAATGACTGGGGTCAATTGGGCGCAGATAACCTATTTTCGCAACCTGAGATAAAAATCCTATGGCAGAAAACAAGAAAAACTTATTCGAATACACCGAAGAAAGTATCAAAAGTCTTGACTGGAAAGAGCACATCCGGCTACGTCCGGGTATGTATATCGGCAAGCTGGGCGATGGCTCCAGCCCCGACGATGGTATTTACGTTTTGGTAAAAGAAGTGATTGACAACTGTATTGACGAATACACCATGGGCCATGGAAAAACGGTTGAAATCAGCATAAAAGACAAAACTGTTGTCATTCGCGACTATGGCCGCGGCATTCCTCTTGGAAAAGTGGTGGATGTAGTGAGCAAGATCAACACCGGCGCCAAGTACGACAGCAAGGTTTTCCAGAAAAGTGTAGGACTGAACGGGGTAGGTACCAAGGCCGTGAACGCTTTGAGCTCTTTTTTCAAAGTCGCCTCTCACCGCGACGGGAAAGTGAAAGAAGCCGAGTTTTCGAAAGGCGTACTGGTAAAAGAAGAGAAGGAAGCCAAAACTGACAAGGAAAACGGAACCTTGGTGACGTTTATTCCCGATGATACCATTTTCAAGCATTTTCATTTTATTCCCGAATACCTCGAAAAGCAAATCTGGAATTACTGCTTTTTAAATGCCGGGCTGAAGATCAACTTTAACGGCAAAAACTACATGAGCAAGAACGGTCTTTTAGATCTCTTAACAAGAGAAACCAATGCCGATACTGCACCAGAGGGCATTCGCTACCCCATTATTCACCTAAAGGGCGAAGACATTGAAATAGCTCTTACCCACAACAACGATTATGGCGAAGACTACCATTCGTTTGTAAACGGCCAGCATACAACGCAGGGCGGTACACACCAGGCTGCTTTCCGCGAAGCCTATGTAAAAGTGATTCGCGACTTCTTTAAGAAAGATTACGAAGCTTCCGATATCCGTCAAAGCATTGTTGCCGCGGTTTCGGTACGTGTGGTGGAGCCGGTTTTCGAATCGCAAACAAAAACAAAACTGGGTTCGTTAAACGTTGATGAAGGCGGTCCAAGCATGCGCCAGTTTGTGTATGAATTCCTGTCCAAACAGCTTGACAACTTCCTGCATAAGAATCCAGCGGTAGCCGAAGCGCTTAAGAAAAAAATTGAGCAGAGCGAACGGGAGCGGAAAGACATGGCGGGCATTAAAAAGCTGGCTAACGAAAGAGCTAAAAAAGCCAACCTGCACAACCGTAAACTTCGCGACTGCCGTGTTCATTACAACGACGAGCCGCCGGTAAAAGGAAAGCAGGAGTTTTTTGCAACGCAGAAGAACACTACCATTTTCATTACGGAAGGCGATTCGGCAAGTGGATCAATTACCAAAGCCAGGGACGTGGAAACGCAGGCTGTGTTCAGTTTGCGGGGTAAACCGCTGAACTGCTTTGGCATGAGCAAGAAAATTGTTTACGAGAACGAAGAGCTGAACCTGTTGCAGCATGCGCTGAATATTGAAGAAGGCATGGAAGGCTTGCGCTTCAACCGCATTGTGATTGCCACCGATGCCGATGTGGACGGTATGCATATTCGCCTGTTAATCATGACTTTTTTCCTGCAGTTCTTTCCTGACCTTGTAAAGAACAACCACATTTATATTTTGGAAACGCCGTTGTTCCGCGTAAGAAACAAGCAGGAAACTATTTATTGCTATTCGGAAGCGGAAAAGCAAAAAGCAGTGAAGAAGCTTGGCAACAAGCCGGAGATTACCCGCTTTAAAGGATTGGGCGAAATCTCTCCGGATGAATTCGGCCGCTTTATTGGCGAAGACATTCGCCTGCAGCCGGTCATCATCGACCATGGCGATCAATTGCAGCACCTGCTGGAATATTACATGGGAAAGAACACACAGGAAAGACAGGAATTCATCATCAATAATTTGAAAGTAGAATTAGACACAGTGGAAGAAACTGCTGTTGCGTAAATAAGATAAACTGCGAAGAGAGTTATGATTCACATAGTTTTTCAGGAAGCTGATATTGATGTGCTGAAAAAAGCACAGGAATTAGACGAAACATTGGCCGGCGACATCCAGATTATCAGGGATGATTTTGCCGTTGGTCCCATCCGTAACATCTTTGAAACGGAAGGCTATCAGGCAAGACGGGATTATTGGAAAGAACAATTGGATTACTCGCCTTACAACACAGACGACTTGATGCACCTGGTGGATGATAAAATGACCGTGCACAACCTGAAAAAATCACTTGACGAGAACGAGAAAGAAGAAGCATGGATTTGGATGGGGCAAAACCAGCACGATGTGTGCGGTTACTACTGGCTTATTTCGCAGCTGAAAGATTTCCAGGGAAGGATCTCTGTTCTGTACATGAACAACCTTCCTTTTATCAATGAAAAAGGACAGATCTTTTATCCTACCGCACTGCACCAGATTCAGCCGAAAGAATTTCTGAAAGCCAAAAAACTGAGCCGCAAAGTAACCTTAAGCGAGTTTGAAATTGACCCCGACGAATGGAAGCGCCTGATGGATGAAAACGGTGCCATTCGAATTCTAGAAGGAGGGAAGAAGATAGCGAGCAAGGAAGCTGATTTTTACGACAAGGATATTCTTGCCGGGCTAACAGCCGAAGCGCAAAAAGGCGGCAAAGCCATGCAGAGCATTCTTGGTAAAATGAAGATCAAAACCGGCGATATTACCATTTTGAACCGCATGAAAGTATTGGCGGAAGAAGGCAAACTTGAGCTGACAGGCGAACCATCAAAAGGCTGGAAAGAGTTTGAGGTAAAACTCAAAACCTCATAGGTCTTGAAAAATTGAGCACTACGAAATATGAAAAACAAAAATTACGAACACGTACAGACCGATCACGGGATTAATGGTCAGTACAAAACATGGTTCCTTGATTACGCTTCGTATGTGATTTTGGAACGTGCCGTACCTGCGGTAGAAGATGGCCTGAAACCTGTTCAGCGCCGGATTCTGCACGCCATGAAAGAGATGGATGACGGCCGCTTTAACAAGGTTGCCAATATCATTGGCCAAACCATGCAGTACCACCCGCATGGCGATGCTTCTATTGGCGATGCGTTGGTGAACATGGGCCAAAAAGACCTGCTGATTGAAACCCAGGGTAACTGGGGCGATGTTCGGACCGGTGATGATGCAGCCGCTTCCCGTTATATTGAAGGCCGCCTGAGCAAGTTTGCGCTGGAGGTTGTGTTCAATCCCAAAACCACAACCTGGCAACTGAGTTACGATGGCCGGAAGAATGAACCGGTAACACTGCCCGTGAAATTTCCGCTGGTGCTGGCACAGGGCGCTGAAGGCATTGCCGTGGGCTTGTCCACCAAAATTCTTCCACACAACTTCATTGAGCTTTGCGATGCGTCTATCAAATATTTAAAAGGCCGCAAGTTTGATCTCTACCCCGACTTTTTAACCGGCGCCATGATTGACGTAACCGATTATAATGGCGGTATGCGTGGCGGTCGGGTTAAAGTAAGAGCCCACATTGAAGAACTGGATAAAAAGACATTGCTGATCAAAAGTGTGCCTTACGGTGCAACCACCACGGGCCTGATGGACAGCATTGTAAAAGCGAATGACGCCGGTAAGATCAAGATTAAAAAAGTTACGGATAACACGGCTGCGGAAGTAGAAATCCAGGTTGACCTGGCGCCGGGCATTTCTCCCGATATTACCATCGATGCGTTGTACAAGTTTACCGATTGCGAGGTGTCCATCGCTCCAAACACTTGTGTTATCATCGATCAGAAACCGCATTTTGTTTCCGTTCATGACCTGCTGAAAATTTCAGCCGACAATACCCGTAATCTTCTTCAAAAAGAACTGGAGATTAAGCTGGGGGAACTAAACGAAAAATGGCATTATACGTCGTTGGAGAAAATCTTCTTCGAAGAAAAAATATACAAGGAATTAGAGAAGCGACACGAAACCTGGGAGAAGGTAATTGCTGCCATTGACAAAGCTTTTGCGCCGTTCAAGCCAAGACTGAAACGCGACATTACCCGGGAAGACATTCTAAAGCTGACGGAGAAACCTGTTCGTCGTATTTACAAGCTGGATATTGATGAACTGAATGCGCAGATCAGCGATCTTGAGGCGCAGATCAAGCAGGTGAAGTACGACCTGGAGCACATCACTGAATATGCCATTGCTTACTTTGAAAACCTGCTGAAGAAATACGGCAAAGGCCGCGAACGTAAATCGGAGATTAAGGTATTTGAGGTGATTGAGGCGAAACACGTTGCCATTGCCAATACCCGGATTTACATTAACCGTTCTGAAGGTTTCATTGGTACATCGCTCAAGAAAGATGAATTCCTGGTAGAATGTTCTGATCTGGATGATATCATTGCCTTTACCAAACGAGGTATTATGAAGGTGGTGAAAGTGCAGGACAAAGTGTTTATCGGGAAAGATATTTTGTATGCAGCTGTGTTCCGCAAAGGCGACGAGCGGACGACGTACAACATGATTTACACCGACGGCGCTACCGGCACTTCATTTGCCAAACGTTTCAACGTAACCGGCGTTACCCGCGACAAAGAATACGATCTTACAAAAGGTGCCGACAAAAGCAAGGTTCATTACCTAACGGTCAATCCAAACGGCGAAGCAGAAGTGGTAAGAGTCATTCTCAGCCCGGCTTCCTCTGCCCGCAACAAAGAGTTTGATTTTTATTTTGAAGAACTGGAAATCAAGAGCCGCGGAAGCATTGGCAACCAGGTTACCAAATACCCGGTTCGTGCGGTGAAGTTTAAAGAAGCCGGTGTGGCTACGCTGGGAAGCATCAAGCTTTGGTTTGATGATAAATTTGGTCGCCTGAACCACGATGGAAAAGGAATTGAGCTGGGCGATTTTGATGCGGAAGACCGTATTCTTGTAATCAACAACGACGGTACGTATGAAATTACCGACCAGGAACTGACACAGCGTTTCAATCCTGAGCAGGTGATGCTGGTGGAGAAGTTCGATCCGGAACGGGTGATCACTGCTGTTTATCTCGACAAAGATAAAATGCAATACAACGTAAAACGTTTCCGCATTGAAACAACAACTTTGCGTACGCCGTTCATGTTTATCAAAGAAGGCAAAGGGAATTTGCTGGAAGCAGTTTCTACGGAAGAAGAACCAATCCTGATAGTAAATTCAGGAAAAGGTGCGCAGGTAAGAAAGGCCAAGTTTAAAATTGCGAAGCTTGTTGATGTAATGGGCTGGAAAGCGGTTGGCGCCAAGCTGGTTGACTTTAATAAAACCATTACAATGGAGTGGGAGATAAAGGAAGGAGCAAAAACACAAGCGCAACTTTTCTAAGTATGATTGTCAGAACCAAGATTGGGGTTGATTTTGAGGATTAGGAGGAAATTAGACCAGTTTAATAATAAAAGAGCCGTTCAGTTTTGAACGGCTCTTTTATTTCCTATAAATCCGATTAATCTTATAAATCCCGGTTCAGACAGAAGCTTATTTCAAAAACCGCTTCATCTCCCTTTCGGTATCCTTCTGCTTGATGCTTTCCCGTTTGTCGTGCAGCTTTTTACCCTTGGCTAAGCCAATTTCAACTTTTGCAATATTGTTCTCGTTGAAGAAAAGACGCAGGGGCACAATGGTGTATCCTTTTTCCTTCAGCTTTGTTTCCCATTTTTTCAATTCGCGTTTGGTAAGCAAAAGCTTGCGGTCCCGAACGGCTTCATGGTTGTTTACCGTCCCGTGCGAATACTCCGCAATGTTCATAGCTTTTAACCAAAGCTCGCCCTTCTGAAAAATGCAATACGCATCGGCAAAGCTGGCTTTGCCGGCACGCAACGATTTTACTTCCGTTCCAAGCAAGGCAATGCCTGCCTGCAGCTTGTCGTCAATAAAATACTCGTAATATGCCTGCCTGTTGCGTATCTCCATTTTAATTCTTGAAAAGCGTCAGCACGGTTGACAGTTTGTTCTTCAGTTCAGGACGGGGAACAATGAAGTCAAGAAAACCATGCTCAAGGATAAATTCACTGCGCTGAAATCCCGGTGGAAGATCTTTTTTGATGGTCTCTTTAATCACCCTTGGACCGGCGAAGCCGATGAGTGCGCCGGGCTCTGCAATGTTCAGATCACCAAGCATACCGAACGAAGCGGAAATACCGCCAAATGTTGGATCGGTCAATAAAGTAATGTAAGGAAGTTTAGCATCGGACAACTGCGAAAGCTTTCCGCTGGTTTTTGCCAGTTGCATCAGCGAAAAAGCGCTTTCCATCATACGGGCACCACCGCTTTTGCAGATAATGAGGTAAGGTAGTTTATGCTGCAGGCAATAATCAACCGCACGGCTAAATTTTTCACCCATCACACTTCCCAATGAACCGCCGATGAATTCGAAATCCATGGCTGCTACTACCAACTCATTTCCGTTTACTTTACCTACTGCCACCCGCATGCTGTCTTTTAAATCAGACTTAGCCCAGGTTTCTTCCAGACGCTTTTGGTAGGGCTTTAAATCGGTAAAGCCCAAAAAATCCTTGGAGCGGATGTTATCAAACAGTTCTGTAAACTCTTTGTTGTCGAAGAGAATTTCGTAATACTCCTCGCTGCCAATGCGATGATGGTAACTGCACTTTGGACAAACGAAATACGCTTCACGCAGGTCGTTTACCGTGGTGATATAATTGCATTCTGGACATTTGGTCCAAAGTCCTTCCGGCGTTTCTTTTTTTTCGGAAGAAGGCGTGGTAATTCCTTTTTTCAAACGTTTAAACCAACTGGCTCTTGCTTCCGGCGACTTTCCTTCTTCACCTGTTAAATTGGTTTCAAAATCTTCAAATGGTTCTGCCATCTATAAAAATTTGCTGGAGCACAAATATAGGGGATAATCCCCCTGTCATCCTAAAGGGGAGATGGAGGTCTTTGCGATCTTTTTTGCCTTTGGTAATTCTTTCAATTACTTGTTCAAAAAAAGCCTTGAATTTGGGAACGCTGATTTTTTGAGAATGATGATTCTTATTTTATCATAACCATCAGCGTTATCTGTGTTTTGTTCGCTATTGCAAGAATAGAAAGGATCACGAAGAACACTAAGCGTCGTGTTCTTCGTGTAACCCATTGTGTTCTTTGTGCTCCCAAACGCTCAATAGAATTTCCAACCGTGCAAATGTGCGACGCAACGAACGTTTAATAGTAGCAAAAAGCCGGGTACACAATAACCAACTTTGCTATTATTAAGATTGAAAGAAATAGATTTGGGGATTAAAAAAGCCGCTCCCAAAAAGGAGCGGCGCACGTTATTGGAATTGGAATGAGACTAAAGTCCTAAGAAACCACTTTTACGTAAGCTGCGGGTTCCTTCTGCAATCTTGAATCCGTTTTGGTACACTTCAATTTTGTAGTTACCAACCTGGAATTTGTCCTGGCGCAGCGGAACAGAAACTGTTTTGCGTGTTCCTTGCTCGTACTCGATGCCGGCTTTGTAAGTAAATGGTCTTTCGCCATCGGCACGTGTGGTTAAGATACCAGAACCCATGGAAGGATTGCTGATTACCTGGCCATCAGGACCGGTAACAATTACATACATATCAGCAGGACCCGAAGGTGCAATGCGGTTTTCAACATCAAAGGAAACAACCAGTTTGTTTACTTTTTTTGCTTTGTCGGTTTCTTTTTCTTTTCCGTTGCCTTTTTCGTCAATGCCCTTAATGGCAATGTTGGAAGCAGAGAACGTAGAACCTACATCAACTTTCTGCGCTAATTCTTCTTTCTGCGTAGTTGTTGCCTGGAGGTCTGATTGAAGTTGCACTTTTTCTGTTGTCAACACGGTGTTAGAAGTTGCCAGTTGCTGGTTTTCACCCATCAGGCGTGCCACTTCATCTTCCAGTGTGGTGATTTTTCCGTTAAGCTGACCGATCAACGTTCTTGCTCTTTGCAGGTCAGACTGCGAAGCGTTGCGGTTGCGCATGATGCGGTTGATCTCGTTTTTCAGCTTTACAATTTCTGATTGACGATCACCTAATTCGCTGGTAAGGTTGTTATTGGTACCAACCAAAGAATCAAGGCGGGTCAGGGCTTCGTTGTAAATCGTCTGAACGGAATCCCGGGCGGATGTTGCGGTTGTAACTTCAGCTGATTTTACCTGGATTTCCTGCGTTGTTTGATTTTTATCGTAAAGCACATAACCCCATGTACCCAGTAAACCAACGGCCAATAAGCCAATTAATACATTGCGGGTGGTGTTGTTGTTAGCAGGTCTGTTCTCGTTAGAACTACCGGCTGATGGATAATTCGTGTTTGCCATCTGATTGAAGATTTAAGTTTATAGAATTATAGATTTTGGATAGGTCGAAGATGTATTTTTGATTTTTGCGCACTGTTCCGAAAACCGTGCCAGAAAAATAACGAACCCTTTTTAAACCGACTAATTTAAATGACTCCCGATAAGATTATAAGCGACATTAAAAAAGGCTCTTTAAAGGCGGTTTACTGGCTGGAAGGTGATGAAGATTATTTTATTGATGAGGTCATTCAGTTTGCGGAGCACAAGATTCTCTCTGAAAGCGAAGCGGGTTTCAATTTAACAGTTTTTTACGGCCGGGATTCAGCCTGGGCCGATGTGATAAATGCCTGCCGGCGTTACCCCATGTTTGCCGAAAAGCAGGTGGTCATTTTAAAAGAAGCACAGGATTTAAAAGGCATTGAAAAGCTGGAAGCTTACGTTGAAAAGCCGTTGCCATCAACGCTTTTGTTTGTTGCCTACAAAGGCAAAAAAGTAGATGGCCGAACAAAGCTGGCAAAGCTGCTGAAGGAAAAAGCGGTGCTGATGTCCACCAAAAAAATGTACGACAATGCGCTACCGGAATGGACAAATGACCTGGTGCAACAAAAAGGATTTTCCATTACAAAAAAAGCGCTGTTTCTGCTCATCGATCATATTGGCAATGACTTAAGCCGGCTGAGTAACGAGATAGACAAACTTGCACTAAACCTGAAAGACCGCAAGCAAATCAACGAAGACGATATTGAAAAATTTGTTGGCGTCAGCAAGGAGTTTAATGTGTTTGAGCTGCAGCAGGCCATTGCCCAACGCGACCTTTACAAAGCAGTGCGGATTGTGCAATACTTTGGCTCCAACCCAAAGGCAGCGCCGTTGCAATTGGTGTTTCCTTCGCTGTATAATTTTTTCAGCAAGGTGCAGGTGGTTTACACTGTACCATCGAAAGATGAAAAAACAATTGCGGCTGCATTGGGCGTGAATGCCTGGTTTGTGAAAGATTATATTTCTACCACCACACGGTACTCGTACCAGGAAATTGAAAAGCTGCTGTTGCTGCTTTACGAATATAACCTGCGCAACCTAGGCGTGAACGATGCCGGCACAGAAGACGCCGAGCTGCTAAAAGAAATGGTGGTGAAAATGGTGGCGCCGTTATAACAGTTCCAGGCTCCGTTGTTTATCGCGGTCAATTTGGGCCACCATCAATTCCAGCGAAGCATATTTTTCCTGCTGGCGCAGAAAATGTTCAACGGAAACCTTCACGGTCTTACCGTAAATCTGTTTGTCGAAATCAAAGAGGTTAACTTCTACTTTTTCGTCGTTTTTTTCCAGCGTTGGACGAATGCCAATGCTCATCATCCCTTTTTTGCGTTCGCCGTCCACGTCGGCATAAACGGCATACACACCGTGATCTAAATGAATTTTGTCCGCATCGATGTACTGCAAATTTGCGGTTGGATAGCCCAGCGTTCTGCCCAACTGGTCACCCTGCACAACCACTCCTTCAAAGAAAAAAGAATAACCTAAAAGCGAATTAGCGGTTGCAACATCGCCACTCAATATAGCATGACGAATTTTGGTAGAACTGATGGTAATCTCGTTCAACACATGTTCCGGAATTTCAATTAACCGGTAACCAAAATGTGCCGCCTTCGCATTGAGTAGTTGATAATTGCCGGTACGACCCTTACCAAAATGATGATCGTACCCAATAATGATGGCAGACGGCTGAAAATTTTTGACAAGAAAATGTTCAATGTAATCATCCGCATTCAGCTCTGAAAAAGCGGGTGTGAAAGGAACAATCACCAAATGATCGATGCCGGCTTTTGCCAGTAAACTAATCTTCTCATCAAGCGTATTAATCAGTTGCAGGTTTTTATCCGGCTGAACAATTTTTCGCGGGTGCGGGTGAAAGGTAATGATCACAGATTCGCCGCCGGCTTTCTGCGCCTGCGCCTTCAGTTCCGCAATAATCTTTTGGTGACCCAGGTGCACACCATCGAATGTGCCAATGGTAATAACCGAATTTTTAAACCGGGGAAGATGTTCAATTTCACGATGGACCTGCATAGATGGACGCGAAGGTAATAAGGAACAGGTGAGTAGGAAACAGGTTTGCCATTCAACGCATTGGTTCACTCAATCGCTTGCTGATTTTTGACTGCCGGCCTGTAAATTACTCATTGCCGGTTCTTACCTTCGCCGCATGTCTTTATACTCCAAGCGAGGTGTTTCAGCCCAGAAAGAAGAAGTTCACGCAGCTACAAAAAATATCGACAAAGGTCTTTACCCAAAAGCGTTCTGCAAGGTTTACGATGATATACTTGGCGGCGACAAAGACTGGGTAAATGTGATGCACGCCGATGGTGCCGGCACCAAAAGTATTCTTGCCTATTTGTACTGGAAAGAAACCGGCGATATTTCTGTTTGGAAAGGCATTGCGCAGGATGCGATTGTCATGAACCTGGACGATTTGCTTTGCGTGGGCATTTACCAGAACCTGTTGTTTTCTTCTTCCATCGATAGGAACAAAAACCGCATTCCGGGTGAAGTGCTGAAAGTATTGATCGAAGGCACGCAGGAGTTTTTTGATACCATGCGTTCGCAGGATGTGGACATTGCTTTTTTGGGCGGCGAAACAGCCGATGTTGGCGATGTGGTGAAAACCATTGCGGTGAACGGAACCATGGCTGCCCGCTGGCGAAAAGACCGGCTGGTAACAAATGAAAAAATTGGCGCCGGAAATGTAATTGTTGGTTTGGCAAGCTACGGACAGGCCGTATACGAAAATGAATATAACAGCGGCATTGGCTCTAACGGTTTAACATCGGCACGACACGATGTGCTGAACAAATACTATGCAACAACCTACCCGGAAAGCTTTGATGAAAGCATTGACGAATCGGTTGTTTACATTGGCTTAAGCCGCCTAACTGATGATATCAACGTAAACTTCAGGGAGAAAGATTTTGTAACAACGGCAGGCAAGTTGTTGCTATCGCCAACCCGCACGTTTGCACCGATGGTAAAGCAAATTCTGGAAAACCATTTTAACGAGATAAACGGATTGATACATTGCAGCGGCGGCGGACAAACCAAGTGCATGAAGTACATGCCCGAAGGGGTGAAAGTGGTGAAAGACAATTTGTTTGATGCGCCAAAAATCTTTCAACTGATACAGCAAAGCAGCGGCGCTGACAACCGCGAAATGTACCAGGTGTTTAATATGGGCTGCCGACTGGAAGTTTACACCAATGAAAACAGTGCTGAAGCAATTATCAGCACTGCAAAAAATCTTGGTATTGATGCGCAGGTTATTGGCAGGGTAGAAGAAGGAGAGGGTCAATCGTTACACCTGGCAACCAAGCAAGGCACCATCACTTACAACTTTTAAGTGTCAGCAATCACGAAGGTGATAGGCTGCGTGTGATAAGACCGAACCACTCTTTCGTTTTGAATGGCGGGTTTCCATTTGGGTGCATGCTTCATCATTTCAGCAACTTTTGAACCCATGCCATAACCGGGATCGTTCAAAACGTTGACATTGGAAACGGTACCATCTTTTTCAACAATAAAACGGACGTTGACAGTGTAGGTTCCTGTTGGTGCTTTTTTGCCTACTTCCTCAATAAATGAAGAAGTGTATTTCTGCAAAAATGCACGCCATTCTTCCTGGTCAACGGAAGGCGCAAACTCCGCTTTTTCAAATACCGGCTGGCTTTCCATTTTTCTTCCCACAACGGTTATTTCTTTGTTCAAGGGTTCTTTCCTGTAACCCTGCACTACAACTTCTCCGTTTGCAGTTGAAACGTCAGACTTTTCTGATTTCTTGCCAATAACCGTAACTTCTTCCGCTTCGATATTTACGCTATTTGGATTGACACTCTGCACATTCGTCAACCTGCCTCTCAAAACTGCTTCTCCGTTTTCTTTTAACGTTACAGGTTCGCTTGATGCTTGCGCTTTCGTTTTAATTTCCACCACACCATTTTTGCCTTTATTGCCGTAGATGGCTTCTGCGGAATTACCTTTCAAAACACTCACGGAGCGAATTGTATTGGGATTGAGTTTGCTAATTTCTTCCTCGCTAACTTCCTGGCCATCTACAATGAACAGCGGCTTTTCACCTGTGCTCCGTAACCTAAGTACTGAGCCTTGAGCGGGCCGTCTGCTGCTATCCAGTTTCCGGTTGCTGTAATCGCGGTTAATCAGCCCTCGTTCACTGGCTTCGTTTTCGGTCAGCACTTCACTTTTACCATTGTTGTAGTGAATTTCAATTTCACTGGCGTTCTTTTCCTTGTTCTTACGAATGTCAATGGCTTTAATGTCGGCAACTTTCGGAATGGTATCGGTTACCCCAACGCTACCGGTGAATGGAGAATCTGGGTCGGTTGGAATGTTGTTGGCTTTTACCGTAAAGGCAAACACAACGGTTGCCATCAGTGGCAGTGCGACAAGCCTGCCAAGGTAGGCCACGCGGGGATTTTTGAGTTGAGTAAGCATGTGCAATCTGCGTTTTATAGATGATTGAAAAAAGGGATTTCGTATGGCGTGAAATTGTTGCGGGTAAGAAGCATGGAGAATCATTTTTGCAAACGCCTCTGTATCACTACCCACGGCTTTTTGATCGGCAATAAACTCATGCAAAAACCGCAGCTCCCTGCGAATGAGCCAGAAGAACGGGTTGCACCAGAAAAACGCCAGCACCACCTGCATGAACAATTTGTCCCACGTATGTTTTTCCGTTACATGCACCAGCTCGTGTTTAAAAATCTGTTGGCCGGATGGCGAATTCAGGGGAATATCCTCGTTCCAGAAAATGTATTTGAGGAAGGAAAAAGGTGAGCCAG
Source organism: Flavisolibacter sp. (assembly GCA_035510335.1). Lineage (GTDB taxonomy): Bacteria > Bacteroidota > Bacteroidia > Chitinophagales > Chitinophagaceae > Flavisolibacter. Next base: position 14,754 of record DATKHJ010000313.1, on the reverse strand, counting down.
GTTCTTTTGTTGGCAATAGCGTGAATCCTTCAAAAGCCTTTGCCTTATGCTTGCGGACAAGCCTGAAAATTTTAAAAATTGAAAAAGCAAGCGCCGCTAAAAAAACAATGCAAACCACTCCGTAGCCAAGCATCAGCCATTCTTCGCTGGAGATTTGCGGATGGTAATAAACGGTAAACTCATCCATGTAGTTGTCAGCCGATTGTACAAGCAGCAGGTAATTCCAGATACCGGCGTCCGTTTGTTGCGGCGTTGTTACATCGAGTTTAATAAACGGAAGGCAAAGCGAAAGCACAACGGCAGTAAGCAAATAAAAACGGTTCCACTGGTGAAACAGCCTGTTGCGCAAAAAAGCGTGGTAATACAAAAACAGGATGCCGGAGCAGATGACAACCTTTAGCAAGTAGTAGGCAAATGCGATCATTTTTTTCCTTTTTTGATTTGAGCCAATAAGGTTTCCAGTTCTTCTACACTAAGGCTGTTTTCTTTTACCATAAACGATACGGCTTCGCTGAACGATCCGCCGAAATAGCCTTTCACTAAGGTTTTAATGCTGGACTTGGAATACGATTCTTTACTGATGAGTGGATAATACTGGTGTTGCCGTCCAAACACGTTGATGCCGACAAATTCCTTCTCCACCAAAATTTTTAAAATGGTGGCAACCGTGTTCTGGTGCGGTTTTGGCGCTGGCATTGCATCCAGGATATCACGAATGAATCCTTCTTTAAGCTTCCATACCGCCTGCATTACTTGCTCTTCTGCCTTGGTTAATGTCTTCATGATTTTTTGTTGCTGAAGTAAAGCTAAAACTAATTTTTTAGTTTAACAACTATTTTTTTAGTTATAGAAAATAATTGAGCCGCTGGCGGTTCTTGTTTTATTTTGCAGCAAATAATTTTGGGAATGGCTGAGACAATTATTGACATACAGAATGCGAACATTTACCAGGGTGATAATTTGGTTTTACAGGATGTAAATCTTCATGTTGGAAAAGGGGAGTTTGTTTACCTGGTAGGAAAGACAGGAACCGGAAAGTCGAGCCTGCTGAAAACGCTGTATGGCGAATTGCCGCTGAAAGACGGACAGGCAACCGTGGTGGGTTACAACCTCCGCGACCTGACCTGGAAAACCGTTCCCTACCTGCGCAGAAACCTGGGCGTTGTTTTCCAGGATTTTCAATTGCTTACCGACCGCAACGTAAACGATAACCTCAAGTTTGTATTAAAAGCAACAGGTTGGAAGGACGATAAATTGATGAATGAAAAGATTGCCGACGTGCTGGATAAAGTGGGATTAAAATCGAAAGGTTTTAAGATGACTTACGAAATGAGCGGCGGCGAACAGCAGCGTGTTGACATTGCCCGTGCTTTACTCAACTCCCCCAAGTTAATTTTAGCCGATGAACCAACCGGCAACCTCGATCCTGAAACCTCCGACGAGATCATGAACCTGCTCGTGCACATTGCGAGAGATTATGGAACCTCAATTGTGATGGCCACGCATGATTACATCGTGATTCAGAAATTCCCGGGACGCATGGTAAAAACAGAAGCCGGAAAAGTAATCGACAACGCTACCATTGTACACTAAGTTTTTCTGCGCTCCGGCGGTTGTTGTAAAGTTTTGTCAGTTCACTGCGTTCCTGCAAATGCGTTTCTGTAAACTCCTTATCAAATAACGTTTGAATTTGTTGTTGCCATTCAATTGCCTCGTTGGCAACAACAACACCGTTCCAAATGCGGCTACCTTCTACACCTTGCGTATTGGTGATGCAAAAACGACCGTTGAACAGGGCATTTAAAAGTTTCAATTTTACACCGGTGCGGTTCATGGAAGGCAGCACGTTGATCTGCGCAGCCGCAATAAGGCCGTCTATTTCCGCAATGGTGGGCTGATGAATGAGCTTCACCTGCGGATAGTGCTTTGCTTTTTCCTGCAACCGCCTGCTGATGCCTTTCCCCGCAATCCAGAGTGGAATGTGGAGCTCTTGAAAGACATGATCGATCAGCCAGATGGCCGCTTCTTCATTTTCAGAAACCGCCATGTTGCCGTGGTAAAGACAATAACTTCCTTTACCCGTTTTGCTTTTTACTTCTTGCCAGGGAAGAAAGCAGGGAACAAAAGCGGCAGCTTGAAATTGGTAGTTGTTTTGGAACACACTGATATCAGTTTCGGAAAGACAGGCAAGTTTAATGTCTTTTCGAAGCCGTTGCTGGTAGCGGTGCAGGAGTTTGCTTTCGCGTTGAAAGTAAAAGCGTTTTAAAACATTCGTCTCCGTACCGGCCAGATGGCGGTAATAAGCTGCTTCTTCGTTGTGCATGCGCAGCACCACACGTTGCGGCGAACGAAGGAAGGGAACGATGCCGGCGCAATGCAAACCCTCCAGCAAAATGGGATGATCATCACTATTCAATCGCTGAACCAACGCTTCGTTTATCCGCGAATGAACAATGTAAGGCGTTTGCGAAAACAGGGAAGAGAGAAAAGATTTGCGTTGGTAGGTAACGATTTCTTCGCAGTATTTTTCCAAACCGGCAGCGCTTCTACCTTGCTGGTAATCGAAGTAATGCAGCTGAATCTTGTTTCCCGCTTCGGCCAGTGCCTGTATTTTATAGTACATGTCAATAGCGCCGCCGTAATCGGGTGGGGCGGGAGCATCAAGACAAACGATATGGATAGTGCGACTCAATTAAAAACCTGTTTATAAAAAAAGAGTAATTCCTTTTCTTCGTTTTGCCAGCAAAATAGCTCCCTCGCCTTCATAGCATTCTCACTTAAAGTATGCAACAGCGCATCGTTTGCCATGGCGGTGTTAATAGCTTGTACAAGGGACACAATTTCCAGGTCATCCACCAGTACAGCCACGTTGTATTTGTCATTAATCCGTTTGTATTCGGGAAAGTTCATGGCTACCTGCGGTAAACCCCCATGCATGTATTCCAGAAACTTATTGGGCAGCGCATGAAACTGGTTAATGCCTTCTTTTTCAGCCAAGCCAATCCCAAGCCACGCTTGTTGTGCAACTACACGCAGTTCGTCCGGCAACATCATTCCTTTTAAAACCACTTTATTGGCAACGCCGTTTGCAGCAATCAACGCCTTTAATTTCTCCATGAAATTTCCATCACCGCAAACCACCAATTGATAAGGAATGGATTTCATGGCTGGAATAAGGTATTCGAAACCTCTAGCTTCGTTTACCGCACCCTGGAAAACGATGAACTTTTCACGTTGCTGATTTTCCTGCACCGTCCGCAAAACCGGCAGGTTGCGAATAACGCAAAACTCACGGGCATATTTTTCACGAAAGGCTGTCGCTAATCCTTCTGAAACCGTATAACCATGACGAAACTTTGGTACGGCAAAACGTTCCACCCACAACCAAACCCGCCGCACAAAAGGCCGTGTGCGAACTTCTTTCAGCTCTGTAAAGTATTCATGCGCATCGTAAATACGCGGAACGCTTTTCAGCTTTGAAATAAATAGACAAGGGAGAATCGTATCCAAGTCAATAGCGCAAATACCATCCATTCGTTTTCCCAACAAGAAAAAGAACAGCCGCAAGTTGTATTCTGCATAAAACAGGAAGCCCTTGTTGAAAGCGCAACGAAGTCGCTTCTGGCCATAGCCACTTTCCTTTAAGGGCTTTGAGTAGGGAAGTTTACGTCCCACCAACGTTACCCGGTAACCGGCCTCACTCAACGATGTGCAGATGCGATGCATGCGCTGGTCGTAAGTAAGGTCGTTGGTAACAGTAAAATAAATATGCTTCAAACCTTAGTTGGTGGCTTTGTAAATTTTTTCAATCGTTTCTACGGTGCGCAGCCCGTCAAACACATCAGGAAAAGTTTGTGTTGGCGTTTGTAATTCCTGCAGTAAATGTGCGTACACTTCGCCGTGATTGCTCCAGTTCTCTTTCTGATAAGATGGAAATTGAAATGCCTTTTCCGTAACAGCGTATTGTACTTCGTTCAGGTTTTCACCGCCAATCCGCAGCGTTCCTTTCTCTGCAACGATCGTTAGAGCAATCTCGCAGTTTTTTTGGTAGGCGTTTACCGACCAGTTAAACGTGCCCAATGCACCTGAGCTAAACTGCAAGGCAGCCGTTCCGGTGTCTTCAAATTCCACGCTTTCCTTGTGCGCAAAATTTGCGCTGAAGCCCTTCACAGTTTTTATCTCACCAAAAAGCCAAAGCAGCACATCAATGTAATGACTGAACTGATTGTACAAGGTTCCGCCATCGGGAAAGGTTTTTCCTTTCCAGTCGGTGTAGTACTCATCGTTTCGGTTCCACAAACAATTCAACTGTATGCTGTAGATATCACCAAGTTCTTTCCTGTCAACAATGGTTTTCAGTTGCTGCAAAACAGGATTGTAGCGTGCCGATTTTACAATAAACAATCGCCGCCTGCAGAACTTGGCTGTTTCAATAATTTGCCAGGCTGCTGCAGTAGTCAGGCAAAGTGGTTTTTCCGTCAACACATCTTTCCCGGCTTGTAGCGATTTGATGATATGTTCGGCATGCAGGCCGTTAGGCGTGCACACAACAACAAGATCAACGGTTGTTTCTACTTTCAGTAAATCATCAATTGATGTATAGGATTTTGCCCCAAAGGACTCTGCAAACGCAGCCGCTTTTTCCGGCAATTCATCGCAAACGGCAGCCAGCTTTCCAATGTCAGTGATGTTCTCTGCGTGCCGCTTTGCAATTCGTCCGCAACCAATGATGGCAATTTTTTTCATGGGCCCAAAAATAGGTGCAAAAAACAAAGCCCCGTAACGTCACGGGGCTTTGTTCTTTCGGTAGAAATACAATTAGAAGTTCGGGTTACCGCTTCCCATATCTACGTTGCCATCCGCTTTTGTGTTCTTGCGTTTGAAGAGCGACACATCCATCTTACCAAAGCGGTAGTTGAAGTTCAGGCGGAATACCTGCGGATCTCTTCTGCGCTGGGAATTCTGAATAGAAAATTGCGTTTCCGTGTACTGGTCAAACAAACGGGTACGGAAAATGTCGTTCACATTCAGGGTAAGTGAAGCGACCTTGTTTTTCAGGAACTCAAATCTTACCGAGGCATCTACACCATAATTGGGACGGATAAAACCTTGTGCGGCCGCACCGGGACCACCCATAAAGCCGCCGCCAAAACTACGGCCACCGCCACCACCTGGCGAAGAAATGATCTTCGATTGGTAGTCGCCGGAAAGCTGCAACGTAAAGTTCTTTGGCAAACGGAAACTGTTGTTCAATTTGAAGAAATAGCTCACAAACTGGTCAGGATCGGGCTGGTTGGTTAAATCGATTTTAGACGTAAAGAAGTTTGCGTTGGCAGTCATATCCCAGAACTTGGTGATCTTGTTGCGGCTTGTCAGTTCCAAACCGGTAATGTAGCTGCTGTTGGCGTTTTCGAAGGTGTTAATGAAGATATCATCTTTCACCACCGTGTCATACTCCAACGTTTGAATGCGGGTGATCAGGTTGCTGGTGTGCTTGAAGTAAGCAGACACCAAAAGGTTATCGCGGTTCTTGAAAATTTTTGAATAAGACAGCTCAAATGAGTTGGTGAACTCCGGCTTCAACGCTGGGTTACCGCGGTTAATGTTCAGCGAATCGCTGTAATCAACAAACGGGAACAACTGGAAGAAGTTCGGACGGTTGATACGACGGCTGTAGTTAAACTGCAAATCATCATTCTCCGCCAGCTTCTGGCTCAGGAACACACTTGGGAAAAGACTCAGCGGGAAATCGATGCTGAAGCTTTGTCCTTTCACGGGCAGGTTGCCTTCATAATCGGAGCTTTCAACACGCAAACCAAGCTGGTAACCAAAATTATTAATGCGGTTGCTGAAGGTTGTATATGCCGCATACACATTATCGGTGCTGTTGTAAATGGTGCTGTTTGTTTTACCGGCAATCAGGATGTTGTTCAAGCTGTTCACCTTGCGCAGTTGTGCACGGGCACCAAATTCAATCTTGGTATTTGCCGACAGCGGGTTGGCATAGTCGGTTTGCAAAGTAACGTTCTCGTTATCGCCTTCACCAAACTGCGTTTGGTTGTAACGGGAACGCATCGGGTTTTTGTTTGCATCGAAATAGTCCGTGTAAATCAGCCCTTCATTCTGGTTTTTACTTTTGTTATACGTCACATCGGCCGTCCACTCGTGACCTGATTTCGGGAAGTTGTGCTTAAAGCTAACCTGTGCTCCTTTGTTGCGGAAAGAGAACTCAGTATTGGAAACACGATCCTGGAATTCGGTGTAGTAAATCGACTCAACGCCTGCCGCATTTTTTGTAAAAGAATCAATCTGGATATTGCTGGTGTTGTTTGGCGACATACCACCGCGGGCAAAATTGCCGGTAACGGTCAGGGTGTTGCGGTTATCAATAAAATAATCAACGCCAAACCGGCCAAAGCCAAATTCGCCTTCGCCAACGTTTCGGTCGTTCTGGAAACTGGTTGCATTTCTGTTGGAGAAGAAGTTTTCACGGTCAGTAAAACCGGTTGAAATGCTCTTGCGCTGCATGTACATACCGCTGGCAAACACGTTGATTTTACCCTGGCGCAGGTTGATGTCGCCGCCGCCGCCTACTCTCCAGCGGGAATCGATGTTGGCACGAAGGTTACCGCTGTAACCAACGCGGCGGTTTTTCTTCATCACGATATTTAAAATACCGGCAGTACCACCCGATGCATCAAATTTTGCAGACGGGTTGGTGATTACTTCCACGCTTTCAATGGCGTCAGCCGGAATTTGCTCCAGCGTTAACGTTGTTGGACGGCCATCAACAAACAGCGTAGGCGCCGTGTTGCGGAGGGTAACATTCCCATCAATATCCACGTTTACTGAAGGCACGTTTTTCATTACGTCAACCGCGGTTCCACCAGCAGAGGTCAGGTTGCGGTCCACGTTAAAGATTTTCCGGTCAATACCCAGTGTCATCATCGGGCGGGTAGCCGTAACGGTTACGTTGTTCATCACTTTATCATCCACTTCAACTTTAATATTGCCAAGATCTTTGTCCAGCGCACCCAGCATTGACGACATATCGCCGGCACTCATTGTGCTGCGGTCGGGCATTTCAAAACTAACAGCCTTGTCAACTGTTTTAAACCCGATTCCGCTGATGCGGATGGTGTATCTGCCCATCAGGGGAACATTATCAATGCTGAATTCACCATTTTTGGACGTAAGCATTCCGCCAATAATCACCTCTTTGGGCTTTTTTGTGGCCGTGTCCATGCGGCTGGTAACCAGTGTAACAGAGGCGGCTTCGATACTTTTGTTAGCGCCATCTACAACCTTACCATAAAAGCGTCCGGTTGGCATCTGGCCATTCATCCCACCTCTATTCATCATAGGGTTCTGTGCAATCACAGTCAGCGACAGAATCGCTGAAAAAGCAAGTAGCAATAAATTCTTCATGTGCAATTTTAAAAGTGTCGCAAAGGTAACAGCCAAGAGGGGGGAAGGGTTGTCCGATTAACTTTATTTAACCTTCGTTTTGATAAGCGGTTGTTAAAATACATGAAATGAAAAACTCCCGCACAAAGCGGGAGTTTTTGGGTGGCTAACCGGGCTCGAACCGGCGACCCTCAGAACCACAATCTGATGCTCTAACCAACTGAGCTATAACCACCGTAACAGGGTGCAAAAATAATAGATTACCCAATATAAATTTTCAGCTTCGCAAAATTTTCATGCAAAGGAGTTTTACGTGTGGTTCAAATGAATGCGATGTTCTCTAATCAGGGAAACAAAATCATTTCATTTTGTGAAGACAAACCGCAGGTTTAACCCTGACCGAAAATGCACAGCCATTTCACAAAACGCTTTAACAAAAATCCTCCATAAACGTTCATTAACCCTCCGGGCAGACGCTATTTCCGCTTATCAAAAAACATTCGTTATAAATCACTTGTTATGGAAAACAGGCTTCTTTTTTGTCTTAAATTTGAGAGATGCAAAATGCATTAAACTATATTTTTAATATGAAGAGACTACCCATTATCCTGGCTTTAGTGCTGACTGGTGTTTTCTTTGCCTTCCGTTCCCAGGGAAACTCCAAGGCTAACCCTCCCGGAAAGTATGAGAAAATACTGCAGATGGTTGGAGCCATTCTTACACAGGGTCACTACGAACCGAAAGACATCAACGACGAGTTTTCGAAAAAGATCTATGCAAAATATTTCCAGGACCTCGACCCCGAAAAACACATCTTTCTTCAGGAAGACCTGAAAACACTGGAAAGATTTTCCACAAAAATTGACGACGAGGTAAAAGGTATGCCCGTTCAGTTTTTTATGGAAGCTGGAAAGCTGTTCGACACACGGGTGAAAGAAGTGGAAGGCCATTACAAAGAAATTCTTTCCAAGCCTTTTGACTTTACCAAAGAAGAAACCTACGTAGGCGACGGCGATAAGAAATCCTTCCCGGCTACAGCCGATGCCCGCAAGGAAGAATGGCGCAAGTATTTAAAATACCTGACGCTGCAGCGTTATGCCGACCTGGTTGACAGCCGTGAAAGCAACAAAGGAAAAGAAGGCGCTGTGACGAAATCGGACGCCGAGTTGGAAAAAGAAGCCCGTGAAAAAGTGCTGGCCGCCATGAACAGAACTTTTGAACGCTACCGCACCAAGTTTACCGAAGAAGACAAGTTCAGTGTTTTTGTGAACTCGATTACAGAAGCAATGGACCCCCATACAGAGTTCATGCCGCCGCTTGACAAACGTTTCTTTGACGAAACCATGAGCGGCAAGTTTTACGGCATCGGCGCTCAATTAACCTACGACGAAGGCAACATTAAAATTGCCAGCGTTCTGCCCGGCGGCCCGGCCCAAAAAAGCGGCGAAGTAGAAGCCGGTGATGTGATTGTTAGAGTAGCACAAGGCACAGAAGCAGCGGTGGAACTATCTGGCTTTACGGTGCAGGATGCAGTGAAACTGATTCGCGGTAAAAAAGACAGCGAGGTAAAACTCACACTGCGTAAAAAAGACGGAACCCTGAAAGTGCTGACGCTGAAAAGAGATGAAATTGTTCAGGATGAAACCTATGTAAGAAGCGTTGTGATCAATGAAGGTTCGCAAAAGGTTGGGTACATCTACTTACCGGAGTTTTATGCTGACTTCAATGAAATGAACGGCGTTAGAAGCGGAATGGATGTGGCCAAAGAAGTAAACAAACTGAAAGGCGAAGGTATTGACGGTATTGTGATCGATCTCCGCAACAACGGTGGCGGTGCTTTGTACGATGTTATACAAATTGCCGGGTTGTTTATCGACCAGGGACCTGTTGTACAGGTTCGTGATCGTCAAGGCAAACCGCAGGTGATGAGAGACCGTGACGAAGGCGTTTTGTATGACGGACCATTGGTGATTATGGTAAACGAAATGAGTGCCTCCGCTTCTGAAATCCTGGCGGCTGCCGTGCAGGATTATGGTCGAGGTGTGGTGATCGGCAGCACCAGCACTTATGGGAAGGGAACCGTTCAACGCACCATCGGGCTGGATCCGGAGTCAAACTTTGCCAATACAAATTCTGAACTGGGTTCATTAAAGCTTACGCTGCAGAAGTTCTACCGTGTAAGCGGTGGTTCTACCCAGCAAAGAGGCGTAGTGCCGGATGTGGTGATTCCTGATTACCTGGAGCACCTGAAAATCCGTGAAAAGCATAACCCTTACTCTTTGCCTTATGATGAGATCAGCAAGGCTTCTTATTCAAAATGGAGCCCGGGCTACAGCCTGGATGCTGTAAAACAAACAGCCGCAACACGGATCGCCAACGATTCTACGTTCAAGCGTATCCAGGAAGCAAGTGTGTTTGTTGGAAAACAGAACGACAAAGCTTATTCGCTTAACCTGAATAAGTACCGTGCAGAACAAAAGCAAATCCGCGAAGCTGTGAAGCGCATTGATACGTTGACTAAACTGCAAAACCCGCTTCCGGTTGCGTTTATGAAGCAGGATGAAAGCAAATACATTTCTGCCGATAAAGACAAAACAGAACGTTACAAACAATGGATAACCGCTGTCAGCAAAGACATTTATGTTGACCAGGCCGTGAAAGTTGTAAAAGACATTGTAACGCAGCAGAACATAGCAAAATCTACCGAGAAGAAAGAGCCGATCAGGGCCTTCTGATAAAAACGGAGTCAAATAAAAAATCCCACGTTTTGTAACGTGGGATTTTTTTATGCGAGGTAACGTTCCTTTAAAATATTGAGATGATGCTGGGTGTGCCCGGCTATGATAAACCCGATGGCATTGGCCGCAATCGGATTTCCATTTGCTGTTCCTACCGAAGCCAACTGCTCGTCGTCAAACGAAGCAAAGAGTTGCACAATGCTGTTGCGCAGCGTTTCAAACTCATTGATCAATTCTGCGCTTGTTCTATTGTCTGCCCTGGATGCAGCCGCGTAATCGTTTTCTTCAAAACCCGGCAGGCTACCCTTTTCGCCACGGGCAATGCAAAGTGCCCGGTAGCTGAAAATGCGGTCGGCATCAATAATGTGTTGCACCATTTCTTTAATACTCCATTTACCATCGGCATAGCGGTAGGTCCATTTTTCTTCCGGTATCTCCCTGAAAAAAGCAACAGCAGTTTTTGAGTTGTTGCGAATGGTCTCGTTTACGTCTTCTTCCTTTGTTTGGTTGATGTAATGATGATAGAATGCAGGAACGTTTGTAAGTGTTGGTCTTGGCATAAAAGGCTTTGAGTTAGCGAAGAACGCTGTTTAAGAAAGTTTTCATTTCGTTCCAAGAGGCAGTGTCGGCTGGCCCATTGTAGCTTAGGGGCAAATTGAACTGCTGCCCTTTGGCCGTTGCCGCCGGGTTGGTAAATGCATGGGTTGCGTTGTCGTATGTTTTAAACGTATAAGAAAGGCCCGCCGAATCCATGCTCTTGCGGAAGGCTTTTACCTGCGCATCCGGCACAAACGTATCGGCATTGCCGTGGCATATTAAGAACTGTGCTTTGGTGCCTTTTTGTGGCGCTACGCCTTGTAATCCACCGTGAAAGCTTACCACTCCGGCAACCGGTGCACCCATTTTTGCATAGTTTAATACCATCGATCCGCCAAAGCAGTAACCGATTGCGGCCACCTTCGCGGTATCGGCTTGCGCAAATGTTTTTGCTTTTTGCAAGGCAGCGTCGAGGCGGGATTTTGCCAGGGCAGGATCATCGTAATAAGGCCTTGAAGCTTCGGTCGCATCTTTCGGATTCTCGGCTAGTTTACCATTGCCATACATATCTACCGTCATGGCGAAGTAGCCCATTTCGGCCAGCATTTGAGCCCGCATGCGAGGGTATTCGGTTACACCCCACCACTCGGGAACAACCAGCACAATCGGCTTCCGGTCATTACTGCTTCCATTATAGGCAACATAGCCTTTCAGGGTTGTGCCGTTGTCATCATAACTCACGGCTTCTTCTTTTATTCCCATAGAGTCGGTCTTGTTCATGGATGTACTGTCTTTTGTGTTGTCTGTTGCAGCGGTTGCGTTTTTGTCTTGCTCATTGCAGGAAGCAAATAAGCAAAGGCTGGCTGCCAATACAAGGATGGGTTTGCTAAGCATAAACTGGTTTGGGTTAAGAAATGATTAGAATGGCACACGAAATTAAGCGCAGTTATGCAATTACCGGTAGCATGGCAGAAGGATTGCAGGGAATAAAGAAAAGCAGCGTATGAAGAGTTGGAAAGTAATAAAGTTGTTCAGTCTTGTAGGGCTATTGGTCTTTTTTGTTTCGTGTGGTTCTTCGCGGAGAACGTTTGGGTTGGAAGAAGGCTGGGAACTGCTGGGCGAACGAAAGGTAAATTTTGTGCGGGACAAAGATGTGCTGGAAGTTAACAGCCGCAACCTCTTTACCGCTATTCGTTTTCATGTAGAAGAAAAGGACGTACGCATTAACGACCTGAAAATTGAATTTGAAAATGGCGACCGCATGGCGCCTGCACTGGATGATGTAATTAAGGCAGGCGAACAAAGCCGCGTTATTCAACTGGCGGCCGAAGGAAGAAGAATCAAAAACATTGAGTTCAAATACCGCTCGATGGGAAGCATATTGGAAGGCAGGGCAAACGTGGTGGTCACCGGCAGAAGATACAATGCGTATGGCCGTTATTAGGTTGAGTTATCTAACAGTCTTCGTTTGAACCAATGTTGAAGCGCAGGTACTACGAAGTTTAACTATCACATAGAAACACTAACTAGTTTAAAAACAAAACCCCGTGGCTATCCACGGGGTTTTTATCTTTTTTTGGTAAGAATTAAGCGGCTTTCACCTTTTCTTTTTTCTTTCCGGCAGGCGTTTCTTTTTTGATTTTGATATCCTTTCCGTCCACCTTAATTTTCTTGTTGTCGGTTTTAATCTTGCCTGTTCTTCCCAGTTCATCGGCCATGCGTACGGCTTCGTAAGCGTTCACCACGCCACCCGTACGGCTTAATTCAGACAGCGGTTCTTCTTCACCCGTACCCGGATTCGTAATGGTTCCGGAAACAGGCACAGCACTTTGCTCAATGATCATCTTTACCTGCTGCGGTGTGAACTTCGGATAATATTGCAAAATCAGTGCAGCTACACCCGCAACTACAGGAGAGGCCATGGATGTTCCGGAGAAATTTGCATACGTATTACCACCAGGAATAGAAGAATAAATGTTTACGCCTGGAGCAAAAACATCCACTTCCTGTTTGCCATAGTTAGAGAAGTTGGCGACAAGGTTTGCCTTTTGCGCACCGCTTGCACCAACGGTAATCCAGTTGGGCGCACGGTAACCATCTTTCTTGAACACCGGAGTGGGGAAGTTCCACGCTGTATCGATATTGGCTGCATCGTTACCGGCAGCATGCACCAGCAATACGCCTTTGCTTTCAGCATATTTTACGGCTTCGTCAACCCATGTTTTTTCAGGTGAAACACCTTTACCAAAACTCATGTTAATGACTTTCGCACCATTGTCAACCGCATAACGAATGGCCAGTGCAATGTCTTTGTCATGCTCATCGCCATCGGGTACGGCACGCAGCGTCATAATGCGAACATTATCGGCCACACCATCCACACCTTTTTTATTTCCGCGGTAAGCAGCAATGATTCCCGAAACGTGTGTTCCGTGGTCGGCGCCAATGGCCATGATATCGTTGTTGCCATAGCCACGATCGTCGATATTGGATTCATCATCCTTTACAATATCGCCACGGAAGTTTGGTGGAGGCGTGTTAACCGCTTCTGCTTTCGCCAATTCCGATTCAATCTCATCCAGCAGGTTGCGGTTGGTAATATCGGTGTTGTTGTTATTGGATGTAGCGGTTCCAACAAGAATGTTTTTAAACGCCTGCGCTTCTTTAAACTCAGGATTATACGCTTGCAGATCTTTAACAGAATACACAGATTTGCCCAGGTCCTTTGCAATGATCGAGTCACCTTTTTTGATTTCGCCGTAAATGCGTTTGATCATTACAATGCTCGACATGTCGGCGCCTTTGGTCACATCGTTTTTTGCTTTCGCCCACATGCGGAACAAATCCTGTTCTTCTGCGCTCAACGCAGATGCATCTCTTACATTTTCAAACTTTGCTTTGTAGCGGTGGTACACACGGGCTGCTTCGTAGCTGTCTTTGCCCACGTTGCGACCGTCTTTTCCACCCAGGAAATTCCAGCCATGTACATCATCTATGTAACCGTTGTTATCATCATCAATTCCGTTGCCGGGAATTTCTTTTGGATTGGTCCACAAAACCGGTTTCAGGTCTTCGTGTGTTGTATCAATACCTGAATCGATAACCGCAACAACAACCGTTTGACTTTTCTTTCCTTTCAGAAACTGGTAAGCTTTGTCGGCACTGATACCGTAATAACCCGTTGTTTTCTGATCGGTCAAATGCCAGCCATTGGGTACTGCTTTTTGCGCTCGGGAGCTAAGGGATATGCCTGCAAATAAAACCGGAAGCAGGGCACGTCTCAGGTTCATGTTCATTTGGATTGTTTATTGGTAATAGTCGTAAAAATAGGCCAAAGAGTTTATAGGACTTGTGAAAACTGATGACCGGCAACACGCAAGTTGTTAAAGAAAAAGCATGCTCAGCTATGGATATTCTCCTTGCATGAGCATGCTTTGAATACAATAGAATATTACACTTACTCCAGGTTGAATTGAATTCCCTGTGCCAACGGAAGCTTTGTGCTGTAGTTGATGGTGTTTGTTTGCCGGCGCATGTAAATCCGCCAGGCATCCGATCCACTTTCGCGGCCGCCACCGGTTTCTTTTTCTCCGCCAAAGGCGCCACCAATCTCTGCACCAGAGGTTCCAATGTTGACGTTGGCAATACCACAATCGCTACCTGCTGATGATAAAAACGTTTCCGCTTCGCGGAGATTTAACGTCATAATGGAAGATGACAAACCTTGTGGTACGCCATTCTGAATGGCGATGGCTTCGTCAAGCGTTTTGTATTTCATCAGGTAAAGAATCGGTGCAAACGTTTCGTGCTGCACCACCTCGTATTGCGGTTGTACTTCAGCAATGGCAGGCTTAACATAACAGCCGCTTTCGTAGTTAGTGCCCGATAACACACCGCCTTCTACAACAAAGTTTCCGCCTTCTGCCTTGCACTTTTCAATGGCTGCTTCATACATCTTCACGGCGTCTTTATCAATCAACGGACCTACATGGTTTTTTTCATCCAGCGGGTCGCCAATGCGAAGCTGTCCGTATGCATTCACCAGTTTATTCTTAAACGATTCATACACGTC
>DATKHJ010000312.1:0-12948 GCA_035510335.1 Flavisolibacter sp. | reverse complement strand
GATCTTTGCTGACTCCAGCCACTGCGCAGCTCCGCTAACAGCCGCTTTTACCGCAGCTGAAGGATTGGGGACTTTCATTAAAAATTCAACAATGCCAACTGTTTCTGCCCCGCTGATGGATGGAAGTTCAAACGCTCTTGCTTTTGCCGGCAGGAATGTTTTGCGGTCGTGCTGTGCACACCAGCCGGTGCTTTTTCCGTTGACGATAATTTGCGTTTTTAAAATGCAGTCGATTCCTTTTTCGATTGCTTTTTTCGCAGGCACTTGAAGGCTGGCATCCACTGCTTCAAAGCCGTTGCTGCCGGCTGCCACATCCCACAAAATATTCAACGCATTAATCATGGCGTTGTCGTTGTAGGTGATTTGAGCCCTGTAAGACGAACTGTCGGGATAGAACTGCGGGAAACCACCGTTTGCATGTTGCATTTGCAGGAGATACCGAATCCCGTTCTCGGCCGACTTTAAATAGTCTTTATTGCCGGTTTGTTGGTAAGCTTTCAACAGGTAACGAATCTCTTTTGTTGTTGCGCCATTGTCGATGGTGGCGTCTTTTCTCCCTTTATCCGCCAACACTTTTTCCTTCTCCGCGGCAGAATGTGGTTTGGCATAATCAACTTTTACTTCGTTGATGTGTTTTGGCCAGCCGCCAATGCTGCGCTGATAAAGCAGCATTAAGTCGGCCTGTGCATCCTGCGCAAAAGCGAAACCGGCAAGCAGTACGCTTGCAAATAAGGTTAACCCATATTTCAGTTTAGCATTACTCATTTCTTTTTTGCTTGCGACAACAGCCATTTTACCAGGTCCTGCGCAGCTTTGTGGTTGTCGAAATCGGCTGGCAGTTTGCGGCCATCGGTGTATTCGTTATACAACCAGGGATCACCAATGACAAACACGGTCCCTTTACCATATTTTGCCGTTGCAATAATGTTCTTGCCTTCTTTTGTCAGCACGGTTTTGGCTGGCTTGCTTACGTTTAACGTCGCCAGTTCTTTCACGTAAATTTTCTTCGCTGTTTTAAAAATGGAATGTCCTTCCGGAATAGCAATAGCACCTTGTTCAAACTTGCTTCCTTCCACAGTGTTGGACAAATCTTCGTTCAGCCGCACGCCAAACTTTGTTGACAGAACATTCATGCTTGGCACATTGCTGTGCCCGGAATCATTACCCAACAACACCAGCACGCCGCCTGCCTTCACCCAGTCGCTGACAGCTTTTGCATCTTTCTCTGTAATGACATTTGGTTTAGCTGTTTCTTTTTCATTGTCCGGATCAACAACAATGTAAACGCTGGCCCCTTTTAAGTTTTGTTCTGTTGGTGCTTCGTATAATGTTTTTGTTTTGGCGCCTTGTGTTTCAAACAAAAAGCCTAAGGTTGAATAGCCATCATAGTCTCTCTCATCCCACACGTAATGCCAGCGGCTTTGCTGCCCGGTGGCACTGCTTTTGCGCCATTCGCTGTTGAAATAATTATCCAGCAGAACGGTTTTGCCTTTGTGCAGGTAAGCCGTTGGTACCATTTCCATTTCATTGGCTGCCTTAATAAAAGAGCCCATACCCTTCGGATCGTTTACAATCACTTTCTCGCTCATGTAATAATCAAAGCTTCCATCGCGGTAAGGATTGCCACCAAGGCCCGACACCGATACAGTGCCGTGCAGATTGGTCACGCCATCTTCTACTTTAATAAACTGCTTTAAAATACCCTCGTAGCCCAGTTTTGCATGCGCCAGGTAAGTGGCAGGCAAATAACCTTTGCGAACACCTTTTGCCAGTGTATAAACCAGCATGGATGAAGCTGAAGCCTCGAGGTAGTTGCGGGGTTCGTTAGGCATGTTGGGAATATCGTACCAAACGCCGGATCGTCCATCCTGTACCGAGGTTACCGCTTTTGCAAAACGGTTCAAGATGCCGATGATGGAATCGCGGCCGGGGTGATTCTCAGGAAAATAATCCAGCACATCTACCATTGCCATGCCGTACCAACCCAGGGCCCTGCCCCACACATGCGGCGAAAGACCAGTTTGTTTGTTTGCCCAGCGCTGTTCTCGGCTTTCATCCCAGCCGTGGTACAGCAAGCCTGTTTTCGGATCTCTTGCATGGCCTTCCATCAGCACAAACTGGCGGGTAACATCATTGTAAATGGTGTCCTCGCCAAATACCTGGGCATACTCTGCGTAGAACGGCTGTCCCATGTACAAGCCGTCGAGCCACATTTGCCAGGGATAGATTTTCTTGTGCCAAAAGCCGCCTTCTTTTGTTCGCGGATGCGTCTTCAATTGGTCACGCAGCAACTGCGCCGCTTTCTTGTATTTCTCTTTGCCGGTCACACGAAAAAGTGTCAGCACCAGCTTACCGTTGTTTACATGGTCGATGTTGTATTCGTCGGGACGATAGCCCTTGATAGAGCCGTCATCTTTCACAAAATAATCCATCTGCTTCTGGATGTAGTTGAACCACTTTCCATCGCCGGTGCGCTGCCAGATGGTTTCCATTCCTTTCAGAATTACTCCCTGGTCGTAACTCCATTTGGCGGGATTGCCCGGTCTTACCGAAAACGAATCCGGCCAGATCTTAATGGCGGTGTTTGCCAAATCCTGCGCATAGGAATGTTGTTGCGCCGTTGCGTTAAAGCAGGCAGCAATGAGTAATGCGAATGTTCCTAATTTCTTCATGGTGTATGGGGGCTAAGAGAGAGCAAAAGGAAGAAGATAAATGAACAATCTCTTTTAACTCTTTTTCTCTTTCCTTCCTCTCTTAGCTTTTTATGAAATAAACTTTTGTACTACTATTGATCGACTGTTGCGTCGCACTCTTGTACGTTCTGTAATGCTATTCAACAAATACAAAACACCGGTGATGACAAAAGATTCATCATCTGCGTTTTATTCACCTCATTTTTACCGCTTCTTCAGTGGCGCCGTAACCAAACTCCACTCCTTTCTTTGCCTTCTTTACATCAGTGCTGTTCAGCACAATTCCCTTCGACTTCTCGCCGGTTACATTCAACAATACGTCAGCATCGTTGTACTTCACATTTGTCAGTGAAATGCCCTGGCTGTTGTGGATGTTCATGACCGGGTTTTTATTTTCCGTGATCAGCTGCACATTTTTCAGTGCGATGCCAGTTCCTTCCGTCATATCCAGCCCCTCCTGCGCCTGCAACACCATGTCTTCCATCACAATGTTCTTGATGTTCATTTCAGGCAGGCCACGAACAAAAATGGCTTTGTGGGCACCATTTGCCACCACATTCTTAATGTAAATATTTCTGAACTGCGGCGTTTCTTCTGTTACCGGTTTTGCCTCCACCTTGGGTGGCTGGCGCTTCTCGCCGGTTAAAGCAATCGGGTCCTGCGCCGCATAGTACATATCAAACAAAATGGCTTCGCCGATAATGTTGCGCATGGCAATGTTCTTAATGAAGATGTTCTCCACAATTCCGCCGCGGCCCCTTGTTGTTTTAAAGCGCAGGCCAATATCGGTACCGATAAACGTGCAGTCTTCGACCCAGATGTTTCTTGCGCCGCCGCTCATTTCACTGCCCACTACAAAACCGCCATGGGCTGCGTAAACCGTGCAGTTCTTCACCATTACATTTTCTGTAGGCATGCCTCTTTTACGGCCTTCCGCATCGCGGCCCGATTTGATGCAGATACCATCATCGCCTACATCAAACACGCTGTTTTCTACCAACACGTTTTTGCAGGACTCCAGGTCGAGGCCATCGCCGTTCTGCGCATACCAGGGATTTTTTACGCTGATGTTACGAATGGTAATGTTTTCGCTCATCAAGGGATGAAGACACCAGGCCGGCGAATTCTGAAAGGTCACACCCTCCAACAAAATGCGATTGCTTTTTGTAATTACCAGCAAATTGGGACGCAGGAAATCTTTGATTTCCTGGTAGAACTCCGGCGTTTTTTCCGGTGAAATCTGTCCTGGGTTTTTCATCTTGCTTCCCTTCAGCGAACCTTCGGAAGGATACCAGATGCGTTTGTCATCGCTCACCACACCGCCAGAAGCAACGAGTTTCTTCCAGTTACTTTCGGAGAGCTTGTCTTTTTTCACCATGCGCCAGGCTTCGCCGGCACCATCAATAATACCGAAACCCGTAATGGCAATATTGGTAGCATTGGCGGCAGAAATGGGCGATTGGTTGCGCATTTGCGGCAAGCCTTCCCAATTGCCTTCCACTAATTTGTACTGGTTGAAATCGGAAGTGAACTGCAGCACGGCGTTCTTTTGCAGGTGCAGGTTTACGTTGCTTTTTAATTCAATTGGCCCCGTCAGCCACAAACCGGTTGGCACCACTACTACGCCACCACCTCGTTTGTTGCTGGCGGCAATCGCATCATTAATGCTTTTTGTGTTCAGCGTAACGCCATCGGGTGTGGCACCAAATTTTGTAATCACAATTGTGTCTTTCCGAAACGATGTTTTTTGCACAACGGGCTGCTTTTGCGCAGCGCTTACCAGGGAGACACTAACCAAGATAATCGTTAGAAATTTTTTCATATAGTCAATTAAAGAAATAAAAGGCCGCATAGGGAACTACGCTGCCGTTGAACGATTGCTTACAATTAATACGTTAGAATGAACTTGAAAAGCTTCATTGCATAACAAGTCTAAGCCTATCCGCCGTGTTTACAAGGGAGTTTGGGCTTTTTATTTACGCAATCGTTACCGAAAACGTTGCCGAAATAATGTTTTAACAAATCAGGCACGACAACAGGAAGACCTCAAAGCGGGGGTATTAAAACGGCGCTATATTTTTTTGAAATATTCAAAACGGAAAACAGAGAGTGATTTCATTTTTTTGCAAGGCCCTTCAACTGGATTGACAACTACGAAATGTTAGTCTGGCAATTTCTGGCTGGAGGCTAGCCGGGTTTTAAAACCGAATCTTTGCTGCCGTTGAAACCAGTTGATCAGGCGTTTGCCAAATTGCTGAAATGGTAACTCAACACAACGATAGAGCAAAGTGGAAATAGCAAATGACAGGATAAAAAGCAAGGCAAAAGAGCAAACGAAATTAAGGACGGCAGAAGCGGCATCGTTCACGGTGAAAAGTTGCTGCCAGTGCCATACAAACATCCAGTGCATAATGGCAAAGTGAACCAGGTACATGCTGAAACTGACTTTGCCTGTCTCGGTTAATATTCGATTGGCAACTAGTTTATGCGGCTTGTTTGCAAGAAGAATTAAAAAAATTGCATAGCCAATGCTAAGGCTGATATGCTTGCTAAAGGCAGCAAAACTATAAACCAATACCATGAAGCCCAGTAAGGCGACTGTTCTTAATGGAAGTGTCGGCAAGCCATCCCGCACAACGAAATAGGCAAATATACCCAGGCTAAATACAGGCAGTTGGTTCGGGAAATAGTAAAAAAGATATTCGTTATTGTGCAGGAATGTGTGGTGAAGCAATTGCTCCAATAGCGTGGCAAACAGTGTTGATACAGCAAACAGCACCAAGGCAGCATTCGCATTTTTAATAACTCGGCATAGCAATGGAAGCAGCAGGTAAAAGGTCATCTCAATGGCAATAGACCATCCTCCCGGAACATAATTGTTGATCCAGTAGGGATTGAAACCGTTCAGGAAGAAAATGTTTGAAAATAACCGTCCGCCAGGAATCTTCGCCAACATACTACCGTTGGCTATTGTTTCAAATCCAACAAAATTCTGAAATGTGAAATACACAATGGCGAGATAATACATTGGGGCAATACGAAAGAACCGGCGGATAAAGAAATTGCGGGTCTGAGATGGCTCCCCACTACGGCTATAAAAAGACGCCATCAGGGTATAGGCGCTTACCACGAAAAACAGTTGCACGCCGTATTGACCGCTTTCAACAACCTCTAAAACATTCGGTGAAAAATATTCGGCACCCGCAACCAAAAAACGGTTGTGCACCAGGAGCACTAAAAGAATAGCGATGCCACGAAGGCCGTCTATATAAAGGTGTTTGCGCGGTTCCATTTGCTAGCAGCCGCTAATATACCCTTCGCCGGAGATAAATCAAAGCGCTCCGCAGCAAGTAGCCAAAAGCCACTTTCACTAAAGCGTAACAACCCGCTTCTGTTGGGAGCTTTCATATGCAGCCTCGATAATTTGAATGACCTTCAAACCATCTTCACCCGTCACCGGGTTGGGTGCACCTTCCCGAATGGCAGCAGCAATTGCCGTAAAGTAGTCGTTGTAGTTTCCCTTTTCTGAAGGAATGTATTGTTTGAGTACCTGCCCGTCTTTTTCCGTGTGCAGAAAACCTTTCTGGTCTTCCGGCTCCACGCCCCAGTTTTCCGTTTCCGGAAGAATGTTTTTGTCCAACGCTTCTTCCTGCACATTGGTTTTGTGTTTGAGAAAAGAACCCTTGGTGCCGTGCAGGATATAACCAGGTAGTGGTTCACGAACAAGGTAACTCGAATGCAGCCGTACCCGGAGATTGGTATAATACAAAAGGAGTTCGAAGTAATCGTCCACCTGCGAAACCGGACGCATGATACAGATATCGGCAAACACGGCTTTCGGCATACCAAACAGTTGCAATGCCTGGTCGAGAATGTGCGAACCAAGATCGTACAAAGCACCGGTACCAGGGCCTGGAGTTTCCTTATGAGACTTAGCGCTGATCTCTTCTTTGTAGCGATCGAAATGAAACTCCGCTTCTACAATTTCACCGAGCCAACCTTCTTCCACAATGCGCTTGATCGTTCTGTAATCGCTGTCGAACCGGCGATTCTGGTACACCGAAAGCAAGACGTTCTTTTCCTTTGCGATTGCGATCAACTCCTCGCCTTCTGCCGCTGTTACCACAAATGGTTTTTCAACAATGACATGCTTGCCGGCGAGCAGGGCTTTCTTCGTGTACTCGTAGTGTGTAAAGTTGGGAGTGTTTACAATCACCAATTCTACCTGTTCATCGGAAAGAAGTTCCTCCAAACTGCGGTAAGTGGAGACACCGGGATAGCGTTCCTGCGCAAGATTTTTGCTTCGTTCCCAAACAGCCGTAAACTCGAAGCGCGGATTGACAAGCAGGAACGGCGCATGAAAAATGCGTCCCGACATGCCATAAGAAAGAAGAGCGGTTTTGATGGGTTGCATGCGTAATATTAGGCAAAGAAATTAGTGCGCTGCGCAGATCAAGAAAGAAAGTGGATTTGTTCTGCCCTGGCCATGCTCTCCTGTCGGTTGGACAACATCCTTGTACAGGAGACGCATGGCTGGAAGAACGTCTTTTTTACAGCTTTACTACGCTTACTTCGTCGATTGTGCGGGTAGTAGAGTTGATGTCGAACGATTGTTTTTGAACACCGCCCGGCGTAGCCAACACGAAAGTGATAGAGCCGTTATTCACTTCATACTTGTCGATGGCATATTGCTTTTTGAAGCTTTTTTGCTTGAATTTGCCAAAGTAGAACTGGAAGCCTTGTTCGTCTTTAATCTCCAGGGAGAATACGTTTTGCGGGTCGTTTGGATACACCACTTCGAAAACATATTTGTCTTCAACTACACCAACGTATTTGATTTCAGCCTTTGGATTGTTTGACTTGGGTTGTGCCTGCAGAACGGCAGCTGTGTTAACGAGCAAGAGGCAGATCATAGCCAGTTTAAGAATTGCGAAACGGGCTTTCGATACTTGGGTTTTCATTTGCTTTTCCATTTTGTTTGTTTTATACGTTTTTACTTTTCACAAACAATCGTTAGGGCAAGCAGCGATAGCGGATTTAAATCAGGAAACAGCAGTTGCTATTTCGAGAACAAAAATAGCGGACTATAAAACGGAAAGAGAAAACAAGATTGTCCCTAATCTCCCATACCAAAACGGAATACAAACTTACAAAAACCAGTACTGGCAATGGTTTCAGCAGATGTAATGAACGACAACCAATCCAAAAAGACAGCGATACAGCAGCCCTTTTGTTAATAATGGCTTAACAAATAGCAATTGATTCTGCCAATGAAACAGATAAGCCGGGCAATATTGCCCGGCTTTCTTTATACTATGAAAAAGGAAATCTTTTATTGATACCCGTTATTCTGTGTAAACTCTTTTTTATTTGACACGGCATCAATCTGGCTTTGCGGTATTGGCCGCACAAGGTGATGCGATTGCACATACGGGGCGCCATCAGGATTCATTGCTTTTACCCGATCGACTAATTTGTTGGTACGCTTTAAATCAAACCAGCGTAGTTGTTCGCCGGCAAGCTCCCTGGCTCTTTCATCTAAAATAAAATCAATAGTTACCTGGGCCGGTGTTACCTGCATATTGGCCGTTCGGCCTGGCCATGCCGCCCTTGTGCGAATGATGTTCAGGTAATACGCAGCGGAATCGAGCTTACCGATTTTCAGTTCTGCTTCAGCAGCAATCAGGTGCATTTCCGCAAGGCGTATCATAAATGCATCCCTGGCACTTTGCGCTTCGTTAAACGAAGTGCGGGTTGAATCTTTAAACTTCTTTAACGACGGGTAAAACCTGCGTTGAATTGGAACGCCATTATTACCGTATGTTTTCGACACATCATACGTTGTGTACTTTTTGCTGTTCATCACTGCGGCCGGAATCACCGTTTTGGCGGTATAAGCCGCTGTATCGCCAACGACAAACGGAACGCCGTTAACGGTTCCTGCTTTGTTTACATACCAAACCGTCTGGAACGAACCATCGTACCGCGAATCATTTGCTTCATCAAAAAGATTTAGAAAAGCCAGTGTGGGCATGTAACGGTTGAAGGGCCGGCCATTGGGAATATCACGGGTTAGAATCGTATTGTTCACCTGGTCATACACCATCAGAAACAGCAAGTGGCCATTGTTTGATCCGCGGGAATGCCCATAAGGAAACGCATTGGTGGAAATGTCGTTCAACGCAAGGTTGGTTGAATAGTCCACGGCCCAAATCACTTCCTTGTTTTTCAGGTTACCCATGTTCCATAAATCGGCATACCGGGGTTGTAAACTATAGGCTGGATTTTTAATCACATCATTTGCCATTGCAATCGCTTCGTTGTTCATTCCTCTTGTCAGGTAAACTCTTGCCAGGAAAGCTTTGGCAACCAGTTGCGTAGCACGACCGTATTCGGGTGCCGTTGCTGGCAGGTTGGTAACAGCAAACCGCAGATCATTAAAAATCTGACCGTAGATTGTTTCCACCGGTGTTTTGTTGGCCGTGGTTACCACACCCGCAGTAGGCTCCGTAGAAAAATGCACCCCGCCCCATAGTTCAACAATGTGCCAGTAATAAAAGGCCCGCAAAAAACGCAGCTCGGCTTCTCTTGTAAGTTTTTGCTGCGCAGAATAATCTGTGACAGCACCAACGCTTACAATTCCCTGATTGCATAAATTGATGGCCGCGTACGAATTGTTCCATAACAAGTCCAACGCATTCGTGTTGTTTCCCTGCAAATTATTGTAGGTTGAAAGTTGCGGGTACACATCACCAGTGCCGTTTGTCCAGATGTCGGTGCCCATTTCCGTAACGCTATACCCTTCTTCTTTTCCATACCAAAACCGGGTAAAGCTGTAAGCGGCGTTCACCAGCGTTTCAAAACCGGCGGCTTTCGTGTACAATGTTTCGGCAGTCAATCCGCTGGGGTTATATTCCTGCAGTTCTTTTTTGCAGGCAGAAAAGCAACCAATGCATCCAGCCAGCAAGAATAATATTTGAAGTGATCTTTTTTTCATAAAAATTTCTTTTGATTGAGTGAAAGCTTGCATGTTTAGAAATTGAAATTCAATCCGCCAACAATGAGTTTCTGCAACGGACGCTCAAAGGAGCCACTGCCTTCAGGATCGTAATCTTTCACTTTGGAGAAAACAAAATAGTTCTTGGCACTGACGTAAAACCGGACGCCGTTCAGCCCAATTCTTTTTGCAACGGAACCTGGCAAAGTGTAGCCAAGCGTAATGTTGCGGATCTTTACAAACGATCCATCCTTGTAACCCAGCGTGGTTGCAAAAGGCATGGCCGCACGGGAAATATTTGCGTTTGGACGAGGATAATCATTTGTTGGATTTTCCGGCGTCCAATAATCAACTCTTGCACTGTTTTCAATGGCATTCGGTTCAAACTTGTTGGCATAGTCGGAAACAAACATGTGCCCGATGCGGCCGAATACATAAATATTCAAATCGAAGTTGCGAAAGTTGAAATCGTTGCTGAAACCAAAACTGTAACGCGGCACATTTGAGCCTACAACCATTCGGTCATCCGCCGCGGTAATCTTTCCATCGCCGTTCTGATCTTTCACCCGAATTTCGCCGGGCTTGTAACCAAAGCCACGGGCATGAGAAGAGTCGCCTGTTTGCCAGATGCCAAGCTTTTCGTAATCGTAATACGAATCAATCGGATAACCAATAAACCAACGGTTGCCAATGTCGTTTTGCTTGCCTACCAGTTCTTCAATCCGCTCTTTATTTTTTGTGTAGGTAATTAAGGAAGACAAACGAAAATTGGACGATTCAATATTGGATGTGCGAAGCGAAATTTCAAAACCCGTATTTCTTGTTCTGCCGATATTCTGCAGAATCGATTGCACGCCGGACGTTGAAGGAAGTCTTCTTAACAACAGCAGGTCTTTGGTTTTTGAATCGTAATAATCAACCGATGCCGTTATGCGGTTGCGAAGCACCGAAAAATCGAGGCCTGCATTCAAGGTGCTTGTCAGCTCCCAGCTCAAATTAGGATTGCCTGTTTGCGGATGCAACGCATAGGCCAGTGCACTCACATCATTCCATGAAAAAGGTACCAGCAATAATCCGCTTTGCGTGCCATAAGGCTGCACGGCGGAGTTACCGGCAACGCCGTAACTGGCTCGCAGTTTTATATCGGTAAAAAGCGTTTGGCTACGCAGGAAATTTTCATCGCCAATGCGCCAGGCAGCAGCGGCCGATGGAAAGAAAGACCAACGGTTTTGTTTGGCCAGTTGCGAAGCGCCATCGGCACGGCCGGTTAGCGTTAACAGGTATTTGCCTTTGAAGCCGTAATTGATGCGGAAGGCGCCGGACATCAACGTACTCTTTACATAACGGCTGGAAACGCTGATGTTAGATGGATTGTTTTGCAAAGCGTAAAACGACTGGCTGGCCAGCAGTTGCCCGGTGGCAGAAGCCGTTGCATTTTCCGTACGGTTCAGCAGGTAACTGGTTACACCGGTTAACTCCAGGTTGTGATCGGTAAACCGCTTTTGGTAGCTGATAATATTTTCCCAGGTGATGTTGAAATCCTTTGTGTTGTTTATTCTTGAAATAGACCCGGTAGATAAGGCCCTGCTAATGGTATTGGCATCTTCAAAGCTTCCGTTTTGCGAGCTTGAATTGGTGACACCAAGATTGGAACGAATCATCAATCCATTGAAAGGCTTCCATTCGGCATAAGCAGTTGACAGGATGCGGGTAATGTCAAATTTGTTGATGTACGCCCCTTCTTCTTCCTGTAACATTGGGTTTATCTGGTTGGCATTGCCGGGATATTTTGCCAATGACCCATCTGCATTATACGGTGTAAAAATGGGAATGACTTTGTTGGATACATTGAGAATGCCATCCTGCCGCAGGTTCTGGTCGAAATTTGTTAACTGGCTAAGCAGCCCTACTTTAAAGCTGTTGCCAAGGGCTTGGTCAATATTCAACCGTACCGTGTAGCGGTTGGAAAAATCGTTGTTCAGCAATCCTTCTTCCCGAAAGAAATCAAAGGAAAAATACACTTTGGTTTTTTCACTGCCGGCAGAGACGCCAACGCCGTAATCCTGCTGGCGGCCTTTCTGCAAAATGAAACCCGGCCAATAGGTTGATATTCCGTTGCGAACCGCCGCTAAATCGGCAGGGCTTGTAAACACTTTTGAATCATCCGTCGGTGAATTCCACGTGCCGATGGTGCGATAAGCCTGTCGCTTTAGCTCCGCGTATTCAGGTCCTGTCATTGGCCGCGGATACCCGGCTACATCGGAAACGCCGTAATAGGCATTGGCGTTGATGCGGGCTTTTCCGGCACTTCCTTTTTTCGTGGTGATGATGACCACACCATTGGCACCGCGGGAACCATAGATCGCCGTTGACGACGCATCTTTCAACACTTCCATGGACTCAATATCATTGGAGTTGATGTCCTGGAAATTGTCATACTGAATTCCATCAACAATGTACAACGGACTATTGGCCGCATTAATGGAGCGATTGCCCCGGATGGTAACATTGGGCCTTGCACCGGCGCCACCGTTGGTACGAACAATGTCCACACCGGCAACTTTTCCCTGTACACTTTCCAGCACATTCCCGGCAGGCACTTTTTTTACTTCATCGCCTTTGATGGAAGCAATTGCGCCGGTGAGGTCGCGTTTGCGAACAGACCCATAGCCCACTACAACAATTTCGTTCATGGACTTCATGTCTTTATCCATTGTAACGGTCACCTCTTCTGTTCCGTTTACCGTAATTAATTGCGTACCGTAACTGACAAGGCTAACCTCCAGGTCAATCTTACCGCTTCTTGAAACAGAGAGTGTAAAATTTCCATTTGCATCGGTTAGCGTGCCCGCATTGGTGCTTTTTACAACAACGGAAACATCGGCGAGAGGAGCGCCGGAACTTTTGTCAACCACTTTGCCTTTGATTTGCCTCGACTGGCTCCAGGCAATAGCAGTCAGGCTCAAAAACAGCAGAATGAGTAAGCCAATTTTTTTCATGCAGCAGAATTTATTTGAGGGAATTAGTTACAAAACCTCACAGGGTACTGCTCGCAGGATACAGAAAAGAATTTTTAGCGTTTTTAAACCGGAGATAATAACGAAGGATAAAAACAGTGGAAGTTGTAATAGAAAGAACCGGAAGTGTGGCGGCTGACAAAGCAGTTTTTCATAAAGAAGCAATTTAATCGTAAGAAAAAGATACTACCCGGAACCGTTAAACATCATCACCTGCAATCAATCTCTTATACAAGTTAAA
>DATKHJ010000311.1:0-7205 GCA_035510335.1 Flavisolibacter sp. | reverse complement strand
CGGTAATAAACTGGCGAATGGCGCTGCTGGCCATTGGTCCGCGCCAAACAACAGCGTCTTTTTCATCTACCAACAGTCCAATGCTCAACAGTTTTATTCCAAAACGTTCCAGTGGAACAATCATCGCCTTGCCGCTCTTTTCAGTCATTAGTGGACGTTCGCCGCGAACACCAAACATAATAGGAACACTTGGGCCATAAATATCAGCATCCAAAAGTCCAACAGATGCGCCGCCATTTGCCAACGCCAGGGCAAGGTTGGCCGATACAGTGCTTTTGCCTACGCCGCCTTTTCCGCTCACGACGGCAATAATATTTTTTACGCCGGGCAACACGCTGCTTTTATCGGCACGAACGGTTGTTGTGCTGGATGTAAAATTTACGGTCACATTTATTTCCTTGCTAATCGCCGTTTGAACAGCATTAATGCAATCTTTTTCAATTACGGCTTTCAGCGGACAGGCCGGTGTGGTTAGTACAACAGTGAACGAAACGTTGTTGTCTTTAATTTCAATATCTCTTACCATGTTCAGCGTAACCAAATCTTTTTTCAGGTCGGGCTCCTGCACGGTACTCAGCGCTTGTAATATGTTTTCCTGGGTCATTTTTGTTTGTTAATGAAAGCGCAAAGTTAACCGAATCCAACTTCTGAGTAAGAGGATATAATTTGCAGGTTTTATTTTTGAAGGAATGAAGAAAGCCGTCCTGCTCCTGTTCATCTGCAGCCTGTTGCTGATAAAAAAGTCGCATGCCCAGTTTGAAACCGTCAAAGATTCCGTTGTACAACTGTACGGAATTGTGATGACGGCCGACAGCCTGGTGGGTATTCCGGCCGTGAGTGTTTCCATCAAAGGCACCAACCGCGGAACTATCACCAATATGCAAGGAGTGTTTTCCATTGTAGCGTTAAAAGGCGATGTGGTGGAGTTCACCCACGTTAGCTACAAACCAAAGACCATTACCATTCCAACCGATATTACCGGCAACCAGTATAACATGGTGCAGCTAATGGTAGAAGATACGTTTTACCTGCCTGCCACGGTTATTAAACCCCGGCCAACGCCGGAGCAGTTTGCAAGAGATTTTGTGAATTCAAAAGTGCCGGATGACGACATTGAAATTGCCCGGCAGAACAACGACGTTGCCAAGCGCCGTGTGTTGATGCAAACAACCCCATCTGATGGTGCCGGTGCTGCCTCTATGCAGTTCCGCAACATTGCCAACAGGGCCGTTTACCAGGGACAGGTGCCGCCCATGAACATCTTTAACCCGGCGGCCTGGTCGGAGTTTATCAAGTCGTGGAAACGCGGCGATTTTAAAAAGAAATAAGCCCAATTTTATCGGAAAAGAATCTGTTAAACAGCATTCCTTTACCACTTCTTCTGCACCGGAATAAGCAATTTTGTAAAAAGGTTTCCGACGATGAAGAAAACTGTTTTCCTCCTCTTGTTTTTTGTTGCAGCAAAGTTTGCTTCAGCGCAGAAAGTTGACAGCATTTATTTTCATCTGTACACCGATAGTCTGAAAAAAGGATTTTTCAACTACATCAATGTTGATGGAAAATTGGCAGATGGATCGTGGCTGCCCCTTTCGTCGAAAGAAATCATCTTCACCGCGGAGGCCGATTCTGCCCTGCGCTTTGAAAACAACGATCTTTTTATTGACAGTGCATACACCAAAGAAACCGTCACTGTTAAAGCGGTTCTGAGAGAGAACCCGAAAATCTGGAAAGAAGTTACCATCTACATACGAAAAAGGGGTTTCGATGAACCCCTTAAATCACATAACGAAGTTTTGAACGAGTATTCAAAACCGCAGAAATCAAAAAAGAAAAATCTTACATCTTCTTAGCGTCTTCCAGGAACTTGGCCAAACCGCTGTCGGTTAACGGGTGTTTCAGCAAGCCCAGGATCGACTCCAGCGGACAAGTACAAACATCGGCACCTAGTTCTGCCGCTCTTACAATGTGATTAGAGTTGCGGATAGAAGCAGCAAGAATTTCTGTTTTAAATCCCTGGATTGAGAAAATATTGGCAATCTGCCCAATCAGTTCCATGCCATCCCAACCGGTATCGTCAATGCGGCCAATGAATGGCGAAACGTAGGAGGCGCCGGCTTTTGCAGCAAGAATAGCCTGTCCGGCAGAAAACACCAGCGTACAGTTGGTGCGAATGCCGTTATCGGTAAACCATTTGATGGCTTTAATGCCGTCTTTAATCATAGGAACTTTCACCACAATGTTGGGATGAATAGCGGCCAGCTTTTTTCCTTCTTCGATGATCGTATCCATGTCGGTTGACAATACTTCGGCAGAGATATCGCCGTCCACCAGTTCGCAAATGGTTTTGTAATGCTGGTTGATGGCTTCCTGTCCTTTGATGCCTTCTTTTGCCATTAAGGAGGGATTGGTGGTTACACCATCCAGAATTCCTAACTCGTGTGCTTCTTTGATTTGTGCTAAGTTGGCTGTATCGATGAAAAACTTCATTGCAGAAAATTTGAAGGCAAATATAGAAGAAACGAAGGCGAAGTGCGGCAATAAAAAATCCCGCAATGCGGGAAATAAAAAAAGGCAGGCTACTCACATCGCACCGCTACAACCGCCTACCCTTGCTACCTTCCGGTCCTGGGGGAGTTCAGCAGGAGCTGGCCGTGTAAGACCTGCCGGTGCAAAACTAAGAGATTAAAGGAGAAAAAGAGTACAGGTGCGAAAAGTTTTTGAAAGAAATTTTTCTACCATTTGCAACCGCCGTCATTCATGTACAACATTCAAGAGATAAAAGGAAGAAAAAGAGATGCTGTACAAATTGCTCTCTCCTCTTTTTACTCTTAGCCCTACTGTCGATTAAACATTGAATTCAAACTGGTAAAGCCAATGCACTCATCGGCCCTGCCGCCAAATGGACGGTAATAAACAAGCACGATGTAATTGTTTTCCGTGCTCCAGTGGTTGCCTTCGGTTTGGCTGAAATCAAACGGACCACCGCGATAGCTGCGGGTTCCATACATGTAATTATAATAGCCTTGTTTTAGTAGAAGCGTTTTTTCATAGGCGCCGGATTCGGCATTGAAGTGCATCAGTCCCGATGTATCGGTGCCCCAGTTGGTCATTTCGCCCACAATAAACAAATCGTTGCCGGCCAGCTCCTGGTTGTTGGGCGGAAAATATTTGAAATGCGTCAGCGCATAATCGCCCTGCCAGAACGGGTTAATGCTTTCGTAAGTTTCAATGGTGTAGCTGCCGTTTAAATCACGGAAAAAAGTATAGTTCTGCCCGTTGCGGCTCGTTTCGGGTTTCATGTACACATGCACTGTGTCGCCTTTGTTGTCCAGCCGTTGCATGCGGTCGCTGATCAGCCGCAAGCTGCGCATATCAAGCCAACGAAATTCTTTTAGTCCAACCATGCCGGTAATGGCTTCGTCGCTGTATTCAAAATAGTTTGCCCGGTAAATCGTGGGGCGATCTAACAGCAGCGATGTTTGCCAGTTCTGGTTTTGCAGCACCACCAGTTTTAGATCAGAAGGACCCATCACGTTAATGCGGCGATCGGCCTGCACGCCAATCTGCAATTTCTGCCCAGTACGAAAAAGTGTAGCATTAAACGGCTGCTGCACTTGCGTGGAAATCTGCGACATAGTGTTCACCACAACAAACCGTTTGGTGAAGGCCATTTGCGTGGTGTCGTTATTTAAAAAAACACGCAGCAGGTAATTGCCCGACCTTGATGGTGCGCTGTTTCTGTCAGGAATGCTTGCCTGGTAATGCACATATTTTGTAGTGGCCAGCGATGAATTGCGATAGGTGGTAATGCGGGTGGACTGAAATCCTTTTACATAATCAAACGTGGTTAACACGCTTGGCGACCAATCAGCATTGCACAACTGGAAAGAGAAATAATAATTTTTGACATCTGTGCCCAGTTCGTCAAATTCCAGTTGCAGCAAGTCGCTGCTGTTTAGCATGAGAACCGGAAACGAAGTCTGGTCGCCGGCTTTAAACAATTTTACCGACTTAATGGAAGGATTATAAACCGTGGTTTGCGCAGCGGCAAAATTGGCAACAGCCAGCAGAACAAGTAAATAGCACAATTGTCGCATCAGTAAAAATAAAGTTTTTAAATGCCTGGTTTTATTTTTGATGAAATAAGGACGCTGAGAAACAGGCATTGGTTTGTTATAATCGGCGGACTATAACCTTTTATTGTGAACATTGCTTCTTTCATTGCCCGGCGCATTGCCTTTAACCAGCAAAAATCGTTTTCGCGGTTTATTATCCGGTTGTCAATCCTGGCAACGGTGATCAGTGTTTCCGTCATGATTATTACACTTTCAGTCGTCAACGGTTTTCAAAAAACCGTCAGCGAAAAAGTGTTTTCGTTTTGGGGACACATCCGCATCAGCTACCTGCAACCCGGCAAATCAAACATCAGCGAAGAAGAGCCCATTGTACACAACATCGCACTGGTAAAAACAATTCAAGCCAACAGCGAAGTAAGATCCATCTACCCCTTTGCCACAAGGTCGGCGATTTTAAAAACAACCGAAGAAATGGAAGGCGTGCTGCTCAAAGGATTTGACAGCAGCTATAACTATGATCACATGCGGCCTTTTCTTCAGCCCGGAAGCCGCTGGATAACGCACAACGACAGCACCTATGCCCGTGAGATTATTATTTCTACCTACACCGCGGAACGCCTGCAGTTAAAATTAAACGACCGTGTGCTGATTTATTTTGTACAGCCTGACGGCAGACTGCGGCCCGATAAACTCACCATCGTTGGCCTTTACAAAACAAGCATTGAAGAATACGACCGGCATTTTGCCATTGGCGATTTGAAATTAATCCGGCGATTAAATGGATGGGATGAAAACGAAATTGGTGGTTACGAAATCTTTTTAAAAGACCCGGATCAAATGGGTGCGGTTAGCAATGGCATCTACCGCAATGCAAACTTTCCGCTTGGGTGGGATACAAAAACGGCCAAAGAACTTTACCCGAATATTTTTGATTGGCTACAGGTACAGGATACCAACCAGTTTATCCTGATTACGATTATGGTGGTGATTGCCGCCATTAACCTGATTACCTGTTTAATTATTTTAGTGCTGGAACGGGTGCGAATGATTGGCGTTTTAAAAGCATTAGGCGCTTCCGATTGGACCATCCAAAAGATATTTCTCTTCCAGTCGGGCATTATTACTTTTTCGGGAATTGTAGCGGGTACTTTGTTTGCCCTGGCACTTCTTTTTCTTCAAATGAAAACCGGCTTTGTGCGGCTGAAAGAAGAAGCATATTTTATGGAAACGGCAACGGTAGAAATAGAATGGTGGCAGGTGGGAGTTGTATGCGGCGGCACGTTGCTCATCTCCGTACTGATCCTGTTGATTCCTTCCCTTTTGGTGCGAAAAATTCAACCCATCAAGGCCATTCATTTTCGTTAGAGCTGCAGCAAATTATTTCACCAGGTGAGATAAGAGAATGCCGGTGGCTACGGCCGCGTTCAGTGATTCAGCATCGCCGCGGCGCGGAATGGTAATCTTTTCTTCCGCCAGCTGCAGATATTCTTTGCGGATGCCCTTTGATTCGTTCCCGATGATCAAAATGCCTTCGCTGATTTTTGCGAAGCCGTCAAGCGGTTGGCCATGCAGGGAAGCTGCAAAACGTGGTAATGATTGAGCTGCCAGCCAGCTGGCCTCTTCATCGTAATAAACGTTTACCCGGGCAATGCTGGCCATGGTGGCTTGTACAACTTTCGGATTGTAAAAATCGGCGCAGCCGGCACTGCAAACAATGTTCTTCACGCCAAACCAATCGGCCGTGCGAATGATGGTGCCAAAATTTCCAGGGTCCTGTATGGTATCGAGGTAAAGAAGAAAGCCTTCTGCTGTTGGCGCAATGCTCTCCCACTGTTTTACCACCGCCAGCACCTGGTTGGGCGTTTTCAGTTGCGAGATCCTTTCCAGTTCGGCAGGCGAAATGCGGGTGATCTTCTCACTGTCACTTCCCTCCCATTCTTCCGTTGCATAAACGGCTTCTAGTTGGCCGGGAATCAATTGCAGCAGTTCATCTACAATCTTGGGTCCTTCGGCAACGAATAAGCCGGTTTCTTCGCGGTGCTTTTTAAGGCCTAAACTTTGAATATCTTTGAGCACTTTTTTACTGAGCATAGACGAGCATTTGCGTATGGCTGTACCGAAGGCATGTTTTAAAATATATGGTCTTGTTTTTCTGCTTCTATTCTTCTCTGCCTGTACAGTTGTAAAAAACGTTCCTGCCAACAGGCCGTTTATCTACGCGACGAATGTACATGTAAGCGGCGATTTGAAAGACGAAGAACGCAAAGAGCTTGAACTTCGTTTAATGGACCAACTGCACGACAGCATTAAAGTGCGGGCTGTGGCCAAGTTTGCAGGATTTGAAAAACCGGCGCTGGTCCCTTTCCTTCCTTTTATTCCGCGTTTTTTTTACGAGGTTGTTGAAAAGCCCACCGTATTTGACAGCCTGAACGCCAGTAAATCCATGCAGTTCATGGAAGATTATTTGAACTCGCTGGGTTATTACCGCGACAGCATTCGCTACGAAGTGCGTATTGACACGGCGAAGAGCGGCCGCCAGTTTCGCACTTATCTCGATTTTTTTGTTGTTCCCGGAATTCCTACACGCCTTGACTCGATTTCACACCGGCTGAATACCGATTCGGTATCCACTGCGAGAGAAAGCCGCAACCGCGATACAATTCAAAAAATTACACTGGAAAATTTAAGCGGCTCACTTATAAAAAAAGGCGATCCGTTTTCTAAATATTCGCTGGCGGCAGAACGAGACCGGCTGGCCAATATTTACCGCAACAACGGTTACCTCCGCTTTTCGGAAGAAGAATTGCTTGTTTTGTGGGACACAGTGGGCATTGAATTACTTCGTCCTACCCTTGACCCGCTTGAACAGGCAGAATTATTACAACGGCTGGCCGAACGAAGAGCAAGGCCGGTGGCGGATGTGGAGTTCCGCCTGCGGGAAAATCCCGATTCTACCCGCATTACCCGTTACTATGTGGGCAATGTTACCGTGTTGCCGGAGTTTACGGCCGATACCACGCGGTTTTACCGCTACAACGACACCGTTCGGGGTGGATACGTCATCCGGCAGAACGAAGGCAAGTTCAGACCCAGGATATTCCCGGCCTATATCTTTCTTAACCCCGGTGA
>DATKHJ010000310.1:0-2766 GCA_035510335.1 Flavisolibacter sp. | reverse complement strand
ATGTTGAATTGATTTGCCGTTGGGTGCATCAAAGATCCGGGCATCGGGAAAAACACAAAAGCCATGGCCTTGTGCGGAAATGGTTTGAAAATTTTGCGGAGCAGGCATACAAAAAGTTTTGGTTTCCCTAATATATCATTTTACGGTGGCATAAACCATTTGCCGCTGTTGTGGTGCGGGAATGAGATTTGCAACCGGTGAAGCCGGCGAAGAATACTTCATTCAATAAAACAGTTTTTATGACACTTGTTGGCTTTTTGGTTTTGCTCGTTATTGCAGCTATCTGCGGATCTATTGGTCAGTCGCTGGCAGGTTACGATTTGGGCGGCTGTCTTGTTTCTATTGTTGTTGGCTTTATTGGCGCCTGGCTGGGCATGTGGGTAGCCGGCAAACTAGGACTGCCGGAAATTTTTGCTGTGAACATTGAAGGAAAATCGTTCCCGATTATGTGGGCAATTATCGGCTCTGCCCTTTTTACACTGATTATGGCTTTGTTGCGACGGGCAGTTTCAGGCCGCAGGTATTAAGCATTTCGCTACGCTGCTAAATTTATCTCGCCAGGTGAAGAGCCACTTTACCTGGCCTTTTATCTTTTCTTTCATCGCCGCTGTTCCCGTAGTTTCGAAAGAAAATACTTGTGAACGCAGAATACCTGGTTAACCAGCTACAACTTCTTCCCCACCCCGAAGGTGGCTTTTACAAAGAAACCTATCGTTCAAATGAAGGCATGGATGCTCACTGTTTGCCGCAGCGGTTTGGCGGTGAACGTTCCTTCTCTACTGCAATTTACTTCCTGTTGCGCAAAGGCGAGTTTTCTGCATTCCACCGCATTAAAAGCGATGAAGGCTGGCATTTTTATGCAGGCGGCGGTCTGCGTATTCATGTGATTGATGCAGAGGGAAATTATTCATTCATTCGACTAGGTGCAAAGCTTGATGAGGGTGAAGTTTTCCAGGCTGTTGTTCCTGCCGGTTGCTGGTTCGCCTCGGAGCCGGAAGTCGGTACTGAGTTCTCCTTGGTAGGTTGCACTGTTTCGCCGGGCTTTGATTTTGCCGATTTCGAGATGGCCGGGGTTGCTCAATTAAGTAAAGAATTTCCGCAACACAGTTCATTGATCAGTCGGTTGTGCCGGTTATAAAATCATTTGTTTCTCCTTTCTTTCTTTCTTTTATGAATTCAAACTTCTTTTTGACGGATCGCTGACTAGATATTCCATTTCTTGAAGAAATGGAATATCTGTTTTGCGTTTTATGCTTATAACAAGTGAAACATATAACGCTTCCACAAACGAAGTCTGACAATTGAAGGAAGGCTTTTGACTTCGTACACCCTCTGGCAAGTGAATTGCGTTATTTCGTTTGATAGAACAAACAGAAGCTCAGTGTGCAAACAAACACAACACTTCTGCTTTTGAACATAAACGGAGAGGTAATGAAGGCGATTGGGTACGTGTTGTATGGAATTTATGTGCTGACGATTCTTTGGTTGTTAATGACGGCCTTCATTCAACTGCATTTGCTCTGGCATTCCCGCAGGCAAAAAAACAAGGCCCGCCAGACGCTTTCCTCTCTTCCCTTTGTTTCGGTACAGGTGCCTGTTTACAACGAACGGTTTGTGATTGAAGGCTTGCTGCGTTCACTGGCCGGACTCGACTATCCAAAAGACCGTTATGAAATCCAGGTGCTGGATGATTCCACCGATGATACAACAACCATTGTAGATAGCGTTGCTGCAGAATTAAAGCAGCAGGGTTACGACATTTCCGTTGTGCGACGAACAAACCGGCAAGGCTTTAAAGCCGGTGCCTTGCAACATGGTCTTACATTTTGTAAAGGCGACCTGGTTGCCATCTTTGATGCAGATTTTCGTCCGCCCCAAAATTTTCTTCACCTGCTTCTTCCCTATTTTGATGATAAAAACGTTGGATTGGCGCAAGCCCGCTGGGGGCACCTGAACCGCGAACAAAACTTCTTAACCCGCATACAAACCTACTTGCTGGATATGCACTTTGGTGTTGAACAGGAAGGCCGTTTTAAAGCAGGCTATTTCATTAACTTCTGCGGCACTGCAGGCATCTGGCGCAAGCAATGCATTGTTGATGCCGGTGGCTGGGACGGAACGGTTTTAAGCGAAGACCTCGACCTTTCGTACCGTGCACAGCTCAAGGGCTGGAAAATTATTTTCGACAAAGAGGTGATTGTTCCGGCACAATTGCCGGCCGTAGTAGAGGCATTTAAAATACAGCAGTTCCGCTGGACGAAAGGCATTGCACAGATTGCGAAAAAAACCTTGCACCGCGTTTGGTACATGCACCTGCCGTTTTCAAAAAAGCTTCATGGCGTGGCGCATTTGCTGGGCAGCTTCACCTTTGTTTGCCTGTTTGTAAACGCCGTGCTTACCGTTCCCATGTTGCAGTTGCGCATTGCTTACGAAGAATTTATCCCGCTTACAAACTTAACCGCCATTGGCGTTATCAATCTTGCCGCACTTGCTTATCTCTACTATGCAAGTGCTGAAGATCGGCCGCGAAAAGTGATTTCTTTTTTACTGAACTACCCTGTTTTTGTAGTGATTTACTTAGCGATGTCGGTACAAAATACCGTGGCTGTTTTGCAGGGATTCTTGGGCATGCAATCTCCGTTTGTTCGTACGCCAAAGGCTGATACAACAGGGCTGCAAAATGCGTATGTGCAACGAAAGGTGAACTGGATCAGCGTGCTGGAAATGACCCTGCTGCTTTATTTCCTTTATGGCATTGGCTTAAGT
>DATKHJ010000309.1:0-3707 GCA_035510335.1 Flavisolibacter sp. | reverse complement strand
GTTGCGGGAAGGGTCATTTGTAGAAGCCATCATTGACACGGCGCTGCCGGATCGGACCCCGCTTCCGCGACCCGATTTGCGGCGCATGTTGCAACCTATTGGTCCTGTTGCCGTCTTTGCGGCCAGCAATTTTCCGTTGGCTTTTTCCACAGCTGGTGGCGATACAGCTTCCGCACTCGCAGCCGGTTGCCCGGTGATTGTGAAAGCACACAGTTCGCACCTTGGCACCAACGAAATGGTAGCGACAGCCATTATAAACGCGGCTCAAAAAACCGGCATGCCCGACGGTGTTTTTTCATCGCTTGTTGGCGAAGGTTCAACGGTGGGACAACAACTGGCAAAACACCCGCAGGTAAAAGCGGTTGGTTTTACCGGTTCGTTCCGTGCCGGCATAGCGTTGATGAAAGCAGCGGTCAACGAGCGGGAAGAACCCATTCCTGTTTATGCCGAAATGAGCAGCATTAACCCGTTGCTGGTACTGCCCGGAAAGCTGGCGCAGGACATTGAAAAACTTGCTACGCAATTAGCGGCTTCCATCACCCTTGGTGTTGGGCAATTTTGCACCAATCCCGGGCTGCTGTTTGTTTTGCAGGACGAGAACACGGATGCTTTTATTCAAAAACTGGCTGCGGCGCTGCAACAGGTACAACCGGCCACCATGCTGAATGAAACAATCTGCTCTGCCTATCACAAAGGCGGTCAGCAGCTATTAGCGGAAGACGGCGTAACAGCCGTATTGCAAGCTACTGATGGCAATGCTGATTTCAAGGGAAGCGCTTTGTTGGCACAAACAACTGCCGCCACTTTTGTCAACAACAAGGCATTGCAAAACGAAGTGTTTGGCCCGTCCTCGCTGGTAGTGGTGTGTAAAGATGAAAACACATTGAACGGCGCTTTACAATCTCTTCACGGGCAGCTCACGGGAACCGTTATGGGAACAGCGGAAGACATGGAACGGTTTCGAAGCAGTATCGAGGTTTTGGTACAAAAAGTAGGAAGAATGATTTGCAACGGTGTGCCTACCGGCGTGGAAGTTTCGCATGCCATGATGCACGGCGGCCCGTTCCCGGCGACAACATTTGCACACTTTACATCGGTAGGAACAGAAGCCATTAAGCGTTTTCTTCGCCCGGTTTGTTACCAGGATTTCCCGCCTTCACTTCTGCCTGTTGCACTTAAGGACGACAACCCGCTTCGCATCATGCGGAAACTAAACGGAACATTTACAAGAGAAGCCCTGCAGTTGACTACTGCTTTGTAAGGGAAGAAAGAATAATTTTTATCCTCTCATCTGCGTAGCGATTTTATTGTTGCATGGCCCTTTGTAAGAATGCCTAGATAAACGCATTGATCAGGAGCACCATGGCCAGTCCAATAATGGAGATGGCTGTTTCCATCACGGTCCACGAAGCAAAAGTTTGCTTCAGTGTCAACCCGAAAAATTCCTTGAACATCCAGAATCCCGAATCGTTGATGTGCGAGCCAAACACGCTGCCGGCACCAACAGCCAGCACCATTAATTCGGGAGAAACAACACCACTG
Source organism: Flavisolibacter sp. (assembly GCA_035510335.1). Taxonomy (GTDB): domain Bacteria; phylum Bacteroidota; class Bacteroidia; order Chitinophagales; family Chitinophagaceae; genus Flavisolibacter. The sequence goes on along the minus strand of DATKHJ010000309.1, from coordinate 2,165 downwards.
GCCACCAGTGGTGCTACCACGCCGGCAGCTGTAATACCGGCAACTGTTGCCGAACCTACGGTGACACGCAGCAAAGCCGTAATCACCCAGCCAAAAACCAGCGGATGCAATTGCCATTGACTGCTGTACGAAGCAATGTAAGCGCCGCTTCCGCTGTCGATAAGTATCTGCTTCAGCACACCACCTGCGGTAATGATGAACAGGATGACGGCAATGCCGGAGATGCCTTTGTTCAGCCAGTCCATGACGGTGGTCATTTTGTGGCCACGCCGCAAACCAAAATACCAGCCAGCTAACAACACGGAAACCAGCAGCGCCACAGTGGAATTACCAATAAATACAAATACGTTTCGCAGGCCGTTTCCTTCGGGGAAAAACTGGCTGGCAATTACCGACAGCGTGATCAGTAAAACAGGCAATAACGCAATAAGAAAACTGGGCAATGCCGGTGGCAGTTGCCTTGCTTGCGGTGGTTCGTTCAGCACAGCTGTTTCATTGGCTTTTGCTTTTACGTTTCGTAACAATTTTCCCAGCAATGGGCCGGCAACAATCACGGTAGGCACCGTCATAATTAAACCATAAAGCAAGGTTTTACCCGTGTTGGCGCCAAAGGCGTTAATGAGCACAGCAGGACCCGGATGCGGCGGTAAAAAACAATGCGTGGCTGACAGTGATGCCGCCATGGGAATGGCAATGTACAAGAGTGAAAGACCCGTGTTGCGGGCAAGCGTAAACACCAGCGGAACAAGAATAACAAAGCCGGCATTGTAGTAAAGCGGAATACCCACAAGAAAGCCGGTGGTGAGAACCGCCCATTGAATATTTTTTTCGCCAAAGCGGCGAATGAGTGAAACGGAGATTTGTTCGGCCGCACCGCTGATCTCTAAAATCTTTCCCAATACTGCACCAAGACAAAGAATCAGCGCCAGTCCGCCAAGCGTACTGCCCACGCCTTTTTCAATGGAAAGAAGAATGTCGGCGGGCTGCATGCCCATTAAAAAACCCGTTAGCACCGACACCAGCAAAAGCGACAAAAACGGGCTGACTTTTTTTGATGTTAAGAAAATCTGTACGCCAATGGCGATGAGTAAAATAAGAAGCGGCATGAATTTGTTTTTCGGTGTGCTTGTGAGATGAATAAGCGATGATCAAATAACACTGTCACGCAAAAAAGGGAACATTGGGTATGGCGTATTTCTTCATGCCTTCTTCGTTCATATCAACGCCAATACCCGGCTTGTTGGAAACAGAAATAAAACTTTTCTCTACCCATTCGCCATCGTATTTCACAATCTCCTTAAACATGGGATTGGTATGAAAATACGACTGCCATTCCATGATAAGAAAATTAGGAACCGAAGCGCAAACATGGGCACAGGCCATGGCGCCAAGAAAGGAGGCCACCATGTGCGGTGCAAACGGAACGTAATACAAATTGGCCAGGTTGGCAATGCGCTGTCCCTCGCCAAGGCCACCAGCTTTTTGCAGGTCGGGCATAATGATGTCAACCGCGCCAATTTCCAGCAACCGCCTGAAGCCATAGGCCAGGTAATGATTTTCACCGGCGCATATTGGTGTGCTGGTAGAATCGCTGATTTTTTTATAGGCTTCAGGATTCTCTGCCGGAATCGGTTCTTCCAGCCACATCAGGTTAAGCGGCTCTAACAGTTTGGCTACCCGTTCGCCTGTCGGCGCATCGTAACGGCCGTGCATGTCCACGCAAATGTCTACATCGGGGCCAACCGCTTCTCTTGCAGCCGTCATCTGCTCTATCATACGCCGTAATTCCATAGGGCTAGCCGTCCAGTTGTAGCGGTCGTATTTGCCGGGATCTGTTGCCTGGTCAAGATCAAACTTGATGGCGTTAAAGCCCATGTCTTTCGATTTTTTGGCGGCTTCTGCAAAGTCTTTTGGCTGTGGGTTGGTTGATTGGTACAAAGCGGTATCGCAATACACTCTCACTTTATCTCTAAACTTGCCGCCGAGCAATTGGTAAACAGGAATGTTCAATGCTTTCCCGGTCAGGTCCCACAGCGCCGTTTCAATGGCCGACAGCACGGCGATGTACATGCCTGCCTGCGCTCCCTGGAAAACGCCACCTTTGCGAAACTCTTCAAAAATGCGGTGAACATTCAGCGGGCTGCGGCCTTTTAGTCTGGCACCAA
>DATKHJ010000308.1:0-3841 GCA_035510335.1 Flavisolibacter sp. | reverse complement strand
GAATATAGGTTCTGCTTTGCACGAAGCGTCCCGAAGGGACGCCTCGTTATCTCTATTCATCCTATCTACCTACAAACCGTTCCTACGGAACGGAAACAGCCCTCTTTCAACATACTATGTTACCAAAATAGTTGAATGAATGGCAGGCAGTGAACTTCTCCTATCGTACTACCGCTTCAATGGCTTCTGCAATGGCTTGTAAAAGTTCTGCCGATACTTGCTTGTCTAAGCTTTCAGGATTGATGATTGCACGGTACGCACCTTCTTCATCAGGTTCGAAAAAAACGTCCAGTCCATAAACATCTACCCGGAAGCGATGTGTATAGCCCGCCTGCTGCAACTGCGCAGGAAACAACAATTCTTCGTTCCTATAATTCACCGGCAATTCAAATTCATCGAACATGCAGCAAAACTAAGCCATCGCTTACGCAGAATGAAGGCAAAAACAACAGGACGGTTTGGGATGCAAATTCCACCTATCTTAACGCAAACAATTGTTGCAGATGTCAAAAAAACAAGGAGCCTCGCTTGCCCTCGCAGCCATCTCGGCTTTTTGTATGTACACCTGCATGTTTGCCTACCGCAAACCGTTTACGGCGGCCACCTTTGATGATGTTGCTTTTCTTTCCATCGACTACAAAGTTTGGCTGGTGATTGCGCAAACCGTTGGCTACACCATCAGCAAGTTTTTCGGTATTCGTTTCATTGGCGAGCTAAAGTTGGAGCGGCGCAAATTTTACATTCCTGGTTTTATTGGCGGCGCCTGGCTGTCCATGTTTTTCTTCGCCATCATCCCCGCCCCGTTTAATATTTTATTGCTGGTGTTTAACGGCTTTTTTCTTGGTGCTATTTACGGCCTTGTGTTTAGCTACCTCGAAGGGCGGCGCTACACCGAGCTGCTGGGCGCTGTGCTGGCTACCAGCTTTATTTTTGCGTCGGGCTTTGCGCAATCGGTTGGTAAATATGTGTTGACAGATTGGGAAGTATCGCGGTGGTGGATGCCTTTTGTTACCGGCGCCCTTTTTGTTCCGCCCTTCCTGCTGTTTACGTTCTTACTAAACAAAACACCGCCGCCTACCGCGGCCGATGTGGCGGAGCGAAGCCTGCGTACCGCCATGTCGAAGACGGAACGCAAAGATTTTATCCGGAACTTTTTTCCGGGCCTTGTTTTCCTGGTCATTACCTATGTGCTGTTAACCATCATTCGCGAATACCGCAGCAACTTTGCCTCCAACATGTGGACGGAATTAGGGCAGGGAAACAACGCCGCTATCTTCACCCAAAGCGAGCTGCCGGCTTCCATGGTCACCCTGTTCCTGCTAAGCCTGTTGGTGTTTGTGCGCAACAACCGAAAGGCATTGCTTATTAATCACCTGGTTGTGTTGGGCGGATTTATCCTGTCCATTGTCAGCACCTTACTTTACAAAGAAGGATTGCTGTCGCCTTTCTGGTGGATTACCTTAGTGGGCACCGGTATGTACATGGGCTATGTTCCGTTTAATGTGATGCTGTTTGAGCGACTGGTGGCTTGTTTTAAGTCGGTACGCAATGCCGGGTTTCTTATTTATCTCGCCGATTCCTTCGGCTACCTTGGAAGCGATGCCGTGCTGCTGGTAAAAAGCTTCGCCAAGGTAAATATCTCCTGGAGTCTTTTTTTCGAGAACATGGTTCTTCTTTTCTCGCTTGCGGGCATTGTTTTCATTTCACTATCAGCAGTTTATTTCCGCAATAAGTTTTCAAAAGCGCCGGTGCAGGTTGCCGTTGCGGAAGAAGTGCCTGTTTAACAGGCGAAGTTTTTCGCGGTAAAACCAGGAAATTACGAATGACATAAACCATTTTTTGGGTAGTTGCCGCAACCGCCTCCTTGTTTTTCATCAAAAACACGGACGCAAAGGCCTTCCCCTCTTTGTTTTTGATGAAAAACAAGGAGGAGAAGGGCAAAAACAAGGAAGAGATGACCAAAAACACGGAGGCGAAGCCCTGAAACAAGGGAGAGAAGGCCCAAAACAAGGACGCAGAAGCCTAAAACAATCATGCAATAGCCTTTGTTTCGGATGCAAAGGCTATTGCATGATTGTTTTTGCGGCAAATTTCCGTGTAGTGAAAAGCAGCAACTGTTTAAAAACCTGTCAACAAATGGTTGGCGGCATTCCCGCCGCAGCAGGCTGTCAGCACTCCTGACCGGAATCTATCTTCTTACATACATGAATGAATTGCCGGCGATAAAAACAAAAAGCAAAGCCTTGTACGGCTTTGCTTTTTGTTTTTGAGGCAATGAATGTTTGCTTTACAACTTCACCATCTTCGTCATTACAGAAGTTCCATCGGCCTTTGTTGTACGCAGGTAATACAAGCCTGCCGGCAGATGACCTGTTTGTAACTGCAACGATAACTGGTTGTTCGGCACTTTGCTCAGGAACACACGGCCTGCCCCGTCAATCACTTCCACCCGCTTGGCACCTTTGAGGTTGCTGATGTTGATGAAAGTTTCAAACGGGTTGGGTCCAACCACAAACGAATTGGCGCCGCTGAACACAACGGTTTTTACATCGGAATAATAGTATTTGCCATCCAGGTCCACCGTTTTAATGCGGTAGTAGTACAGGCCTTCAACTGAAAGGAAGTCGTTCGAACGATAGGTCTTCGGCGTGCTGCTGTTGCCGGCGGCACCAACCGTTGCTACTTTGCTGAACTGCGTACCATCGGTGCTGCGCTCTACTTCAAACTGGCGTGTATTGGTCTCCGTAATGGTGCGCCAGTTGATCATCGCTGTGTTGCCCGAAAGCTTTACCTGCAGATCAAGACCTGTAATAGGCAGTGTAATCAGGCTGCCGCTTTCGCTTTCGTTGTTGGCATCGTCCAGAGATGTTACCAGGTAGTAGCCGCTGGTGGCACCTGCTGGCAGGTCAACGCTGTTGGTATAAACCACCGCATATATTTTCTGCGCATCATTCCGGTGCGTGGCCGCTTCTGTTGCGCTAGCAAACTGGTACACAACATAACGTCTTGGCAAATCACCATCGGTAGCAGGTGCCGGCGCATCCCAACGCAACACATCACCTTCGCGGCGCACATTCACCGGTGCGTTCGGACAAACAGCATCTTTCCACGGCATGGCCGGTGGCAGCGCCTTGTATTTAAACTGGTTGTTCTGCAGCGATGTGCGGAGGCCTTTTGAATCATCCCGCAGTTGCTTTGTGCTGTAAAGGATCTGTCCTTTCACCTGGGTGCGAACCTGGTCGCGGTTCAGCGTTATCTGGTTCTCAATCTCTGTTGCTGCCCAGGCGTTGGCATCGTTCATTTTGTACAGTGCCAAACCAGGGTAGATATGGCGGTTGTACAAACCAGCCTGGTCGCTCCACCATTTGGAGAGAGCATTATAGTCCTGTGCGCCGGTAATCTTCCAGTACAATTGCGGCGCTACATAATCTACTTTGCCGGCCTGTAACCAGGCAATTGGGTCGCAATACATGGCACTGTAGGAAGACGTACCGGAAATTCCTGCCGGTGTTCCTGCTTTCCAGATACCAAACGGGCTTACGCCGAAAACAATGTTACTTCCCTTGGCGGCATTGATAACGGCAACTGTGTCGAACACTCTTCCGATGAGCATGTTCACATTGTTTCTGCGCCAGTCTTCAATGGTAGCAATACCTGTAGGGTTGTTGTTGGTGAACGTGGTTTGATCCTGGTTGGTAAAATTGGAAGAAGGATAGAAGTAGTCATCGAAATGAATGCCATCTACATTGTAACGGGTGGCGATGTCGGCAATAACCTTTGTTACATGGTCTCTTACCTGCGGTAAACCCGGATCGAGCATGGTAAGCGTACCGGCTACAAA
>DATKHJ010000307.1:0-6647 GCA_035510335.1 Flavisolibacter sp. | reverse complement strand
ACGTGTTTCAATGATCTTGATAGATCAAAAGTAGGGTTGATTGAACAACTTTCAAACAGTTTCTGGAAAATTTAGATTTTGTAAAATATATTTACTTTCTGTTGAAAATAATCTAAAAAGAGTCCCCTATATGCCTGCTGCTTTGAATATTGACAAATTGGACCTGAGCATCATCGACCAGTTAATGCACGATGCCAACATCTCGTACGCCGAAATCGGCAAAAAACTGTTTGTATCTGCCGGCACCATTCATGTGCGGATCAAGAAACTGCAGGAGGCCGGCATTATCAGTGGCATACGCTACAATGTGGACCTGAAAAAGCTGGGGTATGATGTGATTGCCTTTATCGGCATCTACCTGGAGAAAAGTTCGCTTTACGATGCCGTGGCGAAAGACCTGAAAAAAATCCCGGAGATTGTTCGCATGAACTACACTACCGGCAACTACAGCATTTTTGCGGAAATTGTTTGCAAAGACATCGGGCAACTTCGCACCATTCTTCACGACGAGTTGCAAAAGATCAAAGGCATTGAACGCACCGAAACCTTTATCTCGCTGGAAGAGAGCCTGCACCGCAGCGTAAAAGTGGCCGCATCGTAACAGGCAACGGCGCTGTTTTTTTCAGGTGTTTTATGGGTGATCTTAAAGAGAAGATATAAGCCCACTTATATTCTTCCTCTTACATTCAGCGCATCTCTCAACCCATTTCCCAACAGGTTAAACGAAAGCACCAGCAACATAATGGCGAAGCCGGGAGCGAAGGCCAGCATAGGGTTTTGCGTGATAATAAAATTGTAGTTCTCCCGCATCATCGATCCCCAGCTTGGCTGCGGTGGCTGCACGCCAACGCCCAGGAAGCTAAGGCCTGCTTCAATAACAATGGCCGATGCAAAATTGGAAGCAGCAATAACCAGTATTGGTCCGAAGATGTTAGGCAGAATATGACGGGCAATAATGCGAAAGTTGGAATAGCCCAACACTTTTGCGGCTTCTACATACTGCAGCTCTTTGGTGCCCATCACCTGTCCGCGAACAAGGCGGGCTACGTTTACCCACATGGTTAAGCCAACAGCAATGAACACCTGCCAGAAACCTTTACCCAACAAAAGCGTAATGGCAAATACCAATAATAAGGTGGGAATGCTCCAGATCACGTTAATCAGCCACATGACAAGATTGTCCACTCTTCCGCGGAAATAGCCAGCAATAGCGCCAAGAAAAATACCAACCGAAAGCGAAATCAAAACAGTGATTAATCCCACGCTTAAACTCACCCGTGTGCCAATGATCAACCGGCTTAAAATATCGCGGCCATATTTATCAGTGCCCACGTAAAACGTTTTGGTAACAACCGGTTCTTCCCCTAAGGCTGCTTTCGCAAAAGCAATGCGTTCGGTTACGCCTTCGTCAATGTATTTCTCTGCAACAATGCTGTCGCCGTTTTGCTGGTAAGAAGAAATGGGAATGTACTCGGTTTCATCCGGCTTGCCGGAAACCAGGCGTTCAAAAAAGCCGGTTTGGCTGGGTCTGTCTTTTTTCACTTGCAGAAACTGCCTTGTGTAGCCGGGCTTTTCGCCGCCAATTTCTAAAATAATGCGGTTGGCAAACGGCGAGGGATCAGGTGAAAGAAAATAGCCGAAGATGGCAATAAGAATGGCAAGAATGATCATCACCAATCCAATCATGGCACCGACGTTTTTTTTCAGTCGCCGCCACGAAGCTTGCCAAAAAGATGGTGATGTGTTCATGTGGGCAAGATAAATGTTTTGCGAATGCACATTTTGTTATCTCGTTCTTCTTCCCTTCCATTCATACTTTCCAAACTGGCTGATGATGCCCACGAACACCGTATAAAAAATATGCAGCGGCTGAATAAAAAAGAAGTGGCGCATGAGCTTTTGTTCGCCATAAAAAGCAGCTACCGACGAAACAAACGGCCACTCAATAATGGTTTTGCCAAACAGGTAAACAAAGAAGTGGATCCAATAATACGGGTTGAAAAACGCGGCCACAAGCAATACAAAAAACAACAGGTTTAGCAGCAACACAAAACCCAGTACGGCAATAATGCGCCAGTCGTCGTACACCAATGTTTTACTGGCCCAGCGCCGCCGCTGCATCAGGAAGTCTTTCCAAGTCTTCATCGATGCTGTTTCCACAATGGCTTCGCCGCTTTTTAAATAATGAACGTTCTGCGGATGCGCCTTCCAGATTTTGTGCATCAGCAGCATATCATCGCCGGTGGCTACTTTGTCAATACCGGCAAAGCCATTCACTTCGGAAAAAGCTTTTTTTGTGTAGGCCAGATTAGCACCGTTGCACATGGTATGCGTGCCGGATGCCACACTGGCCGCAGTGATTCCTTGCAGCGTAATAAAATCCAACACCTGGAAGATCTGCGGCAGCGAGTTATCATGCGTAAACTTTACCGGTGCAGCAATAAAAGCAGCGCCTTTTTCTTCGTAAAAAGAGGAGATTGTTTTTAGCCAATCTTTCTTTACACGACAATCAGCATCGGTGATCAATAGCAGTTCGCCTTTTGCTTTTTCAATACCCGAAGCAATGGCTGTTTTTTTGGAAGAGACGTTGGCGGCAACATTGGGAAGGATCATCTTCCAATTCCTGTCATCAAAACTTTCTGCAATGGCTGCGGTGTTATCGGTTGAGTGATCGTTGACAACAATGACTTCAAAAAGGTGTGAAGCATAGGATTGCACTTTTAAGTCTTCTATCAACTGCGGCAGCGTGGCTTCTTCGTTGCGGGCCGCAATGATGACGGAAAGAAACGTAGTGGGTGAAGATTCTTTTGGCTGATAGCTTTCCAACTTGTTCCATTGGTAGAAATAGAAAAAGATGAGTAACCCGTAACAAAGAAGAAAACAGCCTGTAAGAATCGTGAGCACCATGCGGGCCAAAACTAACCCCATCTCCCTAAATATTCCATATCTGGGAAAGACTCTCTTATTCAACTGAATCGACCAGATATGGAATATCTACTATGACCCGAAACAAGTTTCACAACAAATAATTTGGAGAATCCGATCCGAGTTGTATTTTTAAGTAGTTGCATAAACAACTATATGGTTACAACCCATTTCAAAAAAGGCGAATTATACAGCTTTATCACCGGTAAGGCTTCAACGGCCATTGCCCGGCGGCTGCAGAAAAAATTCAATGAAGCCGGCATTACCGTGACCATTGAACAATGGAGTGTGCTGTACCATTTGTGGAAGGCCGACGGCATGAGCCAGCAGGAGTTGTGCAACGCCACCTTTCGCGACAAGCCAAGCATTACCCGCCTGGTTGACAACCTGGAAAAGCTGTCGCTGGTAAAGCGGGTGTCGGATGAAAAAGACAGGCGTATCAACAAGATCTTTCTTACCAAAAACGCACAAACGCTGGAATTGCAAACCATGGCGCTGGCTGAAGAAACGTTGAACGAAGCACTGGCCGGTGTGCCGCAGGACCAAATTGAAATGTGCAAGGCGGTGTTGCAAACGGTGTATGATAATTTGAATTCGTGAGTGGTGGGTTGTGAATGGTGAATAGTGTTCCCGGACGTACAAGAGTGTCCTTCGACAAGCTCAGGATAAACTTGCAACGAAAGCTAAATAGAAGCACTGGCCTCTGGTTCATAAAACAAAAAACAGTTACGTAACGATTGCAATAAACTTTAAACATCAAACTTTTAAACCTTAAACTTCTACTATGGAAGCAGCAATAAACACAGCCCTCAAGGGCGGCGAATGGCTGGTCAGGGAAAGCGACCCGCAGACGACTTTTATCCCCGAAGAATTCAGCGAAGAACAACAGATGATCCGCGACATGTGCGACCGGTTCCTGAAAACGGAAGTGATGCCCAACGTGGAGCGTATGGACAAAATGGAACCCGGCTACATGCGTTCGCTGCTGCAAAAAGCAGGTGAACAAGGCTTGTTGTCCGTTGCCTTTCCGGAAGAATATGGCGGGCTCGGAAAAGATTTTGTTACCTCTACAATCGTGAGTGAATACCTCGGTGCAGGGCACTCTTTTTCGGTGGCTATTTCTGCGCATACCGGCATTGGTACGCTGCCTATTTTGTACTTCGGTAACGAAGAACAAAAACAAAAATACCTGCCTAAATTAATCAGCGGCGAATGGGCCGGCGCCTATGGCTTAACCGAGCCCGGAAGCGGCTCCGATGCGCTGGGTGCAAAAACAACAGCCGTGTTAAGTGAAGATGGCAAACACTACATTCTAAACGGCCAAAAAGTATGGATCACCAACGGCGGCTTTGCCGATGTGTACACCGTGTTTGCCAAAATTGACGGCGATAAATTCACCGGCTTTATTGTAGAACGAGGCTTTGAAGGTTTCAGCAATGGTCCGGAAGAAGACAAGATGGGCATTAAAGGTTCATCCACGGTGCAGCTCTATTTTCAGGATTGCAAAGTGCCGGTAGAAAACGTGTTGGGTGAAATTGGCAAGGGCCACAAGATTGCCTTTAATATTTTAAACATCGGTCGTTTGAAATTGTGTGCAGCAACCGTTGGCGGTGCAAAATATGCCGTGAATGGTTCGCTGGAATATGCCAAAACAAGGGAACAGTTTAAAACACCCATTGTCAATTTTGGTGCTATTCAGCACAAGCTGGCGGAAATGTCCATCCGCACCTTTGCCGCCGAAACAGCGCTGTACCGTGCAGCCCACCTCATTGCACAAAAAGAACACGAGTTGCAGGAAGAAGGCAAAGCATTTAACGATGCCCTTCTTGGCGCAGCCGAAGAATACGCTATTGAATGCGCCATCTTAAAAGTATACGGCAGCGAAGTGCTGGATTATATTGTGGATGAAGGCGTGCAGATTCACGGTGGTAACGGTTACAGTGCGGAGTACAATATTTCCCGTGCTTACCGCGATAGCCGCATCAACCGTATTTACGAAGGCACGAATGAGATCAACCGCCTGTTAACGGTTGACATGACGCTGAAACGTGCCATGCAAGGACGATTGAACATGATGGGTGCGGCCATGAAAGTGCAGGGAGAATTAATGAGCATTCCGGAGTTTGGTGACGAAGACGAAACGCCATTTGCACAGGAAAGAAAATTGGTGCAGGGCTTTAAAAAAGCCGTGCTGTTAACGGCTGGTGCTGCTGCACAAAAGCTGATGATGCAGTTGCAGAACGAACAGGAAATTTTAATGTGCGTGGCCGATATGAGCATTGATACATTTGTTGCCGAGAGCCTCTTGCACCGCGTAATGAAGCTGACCGAAAAAGGCGCTGACCCGGTGTACAAAGATGTGCTGAATTGCTTCCTTTACGATGCTGCTGACCGTGTGCTGAAGAATGGTAAAGATGCCATCAACGCTTTTGCCGAAGGCGATGAGCAGCGCATGATTTTAATGGGACTGCGCCGCTTTACCAAAGCGCAACCGTTCAACAGCAAGGAAGCCCGCAGAAGAATTGCAGCGCACCTGATGAACAATAACAAGTATAGTCTTTAACCATTTGAACCGCGATTGTCTGAACCATGATTTGGGTGGATTTTGAAGATTGAGAAGAAATAGAGACAGTACGATAAAAAAGAGTCGTTCAGTAATGAACGACTCTTTTTATTTCCTGTTAATCTATTTAATCCTTCTGAATCATGGTTCAGACAATCATGGTTCAGACGATTCAGACATTTCCAAACACCATCTGCAATTCCTTTCTCACCACCTTCAGCTCCTGCAGTTCTTTAATGCGGTAGCGCATCATAAACAGTCCTACCGACATTAATAACGATGCAATGGTAGAAGAAACAAAGTAGATGTTATACACATCGGATATTTCCTTCTGCCCCATAATAAAATAAGCATAGAAAACCAGCAGGTAAGCACTGTACGAAAACAGGATGGCTCCCAGCATCAGCACTCGGCCAATGTTCTTCCCGTGAAGAATGGTAAACTTCAGCTGGCGCAGGAAAAGAAAAGCGGAATAAAGCACAACGATGGCGAGTCCCGGCGCCATAATGTACACGCTGGCCTTTGGCGAAAAACCGGCATACGCCGAAATGCCAATTTCGTACGCCACAAACAAACCAATGATGGCCTGCATGTTTCGCTGGCGGTTGCGTGCCGGGCAAAAGAACAACAGCGCCGTCAGCATCAGCGGAATTTCGAGATAGGTATAGGCAACATCAAACGGGTTGTTGAAGTTGGGCACCGGCGGAATGGTTTCGGCGCTTAAGCAATGAAAAATAGTTAGTGCATAATACAGTGCCAGCGCAATTAAGCTGGTGTGCCGGTAAAGCCGGAAAAGCACAATCACCAGTACCGGAAGGCCAAAGCACAAAATCGACGTCAGGCCATACAACGAAATCGTAATCATAGGGTTGGTTGGGGTTTGGATTTTTACAGGTTCAAAGAAAATTGAAATTATTTTCTCTGCCAATGAGCGGCTAAAAATTCAGTACTAACACAAGATTTGATTCGTAGAAATACGGCTGAAAGCGAGGGGATATCTGGCTTTCAGCCGTATTTGGTTGCGTTCTGCATTGATTTCACGCAACGTTCTCTTACTGAACGATGGTGGTGGTGATTTTCAGCGATGCACTTTCTAACAGGTTATCCGCTTCGTTATGATCCTTCAGCCGTGGTTTAAAAACAGAGGTAACACCGTACG
>DATKHJ010000306.1:0-4265 GCA_035510335.1 Flavisolibacter sp. | reverse complement strand
AAACAACATTACACCGTGGGAAGTATCGGCCCGGGGCGCCGTAATGTTTGCCCTGTTGCTGGTGCTGATTCGTTTTACCGGCATGCGTTCGTTCAGCAAAGGCAGCGTGTTTGACAACGTGATTATTATCCTGCTTGGCGCCGTGTTGGGACGCGGCGTTGTTGGCGGAACGCCATTCTTTTCGGCACTGATTGGCGGCATTGTTTTGCTGCTCATTCACAAGTTTATTTCCCGCCTCACCTTTTACAACAAACGGGCCGGACGGCGCATTAAAGGCAACCCCGTTTTGTTATTCAAAGAAGGCGAGTTCCTCTATCAGAACATGAAAGAAAGCGACATTACTGAACATGATATTTACGAGGAACTGCGTCTCAGTTTACACCGGAAAGAAATGACGGATGTGCGGGAAGTCTTTATGGAACGTTCGGGCAAGCTGAGTTTTATTTTACGAAACCCTACCGGGCAGGATAACAATCTTTCTGCGGCAGCCGATTGAGTTCATCTGATCTTGAAGAACCTCACTTTCAAATGGAAAGGCTTTCGGTTTTAGAACAGGTCTATCTTTGGCGAAATTCCATACATGAGCGCTAACGCACCAGAGGTTAAACGCATTACAACGCATACGGTTCAGAAAATGAAAGCGGCGGGTCAGAAAATTTCGATGATCACTGCTTACGATTATTCTTTCGCCACCATATTCGACGCAGCCGGTATTGATGTGATGTTGGTTGGAGATTCGGCTTCCAACGTCATGGCCGGACATGAAACAACGCTTCCGATTACGCTTGATCAAATGATTTACCACGCATCGTCGGTTATTCGCGGCGCCAAACGCAGCCTGGTGGTGGTTGATCTTCCCTTCGGTTCATATCAGTCCAACGGCGACATTGCGCTTGCTTCCGCTATTCGCATTATGAAAGAAACCGGCGCACACGCCATTAAACTGGAAGGCGGCGAAGAGGTTGTTGAATCTGTAAAACGCATTATCAGTGCCGGTATCCCGGTGATGGCTCACCTGGGTTTAACGCCACAATCCATTTACAAGTTTGGTACGTATAACGTTCGTGCAAAAGAAGAAGCAGAAGCAAACAAACTAAGAGCCGATGCCAAAATGCTGGAAGATGCCGGCTGCTTTGCACTGGTGCTGGAAAAAATTCCGGCAGCGCTGGCCAAAGAAGTTTCCGCCTCCCTGCAAATACCCACCATTGGTATTGGTGCCGGTCCGCATTGCGATGGACAGGTGCTGGTGATGCACGACATGCTGGGAATCAATACAGAGTTCAGGCCGCGTTTTCTCCGCCGTTACCTGAATCTTCACGAACAAATTACCGGTGCCGTGCAGCAATACATTGCCGATGTGCGCAGCAACGATTTTCCCAATTTGTCAGAATCGTACTAAACCGCTCAAACACTACTTCCACCTATTTTTGCCGCCAATTTTCTGGCTATGAGAAAAAGGTTTGTTTTGGGTACGGCGTTGCTTTCACTTGGTTCGCTGTTTGCGTTTTCGCAGGAAAGTGACCTAGACCCGGTTACGGTTACGGCAACGTTTAATCCTGCCCGACTGTCGCAAACAGGGAGAAACCTGCTGGTGATAAAAGGCGAACGTTTTGCGCAGTTGCCGGTGCATTCGCTGGACGAACTGCTGCGTTACATTCCCGGCCTTGAACTGCAGGCCCGCGGGCCGCTTGGTTCGCAAAGCGATATAACCTTGCGTGGTGGCACGTTTCAGCAAGTGTTGGTGCTTGTTGACGGTATTCGGGTGAACGATCCCAACACCGGCCATTTCACTTCTTACATTCCTCTTGCACCTTCCGAAATCGATCGCATTGAAGTGCTGAAAGGTGCTTCTTCTACGCTATATGGTTCCGATGCGGTTGGCGGCGTGATTCACGTCTTCACCAAAACCTTCGCAGCGAAAAAAGACGCATCGAAAGAAAGCATTCTTGCGCAGCTAAAAGCCGGCGAGTATGGTACGGTGATGGCCGATGCGGGTTGGTTTAAGAATACCGGTAAAACTGCATTTGGTGTTGGCGGACAAATCATTCATACCGATGGACAGGCGCAACGCGGCATTCGCGGCTTTGTGGAAAGCCAGAACCTGACGGCTTCCATCAATCATTTCTTCAATGATCAATGGCAGGTGTCGCTTCGCAGTTCGTTTGACAGGCGAAAGTTTGCCGCGCAGAATTTTTATACAGGATTTGTTTCCGATACAGCACAGGAAACCGTCACCAGCATTTGGAACCAATTGCAGGTGGTGAGAATCGGCACTAACAACACACTTCGTTTGCAGGCGGGTTATAAAAATCTGCAGGATAGCTTTTCGTTCAATCCGCGTACACCATCTAACCAAAATAAAAGTCATTTGTGGCAGGCCTTGTTAACGAATGAACGAGTGCTTGGTAAAAAAACGTCCATTACACCCGGGCTGCAATTCGTCAACAAACGCATTGCTTCCAACGACAGGGGCAACCATGCTGTGAGCCAGGGGGCGGCGTTTCTCGTACTGAATCAGCAGGTTGGCGAGCAATTTTTCTTTGCACCCGCTGCACGGGTAGAATGGAATGAGCGTGCCGGTTGGGAATTTGTTCCGCAGGTGGCCTTGTCGTACCGCACCAACAAACTTCAGTTGCGTACAAGCGCCGGCAAAACCATTCGCGATGCTGACTTTACGGAACGTTTCAACAACTTTAATCGCAACCCGGTGGCCAGCGGTCAGCGCCTGGGCAATCCTGATTTGGAAGCCGAACGTTCGTTCAGCTACGAGGGCGGTGCGGATTATTTTATTGCCAGCAGTCTGAAAGTTTCGGCTACGTATTTTCAGCGTTACCACAAAAAGCTGATTGATTATGTGGTAACACCTGCAGGGCAAATTCCCCGCAACGTGAACCTCGTACCAAATGGCACCTATGCCTTTGCAAAAAACATTGCCGAAGTCACCACCAGTGGTTTTGAAACCGATATCCAGTTCAGCAAACAACTGAAAAACAACAGCGCCATCTGGGCCACGCTTGGCTTTATTTGGCTTGATAGCAAAAGCAGCGATTCGGTCCCATCGTTCTATCTTTCTTCGCATGCAAAATTTCTCACCAATCTTTCCCTGCAATTCACGCACAAACGTTTTGCTTTTGGCCTGACTGCCATTTATAAAAACAGGCAAACGCAACGCGGCACATCGCCGTTGATTGCAAAAGTCTCAAGCGATTATATTGTGCTGAATGCAAAAGCCGAAGCCACCATCTGGAAGCAGCTTAGCGCTTTCGTGCAGGTAGATAATCTTACCGATCGGTTGTACACCGACCTGTTGGGTTCGCAAATGCCCGGCCGGTGGTTACTCGGCGGAATCAAAATATCTTTAACCCGTAATCAGTAGTGAGAAATGTTTGAGAATACAAGTAACGACTAATGCCAAATTCCTAATTCCCAATCCCTGTTTACCATTTAAATTCATTGACCATGCAGGATATTCTAAAAGGCCTCGGAATTACAGACAACAACGGCGGTGTTTCTACCGGCAAGAACTGGATAAAAAGCGGCGGCAAAACCATTACCTCCTTCTCTCCTGTTGACGGAAAGAAAATTGCGGATGTGGTTTGTGCCGACGATGAAAGTTATGAACAAGTCATGCAAACAGCTTCCGCCGCATTTCTTGAATGGCGTATGTGGCCTTCGCCCAAACGCGGAGATGTGGTACGCCAGTTTGGCGAAGCGCTTCGCAAATACAAAGAGCCGCTGGGAAAATTAGTGTCGTACGAAATGGGCAAGAGCCTGCAGGAAGGTTATGGCGAAGTGCAGGAAATGATTGACATCTGCGATTTCGCGGTTGGCCTTTCGCGGCAGTTGCACGGGCTTACCATGCATAGCGAACGTCCGGGTCACCGCATGTACGAGCAGTGGCATCCACTGGGAACAGTGGGCATTATTTCCGCGTTTAACTTCCCCGTTGCAGTATGGAGCTGGAACACAGCGCTGGCCTGGGTTTGCGGCGATGTATGCGTGTGGAAACCATCGGAAAAAACGCCACTTTGCGCAGTTGCCTGCCAGAAGATTGCTGCCGAAGTTTTTGCTGCTAATGGCGTTCCGGAAGGTGTGTGCAACCTGCTTGTTGGAGAAAGAGAAATTGGCGAACGCTTAGCGAATGATACACGCATTCCGCTGGTTTCGGCTACTGGTTCTACCCGCATGGGTAAAGCTGTAGGTGCGGCCGTGGGTGCAAGACTCGGAAGATCTTTGTTAGAATTAGGCGGTAACAACGCCATCAT
>DATKHJ010000305.1:0-4592 GCA_035510335.1 Flavisolibacter sp. | reverse complement strand
GGGAAACGTTCCTGCAATAATTTTCTAAAATCTTCTAACCAGATGTTGACCAGCGGTAGATGCAGAAAGCCCTCTTTAAAAGCCAGCGAGTTTTCGTGTGCATACCTTCCGTACATGTCTTTCTGGTGCGGCAGGTATTCTTCATAGCGGGTAATGAGGTAGAACAGTCCTGCAAATAAATCAAAGCCTGTGTCACCTTCGGCTCTAAAAAACGCTTTGTAGTGGTGATGTTCAAAACACTCAATCTTTACCGGCCGTATGGTGGACTCAAACAACAAGACATGCGAATGAATCCAGAGCTCGTTTTCCGCCAGGCGGTGATAGCTGTAATTGATCCGGTGCGGATCGGGGTTGGCTAAATACTTTTCTTCATCGCAAACAAGCCGAATGGGTGTGTTGTAATACTGCGAAAGAAAATCAACAACGTACTGCAGTCGTGGGGTTAGCGTATGGCTGTAAATGATCACATCCTAAATTATGGAGGTTTCGGTAATGAGCGGCGGAAAAGTTGGCAGCTAGTGGTTTGCAATACGTAAAGCAACACGCTTACGTTTCTTCATTCCCTCCATTGATCAGAAAGTGAATTCACTTTATTGCCGACTGCAAACGCTCAACTGCTAACTCATTTCTTTCGCTTCTCCCGCCATTGCTGGTTGAACGATTTTGCCGGGAAGCGAAGGTTTGAGCGGTGCCTGGTCCAGTCTTTTGCCAAACCATTTACCACCATGTTTTTCATGCTTCCCGGGGCGGCGTTCATCAGCCGGCGGCTTAACATAGCTTGTTTCCAAAACTTCCATGCCATCCTTTCGGCTAAAACGCTTTCGCCTTCTTCCACGGCTTCGTGGCGGTTTTCCAACAGCAATTCGTGCAGGTTGATCTTTACGGCGCACACTTCGGTACAATTTCCACAAAGTGAGGAAGCGTAGCTGAGGTGCTTCCACTCGCCCATGTCTTTTAAATGCGGCGTAATAACCGAACCAATCGGTCCGCTGTAAGTGGTTTGGTAACTATGGCCGCCAATGTTTTTGTAAACCGGGCAGGCGTTTAAACAGGCGCCGCAGCGGATGCAGTAAAGCGATTCGCGGCTTTTGGGATTTGCCAGGATGTTGGTGCGGCCATTGTCGAGAAGAATAACATACATTTCTTCCGGACCATCGCTCTCGCCTACCTGCCGCGGACCGGTAACAATCGAATTATAAGAGGTAACCCGCTGCCCGGTACCAAAGGTTGACAACAAGGGCCAGAACAGGGCAAGATCGGTTAACGAAGGAATCACTTTCTCTATGCCCACAATCACAATATGTGTTTTGGGGAAAGAACAGCTTAAGCGTCCGTTGCCTTCGTTCTCGGTAATGGCAATGGCGCCTTCGTCGGCAATAATAAAGTTGGCACCGGTAATGCCTACCTGCGCCTGGCGGTATTTTTCCCGCAGCTTTTCGCGGGCAATTAAGGTTAGTTCGCTGGGGTTAAGATTTGGGGCTGTGCCCAGTTTGGCTGCAAAAAGTTTGGCTACGTCTTCCTTGCTTTTGTGCATGGCCGGCGTAACAATATGATAGGGCGGCTCTTCGTCTAACTGCTGAATGTATTCACCCAAATCCGTCTCCACGCTTTCAATGTTGTGCTTTTCCAAAAACCGGTTCAGGTGCAGCTCTTCCGTCACCATGCTTTTGCTTTTTACAACCGTTGTGCAGGACTTTTCCTGGCAAATCTTCAACACTTCGTTCAGGGCATCTTCCGCAGTTTCGGCCCACAGCACTTTTGCGCCGCGTTTGCTGATCTGCGCTTCAAAAGTTTCCAGTTGCTGATCAAGTGTTTCAATGGCCTTCCACTTGATGTTCTTTGCTTTTTCACGTGCCAGGTGAACATCGGTAAACTGCTGCTTGCCCACCGGCACCACGGCGTTGTAGCGGGAGATGTTGAAGTTGATCTTGCGACGGTGTTCGCGGTCGCTGGCTTTCACCGTGCTTTTGGCTATGAAGGAAGATGATTGTTCGGACATAATTACGGAAGTGAAATGGCTTTGTGTTCTTTGTGGTTCTTAGTGTCCTTTGTGATCCATTTTAGTAGCACGAAGGGCACAAAGCAAACACGGAGAACACAATGATTTTATTTTTTCTTTTTATCGTAATGCTCAACCGCTATCTGCGACAGCACTTCGTAAAACTCCTCACCAAACTTACGGATGATGGGTTCTTTTAAAAACTGGTAAACAGGCATTTTTAATTTCTTGCCCAAAGCGCAGGCGGGCTTGCACAGGGTTGCCCGCGGTTCATAATTTACATACACCGCATGGCGTGCATCTACAATGCGAATGGGATAGAGATGGCAGGAAATGGGTTTCTTCCATTCTACTTTTCCATCGTAATAAGCCTGCTCAATGGCGCACTTGATAATGCCGTGTTCATCGCGAATGCCATACGCACAAATGCTACCATGTACAGTTGGCGTTACCCAGCCAAACTCGTTATCGTACACATATTTTCCCTGGCGCTCAATTTCTTCACGGCCTTCGGCGGTCATGTACGGCTTTACCTGTTCGTAAATATCATCCAGAATTTTCTTCTCCGCTTTTTCAAGCGGGGCGCCGGCATCACCGTCTTCGCAGCAGCCGCCTTTGCATTTGTGCAGGTCGCAAACAAATTTTGCCTCCACCACATCATCACTCACCAATACATTGTCAATGGCTATCATCGGGCAAAGATAGGTTGGTGAAGGGTGAGTTGTGAACAACGAAAAAGCCTCATATTCGCCATGCCTTTTGTTTAATGCGGGTGGTTGATATTGTGCGTTGCTTCGGTTGCCGGTTTCTTGCGCAGCGTCAAGGTGTGCCAGATGCTTTTTCGTGCCGGGATAATCAACCGCCGCGAAGTCAGGTAATGCACCACTTTGTGCTCCAGCCAATGGTGCAGCGGAAGCAGCATGGCAATCAGCACAATTTTAATGGCAAGAATGGGAAGCGGTTCGCCATGCGTCATGTGGTGAATTTTTGTATCGGCAATGAGAATGATAAATTCAAACAGCAGGATAAAGGAAAAGAAACCCATTATTTTAATGGTGGTTTCCGATACGCGGAAGATGCCCATGGCAACCAGTAGAATAAACACCAATCCAATAGCAATGGAAATACCGGTGTACTGAACTGTGTGTTTCCGCTCCAGCGCCGCTGCTTCTTCTTTGCGAATGCGTTCCTGCCGGATTTGTTCATCGGCCAGTTCCATTTGCAGCAGGTCTTTTTCTTCGCTCAGCTTTTGCAGGCTGTCTTTAAACTGGTAGTATTGGTTGCTGTAAAAACGGGCCTGTTTAAAATCGCCGGTTGTGGTGTAAACCGAATCCATTTCTTTGGCAATGCGTTGCTGCCATTCAAGATCTTTTAAGGTGGTGGCAATATCCATTGCCTTCCCATAATAGTTCAGCGAGTTAGCCTGGTCGCCGGCCTTGTTAAAGAAATCGGCGTACTGGTAATAAAAAGAAAGTCTGGCAGCCGGCGTGCTGGCCTCGAAACCTGGTGCGGCCTTGCCAAAATACACCCGGGCCGAATCGTACTTGCCCAACTGCGTGTAAATAGCCGCATAAGAATGATCCATTACATGCGAAGCGCCAAAGTTGGCCACATAAGCCCGCAAATCTTGCCGGCTGTTGAGGTAAGCCAGCGCTTTATCCGGTTGCTTTGCTTGAATGTACTGGCGCAGAATGCCCCGGTAGCCCGGCATTTTCAGCGGGTAATATTTGATTTCATCGGCACGCCTGATGGAGCTGTCGTAATAGAAGAGCGACATGTCAAAATCTTTCTTCTGCATGTACAAATCGCCCATCATATACAGGTCCACTACCGATGTGTATTCTTTGTTCGGGATGTTCTTTGCCAGCTTCAGTTGCTCGGTGGATTTCTGCAGGTAATCAATGGCCTTGTCGTATTCTTTAATGTCTACATAAAACTGCGAGAGGGTGTAATAACAGTTTCGAAGCAGCAAAGCATCTTTTGCTTCTTCGGCAATGCGCAGGGCTGTAAGGTAATTGCGCAGGGCAAGAATGCGTTCCTTCTTCAATTGAAAAATTGACCCGAAGGAATAATAGGTTGCCACCCTTAAACTGTCGTTCTTTAAATCGGAAGCAATGGCCAACGCCTGCGTGGCGTAATTCATGGCTTTGTCAAGTTCCGGAATGCTGCTGTATAAGCCAGATATCGTCAGCAGAAATT
Organism: Flavisolibacter sp.; assembly: GCA_035510335.1. Classification (GTDB taxonomy): domain Bacteria; phylum Bacteroidota; class Bacteroidia; order Chitinophagales; family Chitinophagaceae; genus Flavisolibacter. The sequence goes on along the minus strand of DATKHJ010000305.1, from coordinate 394 downwards.
CAGCGGTTTCTTTTTCCAGTTTATTCTTCCGCGACAGGTCCAATCCTTTGTTGAGATAGTCCAGCGATTTTTGCAGGTATTCTCTGTTTCCGGTAAAAAACGAATACCGCAACCCGTTCACCATTAGTGCCCGGGCCATTAACTGGCGGTTGCGTGAAAGTTCCGCTTCCTGCGTCATCAGTGCACCATACTTGTCCGATTCTTCCTTGCTGGTGTTCATCAGCGTCATGGACAGCATTCCCGCAACCTCAACTTTTTGTTCACTGGTTTTTGCTTTGGCAAGTTCTGTTTTAAAGGAATCAACAACAGCCAGGTTTTGTTGCTGGGCGTTTACGGCGAAGGTTAGAAAGATGGCAAAAATGGTTAGCAGCCTGCACTTCATAAGCATGATTGA
>DATKHJ010000304.1:0-4041 GCA_035510335.1 Flavisolibacter sp. | reverse complement strand
AAAGAGAAGATTATGTTTTTCGTCAATTTCATGTGATAATAAGTTTATGTATTAGAAACGAAGTGTCAGATTAGCACCAAAAATGCGAGTTGGAGGCAGGTTACCTGCACTGCTCACACCTGAAGCGTTTCCAGTTGTGGTAGAAAACTCAGGGTCAGTCCATTGGTTTGATTCTGGCACAAACATTAACAGGTTACGTCCGTTGATAGAAACTGTAGCGCCTTTGATGTAACGGCTTAAGCTGGCACCCAAAACCTTGGTTGGGATATTGTAGCTAAGCGATACTTCACGCAACTTCCAGAAAGCAGCACTTGCCAGGTAGTTTGTCTGCACAGCCGTATTCAAATCGCTGTTCCAGAACAGGCGTCCATATGTTTGTGTATAAACATCTGTGTTGGCAACATATTTACCAGTACCATCATCATAAACGGAATTAGGGAAAACAAAAGCCCTGCGGCCGTTTTGTGCACTTCTTTCCGAAATACCATTGTCATCCAGGAAAACACCCAGGTCTTGGGCCAGCATCTGGCTGCCACCGCGATATTCTGCCACTGCGCTCAGGTTAAAGCCTTTCCAGTTTACATCAAGGTTTAAACCAAGAATATGTTTTGGAATGGTGTTGCCAAACGTAGTCAGGTTTGGATTTTGCGTTGGCATACCGGTAACACGGTCAACGATTACACGACCCTGATCGTCTCTAACATAATCGGTCAGTTTAAAGGTGTAAGCCGGCATTCCAACAATTACATAGTTCGAGTTGCCAATACCTAACTCAGTTACGCCATCAACCAAGGCTGTAACCTTGTTTGTCTGGTAAGCGTAGTTTGCTTTAAATTCGATGTTTACATCGCCTAAACGAACCAACGGCGTCAGGCGCAGGTCAAATTCAAGTCCTTTGTTAGTGAATGAAGCAGCGTTTTGTAATGCAGAAGTATAACCGGTTGTGTTAGACAACTGTACGTTGATGATCTGGTCAGTGTTGTCCTGGTTGTAATAAGTAGCTTCCAAGTTGATCCTGTTCCTTAAGAAGCCAACCTCAATACCAACCTCGCGGTTCAATACATACTCGGGCTGATAAGTAGCGGCAGGCGTATTAGCTGTCGCTTGGAAACCAAGAATGTCGCCGTAAGGGAAGAACAGGGAGTTCGCAAATACACTTTCGAAAGCATACGCATTCAAGTTTACATTTCCTGTTTTCGACCAGGCACCTCTTAATTTCAGGAAGCTGATGGTATTGCTATTTTTTAACTGCGGAATTGCTTCACTTAAAACAAAAGAAGCGTTCACGCCAGGATAGAAATAGTCGAAGTCGTTTGTACGTGTGATAGGATTCACAAGACGGCTGTCTCTGTCGTAGCTACCGGTTGCCTCCAGGAATGCCCACTCATTAAAGCTAAAGCCAACTCTACCAAAGAAACGCTCTGTTCTTCTTTTGCTGTTGTCAACACCTACGTTTGGCTCGCCTTTGCGAGCTGCAACGCTGAACAAAGTAGAGTTACCCAGGTTGTTGCTACCTACGCTTAATAAACGGGAGCTGGACTGAATATACGAGTGACCCAATGTTGCATTTAAGCTAAACTGACCAAATTTTTGGTTGATATTAGCAAAGAAATCTGAAGTAATGCGTTGGCTTTGCGTAGAAGCCTGTGTTACCGCCGAAGTAAGATTGGTTGTACCATGGTCTCTTAGGGTATTATGGTAGGCAGAGTACTGCCAGGCACCGCGGGTGCTTTTTCCATCGCTGTTGCTGTAGGAAACACCAGCACGGTAAACAAAGTCTAACCAGCTAGTAGCTTTCAAGCCTAACTCGCCGTTACCAAAAACATCATCACCATTTCCTCTTTCTCTCCAGTTCTGCAAACCGAAATAAGGCGTTTTTACGTTGTTATCCAGGTAAGGAGTGAAATACCCGTTTGGAGACCCGAAAAAGGAGTTAAGGTCTCTGAAATCACGGAGATTAATCTGGCCTGGAGCACCGGTTACAGCATAATAAACCAAGCGGCCTTGGGTAGCTACATCGTATTGAGAGTTAGTGTAGCGAACGTTGAAAGCTGCCCTGAAACGGCCGTACTCTCTTTCTGACTTCAGCGTAAACGTTCTGCGGTGGTTTTCATCGCCAGGAAGAATACCTTTTCTGGAAACGTTTTGGGCACTGATATAAAAACCTTCGTTTGAATAGGAAATGTCAGTTTGGTTTGTCATCCCGGTTTCGAAGAATCCGGTACGGCCTTTTTCTGAATAAGAATAAGGAACCATCATCTTTGTTCCATCGGGAGCATCTTGTCCAATCTGAACCATCTCGCCATTGAACTCAGGCCCCCAGCTTTGCTGTTCGATGGGTTCGTAAGTACCTAAGCCAGTTACCGGATCCGGCGCATAACCAGAACCAAAACGCTTTTGCACTTTCGGAAAATAAGCCAGTTTCTCTGCCTGGTAAGTATGGCTTACAGTCACAGTTGGACGGCCTCTAACACCTTTTTTTGTTGTTACCACAATGGCACCGTTTGCACCTTCAGGACCGTAAACTACCGTTGCAGAAGATGATTTCAGAACCGTTACATCGGCAATGTCGTTAGGGTTGATAGAGTTGATAAAGCCGAGTGACATCGCCACACCATCAACAACCAACATTGGCTGGTTGTTACCGGTTAATGAACGAATACCTCTGATTGTAATACGTGTATCAGCAAAAACGCCGTTATTAACGGTGCTGATGTTTAAGCCCGAAACTTTCCCGGTCAATCCATTCTGCAGGTTAATTGGCGCAGACTGGGTTAATTCGTCGGCACGTACTCTGGCAGTGGAATAGCCAAGTTCCTTAGCTTGCCGCTGTTGACCCAGCGCCGTCGTAACCACCACCTCAGTCATTTGCTGGTTTGTTGTGGTTAATGTAGCCGTCAATACATCACCGGCTACTGTTATGGTTTGGGCCTGATGTCCACTAGCAGTAATTTGTAAACGGGCACCATTTTCTACTCGAATAGTAAAAGCGCCATTGGCATCCGCTTTTACAACATTGCTTTTCCCGATTTCAGTGATCGTAGCGAAAGGGATGGGTTCTCCTCTCTCATCACGAACTGTGCCCGTACGGGTACGTTGGGCAAACGCCAGCACAGAGATCGCCAGCACTAAGAGCAGCAGCGTAAATTTTCTCATGAACTCTTAAATTTTAATTTTAAAAAGCATTAAAAAAACGTGAAAGCAACAAAACGTCGTAGTAATGAGACAATTACCTTCACTTCATTGCTGCGCCAAGTTAGGGGAATTTTAAAACTTTCTTAAAAAAAACAAAAAAATGATAGGACCGCTTTTTAGCCTGATCAAAGAAGAAATTTGAGCTGTAAACGGACTTCAGTTCGTCGATTTCCCTGTATTTCATCCAGTCCTGAACCAATGGAGTTCCGATCTGGAAAGACTGTTTGGGCCAACCTAACCCAAAATTGCAGCCGTTTTGTTGACTCAAAACTGATGTTCAGGTAGTAGCGGAATCCTTTCTCAAAAAAGGCCGGAATAGTATAACTATACAGCACATCACTTTCATAAGCATAAATACGGCTGTCGTAGCTATCGGTTTCAAAATATTGCAGGCGCACATTGCCGCGCCACTTACCCAAAGCCCCCGAAGACAGCTCGAGGAAAGAGAGGAAGCCCTCCTCCCCCGATGCCTTTTGCCTGTTGATCCAAACCATCTCCACCCTTGCCTTTACTGTTAGAAGCGAAGAAACACGGGAGGAAAAGTGAAGCCGCAAATTCTGCTTTGGCTTATCGGGAGGAAAGTGGAGTACCGTACCAGCATCGGCTTCGTTAATTGGTTTGTTTTCAATACGATAGCGCAGGTAGATTTCACTCTGCCGGTTAGGCGTATGCGTTAGTTGCACCAGGTAGTCCCAGCCCCGACTTGGGCCAGAAACGCGGTATTTCAGAAAGGGACTCTGGTAAAAATCGGCATAGGCGGCCATTTGCCATCCTATTTTTGGACGAATAACAACACCCACATAAAGCCCTTTTTCGTTCCCGGGCAACGTGGCTTCCGTAAACGCA
>DATKHJ010000303.1:0-3166 GCA_035510335.1 Flavisolibacter sp. | reverse complement strand
CAACAACTTTGGAAAGGGCGGTTTTGTGCCGGACAAGCCTTACCAATTAATTACTGATAAAGACACGATTGACCTCACCGGCTACTGGCAGTACAAGGTGGGGCAAGTGAACATTCCGCAACGCGGTTTCGGTGGCGGAGGTGGAATTGCTTTTCAAAACCAGCCAACGGCTTTGTACAACGCCATGCTGGCACCTGTTACAAATTACGCAGTCAAAGGATTTTTGTGGTACCAGGGAGAATCGAACACCGGCAAGCCGCAGGAGTATGCAAAGCTGCAGCCTGAAATGATTGCCGATTGGCGCAAAAAATGGAACAGTCCTAATACACCATTCCTGTATGTGCAATTGCCGGGTTTTATGGATTACAACTACCTGCCAACAGAAAGTGGTTGGGCACAGTTTAGAGAAGCGCAGGCAGCATCGCTTTCGGTTCCCAATACCATGATGGCGGTTGCCATTGACATGGGCGAATGGAACGACATTCATCCCGACCGTAAAAAAGAAGTTGGTGAAAGGCTGGCACTGGCGGCCATGAATCTTGCCTACGGCGAGAAAGCGGTCGTTCCTACCGGGCCAATTTTTGGCTCAGCTAAAACGGAGGGAAATAAAATTATTCTTTCGTTCAACCATGTTGGCAGTGGTTTAATGAGTGGCGATGGAGAAGTATTAAGTGAATTCGCGATTGCAGGTGCTGATAAAAAATTTGTGTGGGCAAAGGCAAAAATCGAAGGCGACAAAGTGGTGGTCTGGAACGATGGCGTTTTGGCGCCGCTGTATGTACGTTATGCCTGGGCTGATAATCCCGTGAACCCTAATTTGTATAACAAAGAAGGATTGCCTGCATCGCCTTTCCGCACCGATCAATAAATGTTTGCATGAAAAAACATTTTGCAATTAGTACGCTATTGCTCTTTGCCTGCGTTTTTACGGAAGCGCAAAACACCCGTGCATGGAACGGGAAAAAAGCAGCTGTTGTATTGACTTACGATGATGGTTTAAACGTTCATCTATCCAAAGTCATTCCCTCGCTTGATTCGTTCAAACTGAAAGGCACGTTTTACATTTCTGATTATTTCAACGGGCTGAATGCACAGATTCCCGGCTGGAAAAAAGCCGCAGCCAAAGGTCATGAACTCGCCAATCACACCATCTGGCACGCCTGTGAAGGCGGCCGTGCAGGAAGAGAATTTGTAAAGCCTGATTATGACTTCCGGTTTTATACCGTTCGCAGAGTGGTGGACGAAATCAGGAGCATGAACAACTTTCTGAAAGCAATCGATGGCAAAGACAAGCGAACTTTTGCTTATCCCTGCGGTGATACGAAAATTAACGACACATCCTACATCGATCCCTTGCGCAATGATTTTGTTGCCGCCCGTGCGGTGAAAGCAGAAATGCCAACAATTGAGAAAGCCGACCTGTATTATCTCCCCTGCTACATGATGAACGGCGAGACCGGCGAACAAATGATAGAATTAGTGAAACAAGCAGTAAAAAAAAATGCACTGCTGGTGTTTTTATTTCATGGCGTTGGTGGCGAGCATGGATTGAATGTTGAACTGGCTGAACACCGAAAACTATTGAACTACCTGCAACAGCAGAAATCGAACATCTGGATTCCAACCGTCGTTGAACTGGCGGATTACATAACCAAATCACGCAACAAAAAATAAAACGAAACGATTTTCCAATAGCGTCCATTCCTACGAACGACCACCAGCCAGCCCGATGAAATGATCATTCATTTTCATTTAAAAAAACTAATTCCATGCGAAAAAATCTACTATTGCTGCTGGCCAGTCTGTTTTCTTTTGCTGGTATGGCACAGCCTTCCTTCGTAGGCTTCCAGGCAGAATCGGGCACATTGGGTTCTGAATGGTTAACAGCCGTTAACGGTACCGCCACTGTTGTGAGAATATCAACCGATGGCGGGGGCCAAAATCCTGCAACTGCAAACCGGATCATTACGTATTCTGTCACTTTTCCACAACCCGGCACTTACTTTTTGTATGCACGGGTGTACGTTGGTCCCGGTAATTTCAATGACGACAGCTATTACTACGGCAATGGATTTGGCAGTAAAACCGTGACAAACGACAACGATTGGATCCTGGCAAATGGACTGGCGAGTGCTGGTTATTCAAACAGCATTGATTATGTAACCGACAATCCGGGTACAACCGGAAGCAATGTGTTCAAGTGGGTGAACATGTCCATTTTCAACGGTGGCGAAGCTCCTGTTTCGTTCACCGTTGCGGCAGGTTCGCTAACGCAAACATTTCAGATCGGCGCAAGGGAAAACGGATTGGACATTGAAAAGTTTGTCTTTGGCCTAAATAACTATCGTTACACCGTCAGCAACCTGGATAACGCACAGGAAGGCACCAGTGAGCCACCACCGCCGCCATTCAACCCGCCGGGACCACCCATTGCACAAGGAAAACCAAAATACCTGGGTGGCGTTTACAGCAATCCGCAAAAAGTAAATTTTGATAAATACTGGAACCAGGTCACTCCCGAAAATGCAGGCAAATGGGGTTCTGTGGAAGGGACAAGAGATGTGATGAATTGGACAGAATTGGATGAAGCCTACAATTTTGCAAAGTCAAAAGGCTATCCGTTTAAAATGCACACCCTCATATGGGGTGCACAACAGCCAACATGGATTGAGTCGCTTTCGGTTCAAGAACAACGCGAAGAAATAGAAGAATGGTATGCAGCATTGGCACAGCGCTATCCGGCTATTGATATCATTGAAGTTGTAAACGAACCGCTGCATCAGAAACCGGATGCACCCGGACGAGGAAATTATATTAATGCGCTGGGTGGCAACGGCGCTTCGGGTTGGGAATGGGTGCTGCAGTCTTTCCGGCTTGCCCGACAACATTTCCCCAACGCACAATTATTGATTAACGATTACAGCATCATCAACAGTACGACAAGCACAAATACTTACATGACAATCATCAACCTGCTGAAAGCAGAAAACCTGATTGATGGCGTGGGTGAACAGGGTCATGCGTTTACGACGTTCAACACATCCCTTACCGCGATGCTGAACAATTTAAATACGCTTGCGACAAGCGGCTTGCCGCTGTACATTACCGAGTTGGATATTGATGGCGCCCCTGTACAAACAACGGTAGGCGATAATGCGCAGCTAAC
>DATKHJ010000302.1:0-2116 GCA_035510335.1 Flavisolibacter sp. | reverse complement strand
CTTTCAAACAGCGAGGCAATAATAAGCGCTTCTGAATATTTCATCAACGCCGCCTTCTCTTTTTCTGTCACCAGGCCTATGTATTGAATGGCCGGGTGCTCTATTTTTTCCATCATTAATTTGCCCGCCAGCACCAATTGTGCATCAAGCTTGTTTTCGTCCACCGCTTTTGTAAAATAGGCGATCAACGTGTCGCAACCTTTGTGCTTGTCGATGCGGCCCAGGTAAAAAAAATAGGGTTTATTGATTCCGAATTTCTGAAGAACAGAAGGCGGTTCACTCTCAGGGTTGGGATTAACGCCAACGGCCACCACCCGTTTGTTAACGTGGCTGATGGGATAAAGCTTTTCAGAAAACGCCTGTTCGGCTTTAGTGTTGAACAGGATCCACCTGGCTGACGCCATTACTTTTTTATAGATAGGATAGTAGGCCGGCGGGTCATCATGTATGGTGGGCACCACAATGCTTTTGTGCGGAACCGTAAGAATGCCCATAGCGGCCGGGTAGTTAATGGCGGAAAAGAAAATAAAAGCGGCCGTTTCTTTTTCATGGGTCTTTAAATAGGGCAGCAGGTCGGGCATGCCCGGCCCGTTGAAAAGCAGCCATTTCATTCCATCTTCATCAGTAATTAGGTATTTTGAAAAAAGGCGTTGGTACCACTTGGGCCGCCCCAGCCACCTGAATATTTTTTGCGGCAAATGCCGCTCCCTGAATTTGCGGTTAATGTAGTGCACCTTTTTGCCCGATTGCCGTACCGTGTTTTTAAAACGGATAACCTTAATTCCATTGACCGTTGTTTCTCCTTCGGGGTAGGATGGTTCCCATGTTTCGGGGTTAAACGCACAACTCGTTAAAACAGTAACCTCATATTTAGCGGCTAATTTTTCTGCAATCATTTTTGCATGCAGTTCGGCACCGTCATTAATCTCAAGCCCGTAGCGCTGCACAACAATGCCTATTTTCTTCTTACTCATGCACAAGTGTTTGTCAATTCTCCAATAATCTTCACCGCAATAAAATCAGCTACTGCCGCTGCACCCATTCTGTAATTGCCGGGCTGTGTTTGTTACTAGCTGATAGTGCTATTGGCTGATTTGTTCAAGAAAATACTGTTCAGGGCTTTGGGGAAACTTTTCTTTGAACAAGGTAAAAGATGCCTTGCCCATTTCCTCCCATTTTTCCCTGCTTTGCCAGGCTTTTTCAAGCACGGTATCAATGGCGGCTACCGAGGCGTCCGGTGCAATCCATCCGTTCCTGTTTTCTTCTATCCACTTTGGCATATCACCCACATCACTTACTGCCAGCGGTTTTGCCATTGCCATGGCTTCTACCACGGCCAGCGGCATGGCATCGATATGCGTGATTTGCAACAAAAGATGCGCCTCTCCCAAAGCCCCTTTCACATCTTTGGTGTGGCCTTTCAATAGCACCTTTTCACCAAGACCGTTTTCAGCAATCAGGGTTTTCAGCTTTTGTTCCGATTCACCGCCTCCGTATAAATTCAGCAGCCAGTTCCGCTCTTTCCATTTTTGAGAAGAAAGTGCTTTCACTAGGTTGTCCTGTGCTTTACGACGTGTTTCCAGCGTGGCCAGCATCACCCATACATAATTGCTGTTTTGCAGGGGCGGATATGCCGTTAAGCCCTGCGGCGGCTGAAACGTAATAGGGTTAATAAGAATACCGGCGTTGGGAATGCTGATGGAAAGCTGCTGCTCAAAAAAAGTTTTTGAACGTTCGGAAGCAAAGAGGTTGTGCTTTGCATTGAGCAGCCATTTGCGCAACAGTTCTTTTTGTTTGGGTTTTACCGGGTCGTCGTCGCTGTGCACATGAAAAAGCAGGGTGTAATTGCTAACATATTGAAAGAAATGCTTCCAGTAAAGCGCCACAATTTCAAGGTAGCCAAGGTTGATAACGGTGGTATCGTAATTGGCCATGGGCAATGCTTTGCTGTGTTGCCTTACGCGGCGCTTGGTGAGTTTGTATTGCATCCGCTCCGCAAAGGTTCGCTTTTCCCGGCCTTTGTTTGAGAAGAGGTAAAGCTCGCAGCCGGCCGCCTTTAATTTTTCAATGCGTTCGGCTTTCTGCGGCCATTCGTAAAAGGCGCAGCCTACACGGT
>DATKHJ010000301.1:0-9300 GCA_035510335.1 Flavisolibacter sp. | reverse complement strand
TGCGCACAACGCCGGTAATGGTTTTCTGCTGCGCCGAAGCAGTAATGGCGGCAAGCAGAAAAAAGAAAGTGAAGCACCATCCCCTGGCCTTCATCAATCTTTCAGCAGCAATCTCAATAATTCTCATACGTTAATTGAATTGTATTTTAAGAATGGAGTGAAACACGTTCTTTTTTCCAGGTCATCCCGGTGAATAAAATTGCTAAAACACAAGCAGCCAGTAACACGTAAAAGCCGCCATCCCATCCCCACGCATCCACCACATAACCCATGGCTGCATTGGCAAACACGGCTCCACCGAGGTAGCCAAATAAACCAGTCAATCCTGCGGCTGTTCCCGCTGCTTTTTTAGGCACAAGGTCAAGCGCATGCACACCAATAAGCATTACCGGTCCATAAATCAGGAAGCCAATAGCGATGAGTGCGATGTTGTCAACCAGAGGGTTACCGGCAGGATTTTTCCAGTACACAAACACGGCAAACATAACCAGCACCATGTAGATGATGGTAGCCGGAGCCCGGCGACCGCCAAATACTTTGTCGCTCAGCCAGCCGCAAATCAATGTTCCCGGAATTCCGGCCCATTCGTAAAGGAAATAGGCCCATCCTGTTTGTTTTAATGAAAATCCTTTGGCTTCTTCCAAATAGGTGGGAGCCCAGTCAAGCACGCCATAACGCACCAAATATATAAAGGCGTTGGCGAAGGCGATGTACCAGATTAGCTTGTTAACCAAAACATAATCCAAGAGAATCTGCTTTGTGCTTAATTCTTTTTCATGCGCCTCGTTATAATCTTTTGTGTAAGTGCCTTTGTATTTTTCAATAGGCGGGAGTCCGCAGGATTGGGGCGTATCTCTCACCAATAAATACGTAATGAAAGCAACCGCTAAGGCAACCACTGCGGGGAAGAATAATTTTCCCTGCCAGGTTCCAAAAACGGTTAAGCCGGCAATGGCAATAGGGGCCATCAATCCGCCGCCTACGTTATGCGCCACATTCCAGATGGACATTTTGGTGCCACGTTCTTTTACCGAGAACCAGTGAACCACTACTCTGCCGCAAGGTGGCCATCCCATACCCTGAAACCAGCCATTTACAAAGAGTAATGCAAACATAATTCCGATGGATGCTGTAGCGAACGGAAACAATCCCATCACAATCATGGTGAGCGCCGACAATACCAAACCTAATGTCAAAAACACCCGGGCATTGCTTCTGTCGGAAACGGTACCCATAACAAATTTGCTGATACCATAAGAGATAGAAATGGCAGAAAGCGCCACGCCTACATCAGCCTTTGAATAGCCCTGCTGAATTAGATCGGGCATAACCATCGAAAAGTTCTTCCGCACCAAATAATAACCTGCATAGCCCAGAAAGATGCCAAGGAAAACCTGCGTACGCAATTTTTTGTACGTAGGGTCAATCTCTTGCGCCGGCAATTCCTTCTTGTGTGCAGCAGGCTTTAAAATCTGTGTTACACTCATATAGCGTCAGGCCCGTTATTTTAGTTAGCAGTCGCCGTAGCAGTCTTTACAAACTGCTGCGTTTTTATTTTTTAGTTTGATTTCAGAATATATTGCCCGGCAAGCTTGGTGTAGTTTGCCACTTCGTTGCTGATCCACGCCTCGTCTTTTCCCAACGCCTCGGCCATCAGCTTCGCCACTTCCGGCGCAATGCGAATGCTTTCTTTTGCATCCAGCAACAAGGCTCTTGTACGACGTGATAAAACATCTTCCACCGTTCTTGCCATTTCATGCTCCACGGCCCACTTCACCTGAGTTTTGTGAATTTTCAGGCTCTCGCTGATCCAGATGCCGGCGCTCCCGTTCATGCTCTGTTTCAAAAGCGGTGCATCACTGCCGTAGAAATAAAACGGATCGTTCCAGTTTACTTTTTCAGCATAGCCGTGAATGTGCAGTGATGCCGTTGCCGGTTTGCGGTGGCCCCATTCAAGCCGGCCCTCAATACAATTCACCATGTCCTCTCCCATTTTACGGAAGGTGGTCCACTTGCCGCCCAAAATGGTAAACAAGTTGGACTCGGAAACAATGATCTTATGGCTGCGGGAAATTTCTTTTGTTTTCTGCTCGCCCTGCTTTGGCGCTGCCAGCGGACGAAGCCCTGCAAACACACTCAGCACATCCGCTCTTGTTGGACGCTGCGCAAGATAACCCGCCGCTGTTTCCAAAATAAAATTGATTTCTTTTTCCAGCGCCTTTGGTTCCAGCGAGGCTTCTTCTACCGGCGTATCGGTAGTACCAACCACCACTTTGTCGTGCCAGGGCACAGCAAACAACACACGGCCATCACTTGTTTCCGGAATCATTAACGCATGGGAAGAAGGAAAGAATTTTTTATCTAGTACAACGTGAACACCCTGGCTTACGCAAATGCTTTTTTGTGCACCGGAATTGTCCATCTGCAAAATATCATCTACAAAAACGCCGGTAGCGTTCACAACCGCTTTGGCTTTTATGCCGTAGGTAACGGCCGTTTCGGTGTCTTCTACAATAGCGCCTTCAATTTTGCCTTCTTTGCTTTTTAAAAGGCCGGTCACTTTTGTATAGTTAATAGCACAGCCGTCCTTTTCCAAAATGCTTTGCACCAAATTGATGGCAAGACGGGAATCATCAAACTGGCCGTCGTGGTATAACACGCCACCCAACAACCCATCGGCCTTTACACCGGGAAGCGCTTCAATGGTTTTTTTTCGGGAGATGAAAACGGAAGAACCCAGCGTAAGCTTGCCGGAGATCCAATCGTACACTTTTAACCCGATGGTGTATTTCAGCTTGTCCCACTGACTGTAAATGGGAATAATAAAGGTTTGATTTTTTACAAGGTGCGGCGCATTGCGGCAAAGGCGACCTCTTTCAATGCTGGCTTCTCTTACCAGTTTTACATCGCCCTGCGCCAGGTAACGAACGCCACCGTGAACCAGCTTGGTACTGCGGCTTGATGTGCCTTTGGCAAAATCGGCCTGCTCTACCAACAGCGTTTTATAACCACGGGCTACGGCATCGAGGGCAATTCCCAAACCGGTAGCGCCGCCGCCAATAACCAACACATCCCAAATAGCAGAAGGATCGGCAATTCGTTTCAACTGGTCTTGCCTGTTCAGGCCATTCACATGAAGCAACTCTTTCATTGGACAGTTTCGATTAGTTTCGAATTCAGCATAAAAGTAACAAAACGAAAACAATGATAGCAATAATTTCGAAAATTCGAAACCAACCTGAATAATTTGTAAGAAACTGAAAGAAACACAAGAGGTTATCCTCATTTGACTTTCTACTACTAACGACTTAATTTGCCTGCATGAACCTGACCGAACGCCACCAGCATATTCTTACCCGGTTAAAAAAAGAAGGTAGTGTTAACGTAATTGACCTTTGCAATGAACTGGAAGTTTCTTCCGTAACCATTCGCAAGGATTTGAAAATACTGGAAGACCGCAACCTGCTGTTCCGTACCCATGGCGGCGGAACCCTGGCGAATCCTTACACCACCGACCGTCCAGTAACAGAAAAAGCAATGATTCATTCCGGCGAAAAGCTGGGTATTGGTGCAGCGGCGGCTCGCTTAATTGAACCAAACGACTGCATCCTGATTGCCTCCGGAACAACCGTGCTTTCACTGGCAAAAAACATTCAGCCGCAGGGAAACCTCACCGTGGTTACGGCTGCCTTAAACGTGGCGATGGAGTTAGTGCAACATCCCGGCATTGAGGTGATTCAGCTTCCGGGCATCATTCGAAAAACGTCTTCGTCGGTAACAGGCAATTTTGCCGAAGAGATGCTGAATAATTTTTCATTCAGTAAACTTTTTTTGGGTGTGGATGGAATAGACGCTGAATTTGGCCTCACCACCACCAATATGATGGAAGCGCAGTTGAACAAAAAAATGATTGCCGCTTCGCAGAAAACCGTTGTACTGGCCGATTCGAGCAAGTTTGGGAAAAGAGGTTTTGGACGGATTTGCGGACTGGAAGACATTGAGCAGGTCATTACCGACAGCAACATTTCCGATCACATGGTGGAAACACTGAAAGGTTTGGGGATTGAAGTGACGATTGTGTGAGCCTAAATCGTTTTGGTTTTTTCAAACAGGTAAGCAGAAATTTTATTTCTTTAAAATAGAGAACAGCAATTCAAGTTCGTTGGTGGTAATAAAATCAAATTTCTGCGAAAGCAACCACTGCATATCCGCCTCTTCATTCACTGTCCAGGCGTTGAGCAAAATGCCTTCCTGTTTCGCCTCGGCAATCCACTCCGGGTGTTTTTTAAAAACAGAAAAATGATAATCGGCGCCGTCAATGCCATCGGCCTTTAACTGTCGCGGCGGAATTTCTCCATTGAGGTATTGCGTGATGGCGGTTTTATCCAGTTCTTCCAGCCGTTTTAAAATGCCGTAATCAAAACTGATATAGGTTACCATTTTTTCGGCTTTCATTTCTTTTACCAATTGCATCACCCTTTCGGCTATCAATCTGCCTCTCTCTTTGCTGGCTGACGGTTTTATTTCAAGTACCAACTGCGTGGACGTATTGTTTCGCAATCCCTCTATCAAATACTCCCGCAGAGTGGGCAGCACTTCGCCATTGGAAAGTTTGGTGGCCGCCAGTTGTTGATAGGTTGTTTTTTCAATATCCAGACCGGCATAATGCGGATCGTGGTTAACCAGCAGCACATCATCAGCCGACATGTGCACATCAAACTCCGAACCGGTGCATTTCAGGCGGATGGCTTCGCGGAGAGCAGCGATGGAGTTTTCGGGCAAACCATTTTTCTTAAAAGCGCCGCGATGGGCCACCACAACATTATCGGCAAACATGGAACGAGAAGTATTGTTTCGTTGAGAATAGCAGGAAACTGCAAGCAGGCTGACAAACAAAAATATCCGGGTCATCTTGCTTCGAAAGTACAGGAAAAATTTGGCGAGTAGTGGGCCCGGCTCTCAGTTGCGAATCCAAAAGCCAATATCCAAGATTGAGACTCTGGACGCTTCACCAGCGCCTTCTTGCGCATTTTCTAACGCATCACTTTTCTGTAAAGATTGACTAGCGCAAGACAGCGCCTGCAGCCTCTCCCACTCATAGCCCTTTGCAGGAGAGGAGTTGCAAAAACGTTAGTTCTAACTGAAGAAAACACCAAAGAGAGAAGGGAAAAAAAGACACCACCTGTAACGACTCTCCCTGTGCGCTGGCCCTGCCGCATACGCGGAGCGATTATGGCGGCATTGAACTTTTGGATCCACCTTTTCTTTCAAGAGAAAAGGTGGAAAGGAAAAGAACGAAACCTGTAAGAATAAATCAAGCAAATATTTATCCCACAAAAGGCAACACCTTCTCCCCAAAATCTTTAATAAACCGCTCCTGTTCCCGATTCACATTGTGCAAAATAATCCGCTCAAAGCCCAGTTCCTGGTCCTGCTTAATCCAGTTGATATGCTGTTGCACATCTGACGAAATCCGCACCATGTCTTTCAATTCTTCCGGCTGCACAAATTTTCCCAACTCGTCAAACTGCTCTACCTGCCACAAATCTCCTAATACCGTGCTATGAAAAATATTGGAACGCCACTGTTCCCACGCACCCTGCAATGCTTCTGCATCTGTAGCAGCGTACGACAATTGCACTTTTAAATACATTGGTTTTCCCTCGCCACCATTTTTACGAAAAGCCTCCACCACTTTTTTTAATTCGTCGTAGGGCCGGTGTACGGTAATAATGCCGTCAGCCCACTCTCCCATCCAGGCGGCGGTTTCTTCTGTTACCGCGGCGCCCAGCAAAAGTGGTTGCTGTTTGGGGAGGGTATAAAGTTTTGCGTTTTCAACCGTTATACGGCCAAAATGCGTAACCGTTTCACCACGCAGCAATTGTTTAATCACCTGGTAACACTCAAGCAACCGTTCGTTGCGTTCCGATTTAAGCGGCCACTTCTCCCCTGTAATGCGTTCATTCAGCGCCTCGCCACTGCCCAATGAAATCCAAAACCGTTCGGGAAACATTTCCGCAAGCGTTGCTATTGCCTGCGCAACAATGGCCGGATGATAGCGATACCCCGGCGCACAAACCGAACCATAAGGCAGCGATGTAGTAGCCATGGCCGCCCCTAACCACGCAAATGCAAACCCGCTTTGCCCCTGCACAGTGCTCCACGGATAAAAATGATCGGAGGAATTGATGGCTTTAAAACCAGCCTGCTCGGCCATTTGCACATAGCGCAATAATTCGGATGGAGAAAATTGTTCGTGTGAAGCCTGGTACCCAATCATAGAAGAAAACAGTTTGGGATTGGAATAACAAAAGTCACGCCCAGGATAAAATCACCTATTCCTTTTCACACGAAACTGTCGCAGGTATTTTGAGCGTGGCGGCACGTATCTTTGAGATTCATTCAGCCAAACGCCACTCAAAACACCGTTTACATGCGAACCTTTCTTTTATTATTGTTCTTGTTACCTTTTGCCGTTATTGCCCAAGTTTCAACCTACTATTCCGGTGATGTCAGCGCTAATTTTGGACGCCAACTTTCATGGACCGGCGTTGGGGCTAACCTGAGCGGAAATATCAGGGTTGTAAATAACCTCTATGCAGGCGTTTCAACGGGTGTGCTGCACATCAGGCCATATGTCAATCACTTAACGATTCCACTTTCTGCGAGAGTTACATTTTTCACTTCCAACGAAGAAAAATTTGCACCGTTCGGGTTGTTTGAATACGGTAAACTTTTTTACAAGGAAAAAGGCTTTGCAGGTATCCAGGATTATGTAATGGAAGGAAAGCACAGCTTTTTTACGGGTGTAGGTGTCCGTTTGCCATCACATCATAAAACATATCCATTTTTTGCCATTGGCTATGCCGGTTTTTTTTATGCCAATAACCAGTACGACCACCAAAATACGCTGCTCGTTAGCAGGCCCTATACGTTTCGAAGAATTGCCATTAGAGCCGGCATCATGTTACCGAGAAAATCGCACCATTAGTTTTTTCCCTCGATTGCAATCACTCAGTTCAATTGCCCAGCCAACGGAAACGCCAGTTCGGGGAATTGCCTTGATCGTTTCATTCGCGAGGGAACTTCAATAAAATAAGTTGGTTTCTTTTTCAAAGAAGAAATCAGTGCCCTGTTTTTAATCGCCAGCAGTCGGCAAAGTGCCTGCAGGTACTGCGGGTCTTTCCAGCGTTTTGGATCAACCGGTAGTGTGGCAAGTGATTGGCCATTGATAGCAAGGTTTAATTGCATAAGGATATGGTTTTACACGTTCACAATTAGAAAAGAAAACCCCTCTGGGTTGGAGGGGTAAGGATTATGAAAGGCGTTAGTGAAATCTTTTTCGGCAATTCGGACAGTGGACGCCTTTTCGTTTTCAATAGGATTTGGACGGTTTTCTTCGGATAACTGGATCTATTGGTTTTCAAAGGAACTGTAATAAAAAAAGAAGTTGACTGATATTGGATTTTGGTTTTTCCCGGACACTGGCATTCTAAAAACTTACTGCTGGTTTTTCCTGGATTTGGATTTGGATTGATATTGCTATCAATCAACTTCTGATACAAAACTAATCATACCACCAGGGCTCGTCAATGGCAGATTTGCTCTTTTCTGCCTGCACGGTATTTACTGCGGCACTCGTAGATAAACGGCGGCAAATTCCGTAGAATTACGCATGAGTAAATCATAGCCTGAAGCCAATTGTCTATTCTGTTTTGCACAGCCTAGTTTTTTACAATCACAAATTCAACACGGCGGTTTAGCTGCCGGTTTTCGTCGGTGTCGTTTGGCGCCACGGGTTTGGTTTCGCCATATCCTTTCGAGGTAATGCGGTTCGCATTAATCCCTTTCGACAAAATATATTCCATTACCGAACGGGCCCTGTTATCGCTCAACTTAAAATTATAATCGTCGTTGCCGCGACTGTCGGTATGTGCTGTCATTTCAATTTCAATTGCTGGATTCTCTTTCAGCAATTTCACTACCCTATCCAGTTCTGTATAGCTCTCTGCTCGAAGGTCCCATTTGTCAAAATCAAAAAACACGTTGTTCAGCCGAATCACGGCGCCAATTTCTACCGGCACCAGGTAAATGTCTTTGTGAATTTCCTTGTACCCAGCTTTCACCATCGAATCAAGATTGAGGTTTTCGCTTTGCGCAAAAAAATGATCGGCCGTGGCGTGTATGCTGTAATTCTTTTCGTAAGGCAAAACGATTTTAAAAGCCCCATCCGCCGCATTGGAAAGTGCATTACCGGCCACTGTTCCATCGGGCAGGGTTTGATACACCAGCGAGGCACTCAACGGCGCTTTCGTTTTTGCATTAAACACGTTTCCGCTAACAAGCACCACCGGCAACGGTTTTTCTTTTTCCAGCAACTTTACCCGCACAATATCGCTTTCGCCATAGCCACCAACAGTGCTCGACATGTAGGCATATTCACCGCCGGCATCCATGGTAAAAAATGCATCCCAATCAGGTGTATTAATCGGTTCGCCTAGGTTGACCGGGTCGCTCCATTTTTGCCAGGTTTTGTCCAGGCGTTTTGTCATCCAGATATCCTGGTCGCCCAAACCGCCCCTGCGGTTGCTGCTGAAGTAAAGTGTTTCGCCGTCGGCCGCCAGGTAAGGCGTCATTTCATTTGTTTCTTTCAGGTTTAGTTTTTTGCCAAGCGATTTTGGTTCGCTCCACGTACTGTCGCCCTGCAGAAACGAAACATACAAATCGTTATCGGCACTGCCACTTTCTTCACTCATGTACAGCAAAAGCGTTTGCCCGTCCTGCGCCATTGTAGCGCCGTTTTGCCTCCCCCTGTCGTACTTGTGGTAGTTTTTGATGTGCAGCATTTGCGGCAAACTCCATTTGCCGTTTTTCAGCCGATGGCACATGCTAACCCCATTGCTGTAATAATCGCCGTTGACAAAGGCGTTGCGAATAAGAATGCGGTTATTGTCCGGCGAAATCCAGAACACCGCATTATAATGATAAGAGTTTAACGGGTAGCCCAAATGTTTGGCATCGCTCCAGCGGCCAAAGCTGTCGCGTTGCGAATACCAGATGTCCTGCGAGTTGCGTACCGAATTATACTTTGTATTCAACGGGTGGTTTTCGCAAATAAAGAACAGGTGATTGCCGTCGGCAGAAATCGTTGGCCGCAGTTCGGCCAGTTCCGAATTCACCCGCCAGCCCAGGTTTTCAATTTTGATGACGGTGCCTTCTTTAATGATGTTCTCTTTTTGCGCCACCAGCTTTTCAGCGGCTTCGCCGGAAGGTTGGGCAGTAGCAAACAGACTTAGTAAC
>DATKHJ010000300.1:0-12489 GCA_035510335.1 Flavisolibacter sp. | reverse complement strand
ATTTATAGAAACTTACCCACTTTTTAAATCAATTTAGTTAACGGATGAGTTTCACGATGCGCATACTGCTGACGGTTGCTCCGGACACCGTTCTAACCACGTAAACACCTGCAGGCAACGATGCACCGTCAATCGCCAGGTGCTTTGTTTCCCCTTTTTTCAGCAAGCCATTGAAAACTGTTTTTACCACTCTCCCGTTAAGATCGCAGACCGTTACTTTAACGCTGCCCGTTTGCGGTGCGGTTACCTGCACCCTGGTTCGCTGCGAAAAGGGATTGGGGAAGACTTCTACCCCAACTGGATCTTCCTGCGCCACCTCCGGTTTGCTTTCCTGCAATGGCGATGCAGCAGTTCTTGCGCCTCCTTTATCTGTTAAAACATCAACCTCAATTGGCGAAAGACGACTGCCGTTGATTGGCGCTTCCATTGTACCATCGGGCAGTTGCCATGCTACGGATAAATGGTCATCACCAGCGCCTTCTTTGTGCAAGGCCTCGATATAATACTTCTTACCGGCTTCTAAATAAACAGCAGCCGATTTTTGCGACGGGAATCGGTTCCATTCACGGAAACCAGTCCAGCTAAGGTTATACGCAATTTTTTTGCGGCCCGATGGAACATCAGTGCTGCTTAGCCAAAGTTCTGTCGCATCATCTCCGGCAATGTAAAATGTATAATTGCCGGTTTGCGGCGGACAGATAAAGCCGCGGATTCTTTCACCGAAATTATTGCCTGCATTTGACGGCGATTCAAACGAAGTAACCTCGCTGATGTAATGCGGCATGCTTGCCTGCGGAATTTGCGAAACATCATTGCCCTGAATGCCTTTCCATTCTTCGCGAAGAATAGTACCGGTAGCAGAACACAGGTTGGAAACCACCGGAACAAATGGCGAAAGCCGCGAACCTGCAATGGGTGCCTCCATCTTGCCACTCGGTAGTGTCCATGCGACCGATAAATGATCGCCACCGTTGCCTTCCTTGTGCAAGGCTTCAATGTAATATTTCTTGCCGGCCTCCAAATAAATGCCCGTTGATTTTTGCGAGGGGAACCGGTTCCATTCCCTCACTCCCGTCCAGGAAAGGTTGTACGCAATTTTGCGTTTGTTACCTTCTCCATCGTTAGTACTTAGCCACAACTCGGTTGCATCATCACCAGCAATGTAAAACGTGTAAGAGCCGGTTTCAGGTGCGCAGATATATCCGCGAATGCGGGAGCCGTATTTATCTGCCACATCAGTTGGCCCTTCAAAAAAGGTTAACTGTTTAGTTGTAGCAGGATCGTTTGCCAGCGGCAATTGCCAGACATTGTTGCCATCCGCATTTGTCCATTGTTCCCACAAAATAGAACCCGCTGCCTGGCACTGACTGGCTGGTTGTTCGGGCAGAATTTCCAGCGTTTGCGTTACATCTGGCGCAGCGGCAAATTGCTGGCTACCGCTTTGCGATGCTTTGATAACAACCGTACCCGCGGCTGTTGGTGTTAAGGTGTTCCCGGAAATGGTTGCCGGACCGGAAACAACCGAGAAACTAACAGGCAAACCGGAAGAAGCAGTTGCTAAAAGCGACAAGGTTGTATTCCCAAAAACGATGCTTTGCAACGAAGGGAAAGAAATGGTTTGACTGGCTAACGCCGAAGCTTGAAAAGGCGACAAGCGGTTGCCCGGTATGGGCAGTTCGCGGCTGCCATCAGGCAGCAACCAGCCAACGGAAAGATGATCGCCGCCTGCACCTTCTTTGTGCAGCGCTTCGATGTAATACTTTTTCCCGGCTTCCAGGTAAACTTGCGCCGACTTCTGTGTTGGGTACTTCTTCCACTCACGAAAGTTGGTCCAGCTTAAGTTGTAAGCAATCTTTTGTTTTTGTGCCGGGTTCTCCGATGTACTCAGCCAAAGTTCCGTTGCATCATCACCAGCAATAAAAAAAGTATAGTTGCCGGTTGTTGGCGGACAAACAAACCCGCGGATGCGGGCACCGTATTGGTTTCCCAGGTGCTCAGCACTTTCAAAAGAAGCAATTTGTGCAAATGAAGAAGCCAGCAGAGCCAATGGCAAACTGGCTACGTCATTACCGTCAATATCGTTCCACTGTTCCCGCAGAATGGTTCCTGTGGCGGAACAAGTGCCAGCAGGCGGCGGCGGAGGTGGTGCGTTTCCACTGCCCGCAAGCAGCACAACCGATGAAAAAGGTGCAACGGAAACCGAACCGGCATAGGCTGTGTTCTGCACATCAGTAAAATTACCCGGCAGCGCGGTTGTGGCCGTTGCCATAGTGGCATTGTAAATAAACTTTACGGAGTCGCCCAGGTTGATGTTGCTTGCCGTTACTTCACGCAGTTCAATATTATCAAGGTAAACAACGCTGCTGTGTTCCTGTACATCGATGCCAATGCTCCCATCGCTGGTTGATTCCGTTGGTTCAAAAAGAACCTCTACTTCTTTTCTTTTTTCTTTTACAGAGATGAAATTTCGTTTGGTAACGTCATTGTAAGGAGAACCGCTCTTGCGCAGGTAAACATCCAGCAACTTGTTTTCGTTGCTGCCTTTTACGCTAAACCGAAGCCGGTATTTTTTACCGGCAGAAATAGTGCCTACGCCAATCACAACCGTGCCTTTGCTGAAATTAGTGGCCGACGAAAAACTCACTTCCAGGCTACCGCCATCCAGTCCGTTATTGCTCCAGCTTACATTGCAATTATTTGCAGGTGAGAAAGCATACAGTCCGCCAATGTTGCTGTTAAAGGCGCCATTGCCAAACAAGTTTCCGGAAACGACATTGTCGATTCGATACGGTATAAATGTTTTGGGGCTATTCTTTGAACTCTTGTCTTTTCCTGACATGGCACTCCATCCTTCAACGTCAACTGGTTGGTAGGTATAATTGCCCGCCACGTTTTTCAGGGTTCCAATGTAAGCATTATCATCTGCCGGACGGCTGTACACATTGCCATCAAACGAACCAAATTCGGCCAGGTCATCTCTCCTCGATTTGTATTCCGCAACAGCCTGGTCAGGCTGCAAAGAAAATAGCACGTTGTTTCTTACATCGGTATTCCTGATGGGACTATTGGGCGCAATGTCATCGTGTATCATTGACAGTTGCACGGTGTTGTTAAACGCCGTGTTGTTTTTGATGCTCACGTCTCTTGCATTGTGAATGTACAAACCGGAACCTTCAATGTTGGCCACCGTGTTGGCCACAATTTCAACATTGGCCGCATTGTCGTCAATATAAATACCGTGAGAGAACTTCTCACTCTGATCATCGGTTCCCGCCGTAGCCACCATTCCGTTGAGAACAATATTGCCTTCAATGCGGCGGTTAGTATAATTGGGTGCACCGGCGCTGTTGTTCCAGGTATAAATGCCGCCGCCGTCATCTTTCACCAGAGTAAAGCGGTTAATGAAATTATTCTTAATGAGCACTGCCGAACCATTGAACGAAAGCGGCACATAGCCAGTGTTTTCAATCTTGTTTCCTTCAACAGTATTGTTATCGCCGTTAATAAGAATAGCGCTGTACGTACCATCGCCGCCTTTTCCCATGCCGGCAATAGTGCCTGAGTTGGTAATTTTATTCTGCCGGATGGTGGTGCCGTTACAATTAATGAGGTTTAGTGCTACGTTGTTGGTATGCAGCACTTCCGTTAACTGCACAGACAAACCAAACGCATTGGAGGCATCAACGGCGTTAACACCACTGTTGCGAATGCGACAACCAACAATGCTGATGTTGCTTGCATTTTGAATTTTAAACGCCGTGCCGTTTGCACCGCTAAAATCAATCGATGAAAATTGAATATTGCTTTGGTTTTCTATTTGTACAAGGTTTGAAACAACACCGGCTTCTATTGCGGCCGAAGTTGGATTTCCCCTGGTAAAAAGGCCAATCTTCCCGTTCTGAAAATACCACTCCCCTTCCTGGTCTAAGGCAGCAGGATGATTCTGCAGAAAGTAACCAAAGTTTGCAGCGGCCGGATAACCCGATTCAGAATTGTAACTGATGGTTGAACCGCTGTGATTGGTGATTTTATTGCGGTCGATAATCCAACGGTTTTTACGAATCACCACTTCACCGCCGTTCCAGTTTGCGCCATTTGCCAGTGCATTGTCGGTGATGGATGTATTGCCATTAAACTGGTCTACTTTCAGGTACGAAGAGTTGGGATAGCGACCGATGGCTCTGGGCTCGCCATTCACCAACAAAATGTTTAGCTGACCGGCAATGTCTGTATCTGCCTCCCAAATGTTCCCGCTTTTTTGCTTCCAGTTCAGCACACGTTGCACACCGCTCACTACTGGCAGTTCGCCGGCGCCGTAAGCCGTAATGACAATTGGCTGCGATGAACTTCCGGAAACACTGGGTTGAATCGTTCCGTAAAAAACATCACCACGTTTGAGAAACACAGTATCGCCTGGCGCAAGCAGGTGAAACATAGCATTGAGTTTCGTCAATGACCGCCACGGTGTGGAAGGGTTCTGCGCCTGCTGGCCCGTTCGGGAATCATCGCCTGCCTGCGAAGAAAAATAATAGTTAGTGGCATTTGCTGCAATGGCAGCTACCAGGAAGAGCAGAAGGCTGGCTGCTCTTCGCAAAGAGTGCATTGGTTTTTTCATAAGAAATTGATATAGCCCGGGCTTTCTGCCAACCAGCAGGTAAGCCAGGCAGTTCCGGAAAAGTAATGCTGAAACGAGTGACATGATGAAATATTTGAAGAACAAAATGAATAGATCGATGTTTTTTCCTATTTCTTGATAGAAAGCAATCGTTTCGTTCCTCAAGTCCAATAAAAAAACCCATAACAAGCGTATGGGTCAACTGCACGTGGTCACTCTGTCTTCAATTATTTGCCTTGCGGCCGGCTCAAGCATCAGTGAAATAGCAGCCTATGCCAGCTTTAAGCGCCGGGCAACAATGGTCCTGTTTTGGCGAATACCATTTTCAATCAGGCTTAAAT
Source organism: Flavisolibacter sp. (assembly GCA_035510335.1). Lineage (GTDB taxonomy): Bacteria > Bacteroidota > Bacteroidia > Chitinophagales > Chitinophagaceae > Flavisolibacter. Next base: position 7,533 of record DATKHJ010000300.1, on the reverse strand, counting down.
CAGGATCAAGCTGTCTTTCAAAACCAAATTGCGAAGATTGAAAAACCCATTTGTAGGGACGGCCGAATTCATTCACAAAAATGTTTGCTTTACCCGTCGCCTCCGGCTGCTGCTGAATGATGTGGTAAAAGATTAGTCCAAGTTTCATTTTTACAGGCGCACGAAAAGCGGCTTGAAAAACATACTCCTGTTCATCATCCAGCTGCACTTTGAATTTAACCGGCATGCTGTTTAAAAAAGTAGTTGATTGCTGAAGCGGCAGGGTGTTGCTGTACGACCATGTTTTCCCTGAGTAGAAGAAAAAACTCTCGAAAACATGCCAGACCTGCCGTAGCACCAGCGGAAGTAAAAAAGCCGAAACTGCGGCAGCTCCTTCCAGCCAGGAATAATGCGGAAAGCGAAGGTAAATGCCGCCCAAAACCAAGGCTATTAAAAGCACCGAAAGAGCAATAAACAGCCATTTTTGACGGTCAGAAAAAAAGCTGAGCACACCTGAAAAAAGCCGGAGAAGAAAAAGTCCCAAACCAAGAAAGCCAACTGCCTGTGCCAATCTGAAAACGAAACCACCGTTGAGCAATGTAAGACTAGCAAGTGCCCCTGAAACCACGCAGGCAAGCAGCAGAAACAGCCAGGCTGTTTTCCATTTTTGTGGCACCTGCGTCTTCATGTCTTCTGAGTCGGATTGCAGCAAGAATTCAATAGGCATTTTTATCTCCTTTTAAAGTGTTGAAGGCCGTCATTGCCATTATTTTAATATCCAAGTAAAGGCTCCAGTTTTCGAGGTACCAAAGATCATGTTCTACCCTTCTTTGCATTTGGTCAGTCGTCTTTGTTTCCCCACGATAACCATTCACCTGTGCCCAACCGGTGATGCCGGGTTTTAAAAACTGCCGCACCATGTATTGGCCAATCAGTTTCGAATATTGGTCCGTGTGTTTCAGCATGTGCGGCCGCGGACCAACAATGCTCATATCGCCACGCAATACATTAAAAAACTGCGGGAACTCATCCAAACTTGTCCGCCGCAAAAACCTTCCAAGCTTTGTAAACCTGTTGTCGTCTTTTGTGGCCTGTTGAAGATGTGCGGTCTGGCTCATCTTCATGCTTCTGAATTTCAAACAACCAAAGCTTTTGTTGTTTTTACCGGTGCGCTGTTGCACAAAAAACACCGGCCCTCTTGATTCCAGCAAAATTAAAATAGCAATAAGCGGCACAAGCCAGGTAAGAATAAACAGGCAAACAAAAAAACTTACCAGGATATCGAAGGCTCTTTTTTTAATCCGGTTACCAAGGTCTTCCAACGGCTCCTTTCGCAATGAAATGACAGGTATCTCTTTTAAGTAATCAATGTGCATTTGCTTTTTGAAGAAGAAACCGAGATCGGGTACAATCTTAAACCGGATACAGTTTTCTTCGGCGCCTTCAATAAGCCGGTAAAGGGTTTGGTTCTGTTCCGGCGCAACGGTCGAATAAATTTCGTTCACGCCATAGCGCTTGCAGACATCAAGCGTATGCGATACATCGCATAGAATGGGATAATTAGAAAGCTCCTGCACGTTCTCCGACTCCTCGCAAAAACCAACAATTTCTTTGCTGATGCCGTCTTCGGATAAATAGTCCACCAGTTTTTTCGATAGTGGATTATACCCGATAATCACCACCCGGTTCATTAACCAGTCGCGTTTTCTGAAGTAGTGATGAATGGCCAGGTATATAATGCGATTCACCAGCAACATGACAAAAATACTGCTCAGCACCACCGTAATAAAAATGCGGGAGAGCAAAATCATGCGGAAGAAGAAAAGGAAAATAACGACAATCAGCAGGAAGTAGATGTAAGCCTGCATGGACACCTTGCTAAAATGCTCAAAAGAGACAATGTATCGTTCGTGGTAAATGTTTTTAAACAAGGTAACCGCCAGCCAGGTAATGTTGATAAAGAAAACAAAATGCACATACTCGCGGTTTGGTGTAATCAGCAGCTGCTTGCGGAAGAAGTATTCCACAAAAAAGAAAACCGCATTGATGGTCAAAAAATCAAGAATGACCAGGCTCAATTGCAGGTTGCGGTGAAAACGGTTGTTCATAACGCAGTTTCAGTATAGGTTACTTTCAGGAAGCAGTATGCGTAAACTTCTTTTGCATATACGCCTTGCAGAAAAGCAAAAGAAAAAGAGAGTTGGTCACAACGTACCGACTCAGTAAACGGCGCGGCTCCTGCATTAGCCGGTACAGCCATTCAAAACCGGTCTTTTGCATCCAGACCGGTGCCCGCTTCTGCATGCCAATCAACACGGGCAGCGCACCGCCCAGTCCCACCATGTAAGCCTGCACACGGCCTTTCATGGCGGCCATCCATTTTTCCTGTTTCGGACAACCCAAAACCACAATTACCAGCTTTGCACCGGAGGCATTTATCCTGGCAGCAATCTCGTCTTCTTCCTCACTTGTTAAAGCCCTGAACGGCGGCGAATACATTCCGGCAACCTGCAAGCGGGGAAACGATTGTTTCATGTAGTCTTCCGTCTGCCGCAGCATGGCTTCCGTACCACCGTAGAAATAAACCGGCAAGCCTCTTTTTTCGGCAAGCCTTAAAAGGTCCGGAAGCAGATCCATGCCGGCCACCCTGTCTTGCCTTACGTTGTGCACCAAACGCAACGCCCAGGTAATGGGTTTACCGTCAGGTGCTACCAACGATGCGCCGTTCACAAGCTTTGCAAAATCGTAGTTCTTGTGCGTTTCAATAAGCATGTGCACATTGGCAACACAAGCATAACTGCTTTCGCCTAAACGGGCTTTTTCAACAATTGTATCGACATAGGCGCCATATGGACCCACGTTTACATTCATGCCAAACAGTTTGCTTTTTTGCATGCGAAAAGATTTAATTACGAGAGAGCTTAGTCATCACATGGTGTAATCATAACCCACCATGAAAACCAGTTGGGTTGATAGTTGAAGAAATCAATAAAAATTTTACTGCAGCTTCAAAAGAGGCGGCTCGCTTGGTTCTACAAATTTTGGCCCAAAAGCATACGCCTCTTCGGGCAGAACGGCTTGGTAAATTGCCTGTAGCTGCGCTGCATTTTTTTCCGGCGTGTAATGTTGTTCATAGCTTTTACGTGCCGCTATACTGTACGATGCTTTTTGACTTGCAGAAAGTCCCGACCAAAAAGCAAGCGTGGCGGCCAGGTCATCTTCGTTGCAGGCTTCAAACAACAATCCATTCTGCGCCGGCTCTACCATACATTCCATTGCACCTAGCCGGGAAGCAATTACCGGGAGACCGTTAGCAAAAGCTTCAATGATGGTGAGTGGCATGCCTTCGTACCAAATGGAAGGAAATATCAATGCCGAAGACTGCTGCATGAGTGCTTCCACTTGTTCTTTTTTCAGCGGTCCTGCGTAGGTGATATTGCTGTGTTGTTCGGCAGCAGCAATTACATCATCTTTCAAAAGACCATCACCGGCAATAATGAGGCGGTGCGGCAGGCGGGAAAATGTTCGCAAAAGGAAGTGAATCCCCTTTTCAATTGACAACCGCCCAACATACAAAAACGTTTCGTTGCGCTGCGCGGAAACAGTGGCTGTGTCGGAAGAAAAGTTCGGCTTCACAACAAAGTTTTCTTGCGCAACACCAATTGCAGATTTAGCAAAGACCGTTTTTGCATGCGAGGTTAACACAATGTAACGTGCCGGCAGCTTCCACGTTCCCAGGCGTTGATGCCATTGTGTTGCCAATGCCAGCCAGAATGTAAGAAGTTTAGAATTTTTGTAAACGCCTTGCCGAACAGCTGTCCAGGGAAATTTTTCTTCCAGCGAAGCAAGAAAAACTTTTTCGTTGTGGAATAAAGCGCCTGATGGACAAAGCAGGCGATAGTTATGCAGCGTACAAACAACCGGCACCTTGCAATGCTTTGCTGCATACAGCACCGCAGGCGAAGCCGCAAAATGCAGGTTGTGAACATGAACAATATCGGGTGCAAAACGCAGTATGGCTTTTTTTGTTTTGCGGTAAGATGAAAGGTTGAAAGGTGTCTGCAGAATTTTGAGCAGTGTGTTGCCTTCATTAGAAAACTCCAACAGGTGTACCTGGTGGCCGGCGTTCTCCAGAAGCTTCATTTCTTCTTCCACTACTTTTTCTTCTCCGCCCTTGAAACGGTAAGCGCAATGAATAAACAAAATCTTCATAAAGGTTGCTTGTAGGTTAACCGGCCTTTTTACCCGAGTCGGTCAGCTTGATGACCGTGTTAATGATTTTACGTGTTGCCAGTGCGGGAAAACTGTACGGTTTCCTTAACTGCCGCACAAGCGCCGGCTCTTCGGTATCTACCGGGCAAAAGCGAAAGCTGCGTTGCTTGCCGGAGTCTGTTATCGTGCGCAAAAAATCAACGCCAAACTGGTTGGTGCTTTCGTTGTCGAATCCAATATTGGAGGCTTTGGAAAGAACAGGATAGACAACCTTCAGGTTATTCTCCACAAGGTGCACCTGCATTTGAATATCCCAGGTGGAAATGGTGCCGTTCAATTGCTTTTTTAAAATACGATACAGGTCCATTCCTTCTTTGTTCAACCGCGATTTAAAGTTGGGCGAGGTTTGCCTGATTGCCTCCAGTTGGTGAGGGTCCCAAACAACATTTTTCACCCGGTTGCTCCAGCTTGCCCAACCATAACAACTGAAGCGTTTGTGAATGACGGTGTCATATTTATAGTCGGCTGTTTTCAGCGGAAAGGCAAAACCGGAAACGGTGAAAATGCTTTTTTCGTTGCGGTAAAAATCCAGCGCATCCAGCATATAGCGGAGGTAGTTGGAAGTGACCACCAAATCGTCTTCAATCACAATAAATTGATCGTAATGATGGCACAGATAGCGAATGCCCTGTTCAAAGTTAGGACCCGTACTTACGTTCTTTTCGCGGAATTGTTTGTAGATGTTGCGAAAGCCGGAAAGCGAATTAATATAGTTTCTTGTTGCTATCACGCCGGCAAGGTCTTTTTCAGCCTTTGCGCCATCGCAAAAAAAGATGATGTCCATTTCGCTGCACTCGGGATTCTTTAGGAGTGCTTCCATCGACTGCCTGAGCTTTGCTGCCCGTTTGTAACAGAAAACGGCGATGATTGTTTTATCTGACATAAGCAAGGGCTTTGATTGGTGTTTCGTGATGCGAGGTGTAGATTAGCTCTATTCTCTATTACAATGATTCCTAAGCGACGGCTTCTGAATGAAGCTTGTGAGATGGTTTCCGTACACTCAGAATTTCCTTGTCAATCTTGTCCAATATCTCTGCATCCACTGTTGCGTCAAACTTGCGGGCAAACAAATGCGGGGAACCTTTGATGGCATCAAAATCATTCAGCCGAAGCGTGTTGGGATGTGCACTGTCCGGCTTTTCCCAAATCATGAATCGTTTGTTATCAGCACTTAACCGTTCTTTTATCTGCGTGTCTGTGCTGTTAGCTAAAATCATGTGCACATACAGTTCGTCGGGCACAAAGGTGTATTGATGAAAGGCCCGGTATTCCGGATGGGCAGCGTCATACTCAAGAATGTAATTCATGGCATACATGTCCAGGCTCCACCATTGTGAACCCGTAAAAGGCAGCATGCCATTTGGAATTTTCCGCCGCAAAAAAGGAACATAAGTAGAAATCAGGTTCATGGACTTCGACCGAAAGAACTCGTGCCACTTCAAACCAATGTAGTATTTATCTACCCGATACCAGCCGCCCCTGTCGCCACCCGGCCATTTTTGGTAATTGGGAATGGGAAAGTGATCAACAAAAATGGAATGCGGCGATGTGCTGAAAAAAGCATCAATTTCTTTGTTGCTTTTAATGGGATAATCCTGTCCGCTCAGCAAAAAAATCTGGTCAAAATGCTGCCCTGTTTCTTTCACTGCTTTCAACCCATTTAGCGAGGCCTGCACGGAGCCAAAACCGCCCCATTTCGAATCAACACGTTCTATAAACTGAACGATAGCCCCAAAGGATTCGGCAATCTGGAACTGCGTAAATTCTGCTGTTTTATCAATATGAAGAAAGAAGGTTGAGTGTCCGTCATTGAGGCGATCAATCAGCCGGTGTAACTGCGCCGGGTAACGGTGCGCCATGATGATGTAGGCTTTTTTCATGTGTACTATTTAAGGAGGAAGTAAAGGATGGCCTAGCTGCCAGGCTGAAGCGCCACGCTGCGGTGTAAAAAATATTTGCGGGCACCAAAATTCCACCAGTAGGTTACAAATGTTGCCGCCAGTTTCGACAGCATAAAATGATAACCCATGGATGATGTAAGCACCCAAATCACGATGGAGTTTAGTCCAAGCCCGATGCCGGTAATGAGAATATAAAACATCATCTCCAGGCGCCGGTCGGTTACACGGCGTATTTTAAAAATCCAGAATGTACACAGGTAGTAATTTAGCAGCGTGCCTGCCATGAAGGAGATAACAGATGCTGTCATAAAATGAACAGCAAAGTATTCTTTCAGCACAAACAGCAAGGCAAAATCCAGTACAGTGCACACGCCGCCTACAATAAAATATTTGCCGGCTTCGGTAAGCAAGGTTTTACGACTGAGCAGCAAGGCCGTCAGGCTGTAGAAAAACTTTTTCATTAACCGTGGAGTTAGTTTGTTGAAGGATGTGTTGAGAAAGGTCCATGGCGGCTTCAATGCATTTATCCATGTTATAATACTCCCACTCGGCAAAGCGGCCAAGCAGGTGGATGTTGTATTTCGCCAGGTGCTGCTTTAAGAGCCGAACCTTAGCTCTTGTTTCATGATCTTGTATGATGTACGAATTGGGCTCGTAGTTAAATGCCAGTGGTGTTAGATTGCCGGGTAGCCGTTTCAATTCTTCCACCATATCCTCTGGGTTGTGCTTACCCGAAAACTCCACCACGCATGTTTTGCGTCCCGAAGGCCCTTCGTTGTTGGTTTCGCTGAAATTGCCCGTGTAAATAATGCGGTGCGCCTTGTATTTCTCCTCCGGAAGATAAAGCCAGGAAATGGCGGTATCATCTGTTTCGCACAGCACATTGGAAGTGCCATTGGAAGCAAAATTTTCCACGGTGTGCATGGCCTCTTTCAGCTCAGGATCGCTGATGTTTACAATCTGGCTAAGCTTTCGCACATCGCCGCAGTACACCAGGTGGTCGGCCACAAAAGCACCATGGTTCAATACCACCTGCTTTCTGCCCAACGAGGTAAGCGTAGAAAGCGGCGTGGAAAGATGAATGCGAAGGCCTTCTGAAAGCCGGTCGACAATAAACTGCGAACCGCCTCTTTTTGCATACCAGAAACTGGCGTGCACCATTGTTTCTTCTTCCCGCTTCAGGATGTTGCTTAAAATAATTTCCTTTAGTTGCGGCATCGGCAGTTTGCCTTCTAACCACTCCAACGGAACTTTGCTGATATCAGTGTTCCAGATTTTTGAATTGTAAGGACCGAAGTACAGTTCGTAGAGCTTCGTACCAAAATTGTGGACCAGGAAATCCCTGAAGTTTTCTGCTGGTTCCGCACTGCCTTCTTTATCC
>DATKHJ010000299.1:0-4102 GCA_035510335.1 Flavisolibacter sp. | reverse complement strand
GTGGCCAACCTGCTTGGCCGACTGGGTGCTTATTTTTCGCATGGCCTCATTCGCCAGGGGTTTGGATTGGCTTCGTTTCTTTTTTGTTGTTTCTTTTTTGTGGTGGGCATTAACCTGGTTTCGGCCCGCAAGGTTTTTTCCATCTGGCGCAACCTGCGCTATGTAACGGTTGGACTGGTTATTCTTTCTGTGGCGCTTTCCTTCTTGTTTTCATCGTTTGATTTCCCGTTCGGTGGTAGCGTTGGCGATATGATCAACAACTGGCTGGCCGCGTTTTTAGGAACAGTGGGAACGGCAGCGCTGTTGTTGGTTGTTGGCGGTTCCTACCTTATCTGGCAGTTCAATCCAACCTTTAACGTGCCTATCCGAAACAAAGAGGAAAACGAAATAGAAAACCTAACAATTGAAGATACGGCAGAAGCCGAAGAGGCAGAAGAAGAAACGGAAAAAGAAGAGGAAAAGCCAGTAGAAATTTCACCGATTGCATTGGCAAAGCAAACCGCCACAATAAACGATTTGTATGCGGAAAAAGAAGACGCCAAAGAAAAAGAAAGCACACCAAATGCCTTAAACGGTGGCGGCGAAATGGTGTTGAGCATCAACCCGCCGAAAGACGAAAAAGATTACGGCATCCAGATCGTGGAAAGAGAAGAGCCTGAAGTGGAAGAAGAAGTTATGCCGGTGAACGAGCCGGTGGCTAACGAAATTGTTGGCGATATTCTGCACACGGAAGAAGAAGTGATTACCAAAGAACTTCCGATTGAACTGCCGAAGGAAGAAATCATAGAAGAGCCAAGACCAAGAAGACGGCAACCCGAAGAAGAGCCCAAACTGGAGCTGGAAATTAAAACCGTGGAAGAGCAGCCGGAAGAAGAAAAAGACGAGTCGCAAAAAGGCTACGCCGATCTTCCGCCATACGAGCCTACGCTTGATTTAAGAGATTATAAATACCCAAGCATTGACCTGCTGGAAGCACACGGCAGCGAACGGATTGTGCAGGATCCGGCCGAACTGGAAGCCAACAAAAACCAGATCATCAACACGCTGAAGAACTACGACATTACCATTCAAAAAATCAGCGCAACGGTTGGTCCAACCGTAACGCTTTACGAAATTGTTCCCGCTGCCGGTGTTCGTATCTCCCGCATTAAAAACCTGGAAGACGATATTGCGTTGAGTCTTGCGGCATTGGGTATCCGGATCATTGCCCCTATTCCCGGTAAAGGCACCATCGGTATTGAAGTGCCGAATGTAAAGAAGACGATTGTGAGCATGAAGACTTTGCTTTCTGCAGAAAAATTCATTCACAACAACCACAGTCTTCCCATAGCCATTGGTAAAAAAATTGACAACGAAAACTTTATCGTTGACCTGGCTTCCATGCCGCACTTGCTGATGGCGGGTGCCACCGGCCAGGGTAAATCGGTAGGATTGAATGCCGTGCTTGTTTCGCTTCTTTACAAAAAACATCCTTCGCAACTGAAGTTTGTGTTGATTGATCCGAAGAAGGTGGAGTTGAGCGTTTACCGCCATATTGAAAACCATTTTCTCGCCAAGCTTCCCGGTGAAGAAGACGCCATCATCACCGATACGAAAAAAGTAATCAATACATTGAATGCACTTTGTATCGAGATGGACAACCGGTATGATTTGTTGAAAGAAGCCGGTTCACGAAACATCAAAGAATACAACGAGAAGTTCACCAAACGCAGGCTGAACCCGCAAAAAGGTCACCAGTACCTGCCATTTATTGTGCTGGTGGTGGATGAATTTGCCGACCTGATTATGACGGCCGGTAAAGAAGTGGAAATGCCAATTGCCCGTTTGGCGCAGTTAGCACGTGCCGTGGGCATTCACCTGATTATTGCCACGCAGCGTCCGTCAGTAAACATTATCACTGGTACCATCAAAGCCAACTTCCCGGCACGTATTGCCTTTAAAGTTTCGAGTAAGATTGACAGCCGCACTATCCTGGATGCAGGCGGTGCTGAGCAGTTGATTGGGAAAGGGGATATGCTTATTTCTTACAACGGGGAGATTACTCGTTTGCAGTGCGCATTTGTGGACACGCCAGAGGTTGAAAAAATCGTTGACTTTATTTCCGATCAGCGAGGCTATCCGCAAGCCTTTATGCTGCCTGAATACGTGGATGAAAAAGAACTGGAAGGAAAAGATTTCGACGCCTCCGACAAAGACCCGCTGTTTGAAGATGCCGCTAAACTGATTGTTGCCAACCAGGTGGGTTCTACCTCGTTGTTGCAACGTAAAATGAAGCTAGGCTACAACCGCGCCGGTCGCCTGATGGACCAGTTGGAAGCAGCAGGCGTTGTGGGCCCGAACCTGGGCAGCAAGGCAAGAGAAGTGCTGATTAAAACAGACGCGGAACTCTTTGAATTTTTAGAGACACTGAGCTAGAAAAGTTTGCAGTCAGGTGTTTGCAGTTTGCAAAAAAAGTTGTTATTAGCTTTCTCTATATGCGATTAAGAGAACACAGATATTCCATTTCTTCAAGAAATGGAATATCTCAACTTAAAACCGCTCTGTCTAAGGAAACTGTTAAGAAAATCTCCTCTATTAATCCCGGTACATCAATTGCCGTCATAGTGGCACTCACCGGTTATCTTTGCCGGGATTTTTGAATAAACTATAAGGACTAATGAAACAAATATTTACCCTGTTAAGCTTTTCTCTTTTGGCTTTTGTCGCTTCTGCACAAAAACTAACAAACCCTACGAAAAGCGATCCTGAAGCAAAAAAACTGCTAGACGCCGTTAGCGCAAAATTCAAAACTTATACTTCGCCGCAGGCTACCTTTACGTACAAAGTAGAGAACGCTCAGGGCAAGGCGCTTTCCACCAAAAAAGGTACGGTTTCCATGAAAGGTTCCAAGTTCCGTGTGTCAATGGACGGAATGGAAATTTTTTCTGATGGAAGAACAGTTTGGAACTACGACAAATCTGCAAACGAAGTAACCGTTAACAACGTGAATGAAGCCGGCACAGGCATGACGCCGCAAAAGATCTTCACCAATTTTTACGACAAGGATTTCTACTACAAAATGAACGGCACAAAAAAAGAAGCCGGTAAAACCCTGACCGAAATTGAGCTGACGCCAACTGACAAAACCCGTCCGTATCACAAAGTGTACGTGTTGATTGATAAGGCGACAAACACCATCTACAACGCCAAGTTTTTGGAGAAGTCAGGTGGCCGTTACAGCTACACCATCAATACCATCAAAGGCACATCATCCATTGCAGATACCGACTTTGCTTTCAACAAGGCAAAATACCCGGGTGTGGAAGTGGTTGATTTGAGATAAATTTCCCGAACCATGATTTGGGTGGATTTTTAGGATTAGGGAGAAATAAGAACAGATTTTATATAATAAAAAAGCCGTTCATTTCTGAACGGCTTTTTTATTTCCAAATAATCCGTTCAATCCTTCAAAATCATGGTTCAGACAAGTACATTTGCCACCCTCAAATTGAAGAACCTTATTTGTGTTTATGGAACCGAAGTATATCCAGAAAATAGCTGAAAATCTTAGCCTCTCTGTTAAACAAATCAACAATATTTACGACCTGCAGGCCGAAGGTGCCACCATTCCCTTTATGGCCCGCTACCGGAAGGAAGCCACAGGTAATTTAGATGAAGTGGTGATTGGAAATGTGGTGGAAGAAATTGCCTATTTCACTGACCTCGATAAGCGTAAAGCAACCGTTGTTAAAACCATCGAAGATCTCGGCAAAATGACGCCGGAGCTAAAAGCGAAAATCGAGGCCTGCTTCAGCGCCACTGAGCTGGAAGACATCTATCTTCCCTACAAGCCAAAGCGCAAAACAAGGGCAACGCAAGCCATTGAAAAAGGACTGGAGCCGCTGGCAAAAGCCTTGTTTGAACAAGCCTCGTTGAACCCGGAAGAAGAAGCTGGCAAGTTCATTACGGCCGATGTAAAAGATACCAAAGAAGCTTTGCAAGGGGCCAGGGACATCATTGCCGAATGGGTAAGTGAACACGAAGAGGCGAGAGGTAAAATTCGCCAGTTGTTTACTGAAACGGCAACGGTAACCGCCAAAGCCATGACGGCCAAAAAAGACGA
>DATKHJ010000298.1:0-3883 GCA_035510335.1 Flavisolibacter sp. | reverse complement strand
GAATCATATGGTAAACTGTATGTTTCCAACTCTGACCCAAGCGTTGAGAACGACTATATCCTTGCCTCATTGGCTTATGTAAAGAAGGATTATCAAAATGCAATCAGCACTGCTAATAAAATTATTCAGCAGTCAAACAACAATGCAAAGCCTCGTGTTTACCGCTTGTTAGCTTATAGCTACCTCGATACAAAAGACACGGCAAAAGCTTGCGAGTTTTCCAATCAGTTCTTAGCAAAAGCAGGACAGGAAGACCTGTTGGCGAACGACTTTATTCTGCATGCCAACACCTGCGGTGCTAACGATCCGGCCGTTGTGAATGCTGATATTGATCGTGCCCTGAGCCTTGATACCGTATTATCCAGCCAGATTGCCCTGATCAACAAATTTGTAACCACAGCCCGTACCAACAAACAATACGGTTTGGAAGGCCGCCTGATGTTGAAATCGCATGAGCTGAGAGCTGGCCAGGCAAATCCTGCCGACCTGTTCTACATCGGTACCCGTTTCTATTATGGAAATGATTTCCCGACAGCGGATACTGTTTTCTCTTCTTACGTAGCCGCTTTCCCAGATACCGTAAACGGTTACTACTGGAGAGCTCTTTCCCGTGCACAAATGGACAGCGGTATGAAAGCCGGTTTGGCCGTGCCAGACCTGGAAAAAACAATCACGCTGGCTGAGCCTAGCAAAGAGCGTTTTAAAGACCAGGCTGCACAAGCTGCGCAAATGCTGGCTCTTTATTACAACAACGTGAAAAAAGACAGGCCTGCAGCACAAGCCATTGTTGCCAAAGGGTTGGAGTTTGACCCTGCTAATGCTACGCTTCAAACATTGAGCAAACAGCTTGGTGGTGGTGCAAACAAGCCGGCCGCTTCAACAGGCAAAGCTGGTGACTCGAAAACCAGCGCTGCAAGCAGCACGGAAACCAGCAAAACAAAAAGATAAGAAACTTCATTTTTTCAAAAGCCTCCGAAAGGGGGCTTTTTTGTTGTTGGGCCATGCGAAAGATTGTTTAAACTTTTAAAAGTTCGTGGCTTATTTTTGCCTGCATTTGAAAAACTATGATCTATCTACTTCAGACTGACCTTAGTAAAGCCGTATCCGATGTGAATAGCGCAGCCAGCTGGTTGCCCATCGCTTTCCAGTTTCTGTTTGCTTTTGGAATGATTGGTACGCTACTGATTGTAACCCACCTTTTGGGCCCAAAACGCAGAACAACTGACAAACTGCAAACCTTTGCTTCCGGTATCGAAAACCATGGCGAAGCCCGCCAACCGGTGGCGATTAAGTATTTTCTCGTAGCAATTTTATTTGTGCTGTTTGATGTAGAGATCATTTTCTTCTACCCTTACGCTGTTAATTTCAAGGCGTTGGGTTGGAGTGGTTTTTGGGCAGTGTTTATGTTTGTTTCTTTCTTTTTGTGCGGCTTTGTCTATATCCTTAAGAAAGGAGCATTGAAGTGGGAAGATTAATGGGATAATGGGATAATGTGCCAATGTGACAATTGAGAACAAGCCATTATCAAATTATCGAATTGTCAAATTATCAAATTGTTTTTTATGGCTCGTCCGGTTTTATATAACATTAAAGAAAAGCCCTTAGAAAAGGATATCAGCATTGTTGATATGCCCGATGGCTACCAGGGAGAAGGTTTCTTTGCCACGAAGTTGAGCGATGTGGTGGGTTTGGCAAGAAAGAACTCGCTGTGGCCGCTGCCGTTTGCCACCAAATGTTGCGGTATTGAATTCATGGCCACCATGGCTTCGCATTACGACCTTGCACGGTTTGGTAGCGAGCGGGTTGGTTTTTCGCCCCGCCAATGCGATTTGTTGATGGTGATTGGACTGATTTCTAAAAAAATGGCTCCTGTTGTAAAACAGGTTTACCTGCAAATGGCCGAACCCCGTTGGGTAATGGCCATTGGTGCCTGCGCCTCCAGCGGTGGTATTTTCGATACATACAGTGTGTTGCAGGGTGTTGACCAGGTCATTCCGGTAGATGTTTATGTACCGGGTTGTCCGCCACGACCGGAAGCAATCCTGGACGGCTTTATGAAAGTGCAGGATTTAGTAGGCAAGGAAAGCCTTCGCAGAAGAAGCAGTGAACATTACCAGAAATTATTACACAGTTACGGAATACAGTAGAGAAGCGGTAAGCTGATAGCTTCAAGCTGCAAGACTTTTAATCGGTCTCTCTGCTTGTAGCTCACAGCTCACAGCTAAAAGCTTGGAAAAATATGGCTTTAAGCAACGAATACATTCAGCAACGGTTACAGGAAAAGTTTGGCGAAGGCGTTTACAGTTTCGAACTGCCTTACGGCATGTTGACGTTTGAAACAAAGCCCGAGCTGAACCTGGAAGTAATGCAGTTCCTGTACGATGACCCAAGCCTGGGTTTTCAATTTTTAACCGACCTCACTGCGGTGCATTATCCTGCTTACAAAGGCAGGGAGCTGGCGGTGGTTTATCACCTGCACAACCTGGTGGAAAATTGCCGTATCCGTTTCAAAGTATTTGTGCCCATTGAAACGCCGGATGTTGCCAGTGCCACAAAGATTTTTTCTGCAGCCAACTGGCTGGAAAGAGAAGCCTACGATTTCTACGGCGTCAACTTTGTGGGCCATCCCAACTTAATCCGGATTCAGAACGTGGACGAGATGGACTACTTCCCGCTGCGGAAAGAATACCCGCTCGAAGACCAGACTCGCCTGGATAAAGATGATGAGATGTTTGGCCGTGGTGGAAGCCTCGATTTCGGCAACCGCAACGAAGATGGTTCGCCGCGGATGATTCCGCAGGCTGAGCTATAAGAAGTAAACATTAAAAAGTAAGAAGTCGAAACCGAATATTTCTTTTGACTTTTGAATTTTGACTTAACAAGAAATGTCAGTTACAACAGATAAAGCATTTACACAGGGTGACATTAACCTGGAGACCACCCGGATTAACCTGGGTCCAACGCACCCGGCTACGCATGGCGTGTTTCAGAACATTCTGGAACTAGATGGCGAGCGGATTGTATCGGCCGAATCGACCATTGGTTACGTTCATCGTGCCATTGAAAAAATTGCCGAACGCCGCCCTCTCTACCAGATTACGCCACTAACCGACCGTTTGAATTACTGCTCATCGCCCATCAACAACATGGGCTGGCACACCACCTGCGAAAAGCTGCTGGGAATTCAAACGCCAAAGCGGGTCGATTATCTCCGCGTCATCATTATGGAACTGGCCCGCATTGCCGACCACCTTATTTGCAACTCCATTGTAGGGGTAGATGCCGGTGCTTACACGGGCTTCCTGTACCTGATGCAATACCGCGAGTTGATTTATGAAATCTGGGAACAAATTTGCGGTGCCCGTTTAACAACCAACATTGGGCGCATCGGTGGTTTTGAACGCAACTTCAACAGCATTGCCTGGGAGAAATTGGAAAAATTCCTGGAAGAATATCCCAAAGCATTAAAAGAATTTGAAAACCTGTTCGTACGCAACCGCATTTTTATGGAGCGTACAATTGGTGCGGGTCCTATAAGTGCGGAAAGAGCCCTGAATTATGGCTTTACCGGTCCTAACCTGCGTGCTGCCGGCGTTGATTACGACGTAAGGGTTCACACACCTTATTGCAGCTACCAGGATTTTGAATTTACCATTCCAACCGGTACCACCGGCGATTGTTACGACCGCTTTTTGGTGCGCCAGCAGGAAATGTGGGAGTCGTTAAGTATTATTCAGCAGGCTTACCGCAAAGTGCAGGAATTTAAAGGAGCAGAAGCAGAGGTATTTCATGCCGATGTTCCTGAATATTACCTGCCGGAGAAAAAAGATGTGTACACCAAAATGGAAGCGCTTATCTATCACTTTAAAATTGTGATGGGCGA
>DATKHJ010000297.1:0-10284 GCA_035510335.1 Flavisolibacter sp. | reverse complement strand
CTTCCGGTGGACGTTTGGATCAAACCTGATAAAAATCTTGACAGAGTCTTTATTTAATCAATCCAAAACAAGACAAAGCTATGGAATTAAAACCTTATTGGTTTGGCTCCGGCTCACCACGTAAAAAGGAACCTCAAACCTTTTTTGCCATGAGAATCCTGCTGCTGCTCGTCATCTGCATAAACCTGTCTGCAACCGCACAAACAACCGGTGATGGCACCATCTCGCTATCCGTTAAAAATGCACCACTGGAAGAGGTGTTCAAAGAAATCAGGAAGCAAAGCGGTTATGCCTTTGTTTATACCAGGGAGCAACTACAAAAGACGCTTCCGGTGTCAATTCAGCTAAAAGACGTTTCGCTTCAACAAGCACTTGATGCCCTTTTTACAGGACAACCTTTTACCTACATCCTGGAAGGAAACCATATTGCCATACGAGAAAAACCAATCACCACCGCCCCATCTCCCCAACTTCGAAATGAGGTTACCGGCGTCGTCAGAGACGAAGAGGGTCAAACCCTTGGTGCCGCTACGGTGGCGGTAAAAGGGTCATTGATTGCCACTGCCACGAATGAAAAAGGGGAATACCATTTAAAAACGCAAGCCTCCAATGCGATCTTGGTGATTTCCGCCGTTGGCTTTCGCACGAAGGAGGTTCCCCTTCTGGGCAGAACCGTCGTTGATGTTGTGCTTACCGTGATGGTCAGTGAATTGGATAAAACCGTGATCATTGCGTACGGCAGCACTACCCGGCGGCTCAGCACCGGAAGCATTGAAAAACTTACCGCCCAGGAAATTGCCAAACAGCCGGTATCGAACCCGCTGGCTGCCCTCCAGGGCCGCATTCCTGGCCTGCTGATCACCCAAAGCAGCGGCATGGCAGGGGCAGGGTTTTCTGTTCAGCTGCGCGGGCAGAATTCGATTATACAAGGCTCAGAACCACTGTTTATCATTGACGGCGTTCCTTTCTCTTCCGGCAACAGCCCGATTAACCAGCTTTCCAATGCAGCCGGGCCTGCCGGGTTAAGTCCCCTGCATTTACTGAACCCCTCGGATATTGAAAGCATTGAAGTGCTGAAAGATGCCGATGCCACTGCTATCTACGGATCCCGCGGAGCGAATGGGGTCATCCTCATTACCACCAAAAAGGGCAAAGCCGGAACAACCAGAGTGACTGTCAACGTCTATCGCGGCTGGAGTAAAGTGACCCGAACAATGGACATGTTAAACACGTCGCAATATGTGGGAATGCGGCGGGAAGCCTTTGCCAACGATGGGGTGGTGCCAAACCCCACCAATGCCCCAGACCTTCTTCTGTGGGATACCACACAATACACGGATTTGAGAAAGTTGCTGATCGGCGGAACGGCCCACACCCTGGATGCACAACTGTCCTTCTCCGGAGGAAATGCAGGAACGCAATACCGGGTGGGCGGAGGATACCGCAAGGAAACCACTGTTTTCCCGACTGATTTGGGTGACCAGAAAGCATCCCTCCAGTTCAACCTCCATCATACGTCAGCTAATCAAAAACTTTCCCTTACTCTTTCGGGCAACTACTTGGCTGATAAGAACCGCTTGCACTTTGGTGATCCGACCCGGTACCTAGTGCTGCCACCGCATATACAGTTAAGGGATTCCCTGGGAAAGATCAACTGGGTGCAAAACGGCGTTGCATTCAGTTCGATTGGCTTTGGCGAAAACAGTAACCCGCTTGCCAATTTAGCCTCACTTTATACCGGAAAATTTCACCATCTTTTGTCAAACTTGCAGTTGAATGCAAAGGTTACGTCCTCCCTCAGCGTCCGCATCAATCTTGGCTACAATACACTTTCTTCAGATGAGTCGCAACTGAACCCAAGCAGTTCACTTGACCCGACCTTGGGCATGTTGCCCTATTCGTATTTTGGGACTGCCTTTTCGAAAAGCTGGATACTTGAACCACAGGTGCACTACCAGAAAAAGTGGAAGGATAACAAGCTGGAAGTTCTGCTTGGCGCTACGATACAGCAGCGGGAACAATCGTCGCTTACGGTTCATGCAGGTGACTATTCCAACGATCTTAATTTGCCTTCCATTGCAGGAGCAGGAACCGTTAACACGAATAACGGATACAGCCAATACCGGTACACGGCGCTTTTTGGAAGACTGAATTATAACTACAGGGATGAATACCTGCTCAATATTACCGGCAGAAGAGACGGGTCGAGTCGATTTGGGCCCCGGAGCCGGTTCTCCAATTTCGGTGCCTTCGGAGCGGCATGGATCTTCTCGAAAAACAGGCTGCTGCGGAACCCCTTTTCTTTTCTCAGCTTTGGGAAAGTGCGAGCCAGCTATGGTATCACCGGCAACGATCAAATTGGCGACTATCGCTTCCTGGACACCTGGACGGCTTCGTCGCAAACTTACCAGGGCATTGGAAGCCTGAACCCAACAACTTTGTTTAACCCGGATTATGCATGGGAGGTGAACAAAAAGCTGGAAGCGGCTATTGAACTTGGCTTTTTCGCTGACCGCTTTGTTTTTTCCGCTGCTTACTTCCGGAACCATTCGGGTAACCAGATTGTCCAATACTCGCTGCCGATACAAACAGGCTTTTCTTCGGTGGGGAAAAATTTGGCTGCGTCTATCCGGAACTGGGGATGGGAGTTTTCTGCACAGACGAGAAACTTTACCGGAAAATTCAGCTGGACAAGCAACTTGAACTTATCTATTACCAGAAACAAGCTCCTCGATTTTCCAGGGCTTGCCACTTCCTCGTACAGCACAACCTATACCATTGGTGCACCCTTGTCTGCGCGGAAAGTGTACCAGTATCTTGGCATCGGCGCCGATGGCGTGTACCAGTTTAATGATGTCAACAAAGATGGCAAAATGGACCGGGCCGACAGGGAAGTACTTGTTAACCCGGCGCCTTCTTTTTATGGTGGCATTCAGAACAATTTATCTTATGGAGGCTTTGAGTGCACTCTTTTTTTGGAGTTGAAAAAACAAAGCGGCTTTAATTATTTGCGGAACCTGAATTCTCTCCCTCCGGGCACCATGCGAAATCAGCCCTTAATTGCGCTGGAGCGATGGCAAGCGCCCGGCGATCAGACAACGATCCAGAAGTTTACGACAACGGTAGGCAGACCCGCCTATACGGCCAGCGTTTCCCATATCGGTAACTCGGACGCCATTTACGGCGATGCCTCTTTTGTTCGGGTCAAAAACATTTCGTTGTCCTACCAACTGAACCCAAAATGGTTAAAGCCTTTGCACTTCAGTGAAGGACGCATCTACCTGCAAGCACAAAACTTATTTACAATCACCGGTTACCAAGGGGCTGACCCGGAGAATCAAAATTTCTTTGTGCTTCCTCCACTCAAAACCTTTGCTGCAGGCGTGCATTTTTCTCTTTAATCTCAAAACACGAATATGAAATTCCGATTCATTATACTTCTTCTTATCGCTATCGCAGGATGTTTTGCTGCTTGCAAAAAATTTGTGGACATTGAACCCGCCCCTGAACTCATTAACAGCGAAAAGGTCTTTGCCAATGATGCCACTGCTCTTTCTGCTATGAACGGCATTTATATTAAGCTAAGGAGCTTCAGTCTTTCGCTGACAAATGGAGGGCTGAGTATTTATACAGGCTTGTCAGCCGATGAAATCTATAATACAGCGTCCAGCAGCCTTTATGATCCTTTTTTCAAGGACTCTATCCCAGTTGATAACAACACGATTCACCGGAACTTCTGGACAGAATCCTATGCAAATATTTACAAAGTGAATGCTGTGCTGGAAGGCCTTCAGCAATCAACGTTATTAACCGATTCGGTAAAAACAGGATTGCTTGGAGAAGCTAAGTTCATCAGAAGCCTTTACTATTTCTACCTGGTAAACCTGTTTGGCGATGTGCCGCTTGTGACTTCAACCGATTATGAGTTGAACCAATCGATGCCAAGAAGCCCTGTCGCTCAGGTTTATCAGCAAATAACAACAGACTTGGAAGAGGCGGAGCGCCAGTTGCCGACTGCTTATCCAAGCGCCGGGAAAGTGAGGGTCAACCGGTGGGCCGCGACAGCCCTGCTGGCAAGAGTGTACTTGTATCAAAAGGCTTGGCAAAGGGCAGAAGAAAAAGCATCAGCTGTCATCGGTTCCGGCCTATACACGCTTGTTGCAAACCCGGCAAACGTGTTTGTAAAAAACAGTTCCGAAACCATTTTGGAAATTGCGCCGCAAAATGAAAGCGGCAATACAGCAGAGGGTGCAAACTTTATCCCTTCCTCTGCAACTGTCAGACCTCCCTTTGCATTAACCAATTCCCTGCTGAACCGTTTTGCAGCAGGCGATCAACGAAAAGCTAGTTGGACCAAAGTAAACCTGGTCGGCGGCATCCCGTATCATTATCCCTTTAAATACAAAGTCAAATCAAGTCCTTCTGTGACAGAATACAACATCCTTCTCCGGCTTGCCGAACAATACATGATCCGTGCAGAGGCAAGAACATATCATGGCAACCTGTCTGGTGCCGTTTCCGATCTGAATGTGGTTAGAAGCCGAGCTAGTCTTCCGGCTACCAATGCAAGTACCCAACCCACCATTCTGCAAGTAATTGAAGAGGAAAGAGCCGTAGAACTGTTTTCGGAATGGGGTCACCGGTGGCTGGACCTGAAACGAACGGGAAGGATTGATCAAGTGCTGGGGGCTATCAAACCTTCGTGGCGAAGTACTGCTGCCCTTTATCCCATTCCCTTTGCCCAATTGCAACTCAATGTATTTCTAACACAGAACCCGGGGTATTAAAGGAGTTAGCGTTCTTCCATAAATACACTTATCAGTATTTTCTATGACAAAAGGTATTCTTTTGTGCAGCCTTGTTTTGCACATTGTGTCAGCAATTGCTTTTGGTCAACCTCTCAAGACAGGCGATGTTGTTCCAGATAAAGAGATCAGTCACGTATATAATTATTCGTCTGATAAAATCCGGCTATCTCAATTTCGAAAGAAATACATCATTCTGGATTTTTGGGAAACAAACTGCCTGGGGTGCTTAAAGTCGTTCAAAAAGATCGACTCTCTACAAAAGCAGTTTAACCAGGATATTCAAATCCTTTTGATCAATCAATCGACAAGGGATTCTACAAAACGGTTTTTTGAAACACATAAAAAAGTACATCAACCGGCCATCCCTTTTATTACCAACGATACCCTGTTTCAAGCCCTCTTTCCGCATCAGGGGAAACCCTACTATGTTGTGTTGGATAGTGCTGGAAAGGTAGTGTCGATGCCTAAACATCTGTACCCGTCTTCCATTACTGCCTTGTTTACAAAGAAGGAAGCTTCCCTGGTACAAACAAACAAGCGGGTTGTCCTGAAAAGTTTCCTGGCAGAAGAGCTTAAGGGCCGGGTATTGAGCGGCTCAGTGCTTTATCGGACCACGGATGGACTACGAATTTCACTACCGGTTGATACATCTTTAGCACACGTAAGTTTTAGCCGCCAATCGGTTTCGCAATTGTATGGCATCGCCTACAGCGATACAAAAGACGGCATCTTCTTCCCATTTACCAGACCCGGACGTACTGTTGTTGAGGCCCGCAGTCCCGGTGATTATATTGCTCCCGCCAACAGTGAAGCGTATGCTGAATGGTCGCAAGCCAATGCCTATGATTATCTGTTGTTCTATCCGAAAAGACTAGGTATAAACAAGTATGACGTGATAAAAGACGATCTGCGAAGAGCTTTTCACATGGCTGTCAGTGTCGAAAAAAGAAAGGTAAAATGCCTTACACTTATCCGGACTTCTGCAAAAGACAAAGTGAGGAGCAAGGGTGGTGAAAAGGTGGATAACTTCCATGTGTCATCTTTAAAAGAAAGCCAAACAGATTCTTTAAAGATTTATCAGAACAGTGATTACAAAACATTTTCAAACAGGCTTCGAAGCATCGTTGAATATTTTTTAAAGCAGCCTTTCCATGATGCCACCGGCTTTCCTCCCCACAAGCTGATCTCCCTTCATATTGATGGACAAGCCATCGACTCTCTGGATATTAAAGCCATCAAGATCGAATTGAACAAATACGAACTCGATTTGGTAGAAAAGGAGTGGGTAATGGATATATTGGTTTTACGGGAAGAGAAAAGGAAGTAGCACCATGGCTACTTCCTTTATCAACTACTGATTATACCGAATAATTTGTTCTTCTGGAGGATTTTGACCAAAATCGAAATTGCTCAGATTCGGATTGCTAGATCCGTAGAGACAAAATTCAGTTGCCTGGTCATCACAATCGGTCAAAGTGCTCATGGCCCCATCCTTATCGATCTGGCTGCTATTTATTTTGGAGCCAACTGTCTGGGTGCCGGACACATGATACCAATACAACACCGGGCCGACAGGTTTTTGTACCGGTTTGCTTGTTGTAAAGGCACTGAGACTAACAGCGAGAATAACTGCGAAAACGCCCAATAAATACTTTTTCATGGTATTTGTTTTAAACGAAGAAAAGTGCCTACTTGTTTCTACAGGCTTTCGGCGATTCCTGTTTATTGCAATAAAAAGATTGTTATCTGATGATAAAGTAAAACCGGCTGATGCGATGGATGTGAAAATCAAGTTAAACAATAGATGCTGGCCCCAAGACATCTGACTAATCACGCCTCCGCAAGAGCAGGGAAGCTTTTGTGAAAAAGCAAGGGTGTAACCAACATAAGCCGTAAAGGCACTCATAAGAATGATGGACACACCAAAGCCAATCACTCTTGTCTTTGGAGCTAACAAGAAACTGGCAGCGACAATTTCCAATGACGGTACAATCCAACTCAATGTCATTGCGTAGTCTTTTATGAGTGGTGATTGTCCTATCGTCAATAGAAACTTCTGCTGATGCAGTAGTTTATCGGTAGCTGTGTATAGAAAGAGAAATATCAGCAGAGCAGAAAGAGTGTCAATAAATGTGTGCCGGTTGAAAGCAGCCATTACGTATTGTTTAGTAACGTAAAGGTCAAGAAGATTATCAAAGGCTTTTCATTAATATGCTTTGATCGATGACGAAAGAGGTTTGCAATCCGTGCAATTACCTTTTTCTTCTGAGGGATGCAGGCGTATAGCCAAAATATTTGCGAAAGGCAGTAATAAAATTTGTTGTGCGCAAATAGCCGGTAAGCGAAGCAATGGCTTTGATGGGTTCATTGGTATGTAAGAGCAGGTCCCTTGCTTTTTCCATGCGGGCATGTTGAAACGCTTCAAAGACAGCCACACCAAAAAAGTGCTTAAAACCTGCCTTCAACTTGTCTTCATTGAGCCCCACCATTTTTGCCAGTTCACGAATGGTCCGCGGCGGTTTGCCTAAGTTTGCAAGCAGGATTTCTCTTGCCTTGTAAATTTGTTCTGCATCATAGGGTGTATAGCGATATCGGCTTTTCTTCATGCGCAGACACTGCTCTAGCAGCACATACAAATATTCCCGCACTTTCAGGTCAAAATAAAAGCGACTGGTTTGCTCGTCGTACGGACAATCCAGTATCTCATTGATGACATCTTTTACAGCAGGTGTGACAAAACAGGGTTGGGGAAGGAGCAACTTGGGTTTTTCGTTCTGCCAATGAAGCCGTAATTCGGGGAAGAAAAAAGATAGTTGTTCCCAAAGGCCGGGCGATACATAAATATCCAGCGTCCGGTATTCTTTGCCTCCTTCAAACAAGGCGGTACACCGCGCTTCTTCACTCCAGATCATGGAAATGGACTCTTCCCGCTGGTGAAGATTTCCAATCTGCTCAATGTCATAATGCAGGTCTCCCTGCAGCAGCACGCGGGAATGAACACCCGCCTGATGCGAGAACGTTTCAATTGCCTGGTTTTTGCCAAAGCGAAAGACATTGTAGCGGATGGTGAAAAGATCGGTGATCAGTTCCTTCACCATCAGCTCAATCGAGGGCGTTTGGTAGCTGAACAACCTGCTTCCGGGCAGTGATGGATAGGATAAAGCAGCGACACTTTTCTGCTCAAATTGGACAGGGGTTTTGGTGCTATTGACAAGATACAACTCCATCTACGCTTCCTCTATTTTTAAAATTAGGCTTTTATTTTATCCCTCATTATGTGGAAAATACAGAATGAGAAAAAACACGTAGGCCGCATACCCCAAACGGGGTATAAAATCTAGGAAACTGTCACTTCGCGATATAGATTTTCGCTTTTGTCATTGTCCCTGCGTGGAATAAAGCAGTCTATTCACATTACACGGAAAGCGCATCCGCTTTTTACGTATCGGAAAAAGCAAGCTCGCTATGGGTTATTGCAACGATCGACTTGAGGGCACCAAAAGATGCAGGTTACAATAAGGTTTCTTGGCTGTCGGGATAGGGGCTGAAACAGCAGGTAGTGTGTGCTACGACCGTTGAAGATGAAACCGGATCGAAGAACCTGATGATTGTTCAAAGCGCTTCTTAAAAGTGAAGAAAAGCCACCTTATGATCAATGCTGTTTATGGTTCTCTTCCACTACAAGTTGTTGCCGAAGTCTTCCTTTCAGCGTAAAAACTTACCGTGACCTTTTTAACCTGCATAGGGAATTAACACCGAAGGAGAAGGCACTGCATTACGTGCAAACGTGGCTTGTCAGTATGAAACATCCATACCACAAAAACAAAACAAATGTTCGCAGTCCCGGGAAGTTGCAGGAAAAGAGTTTTTCCCCAAGCAAGAAATTTTAGGTGAGCTATGATCGAAACAATTTCTTCCATATTCTTTCTAAAAAGTTGGCATGCTTCGGCTTCGTCGTTTGCTTTTGCAGAACTGATTTAGCCATTGTATTTCTTGAGGCCCGCGCATCGGCTGCAACTTTGTGTTCACTGTAAACAGTAATGCCAGAGAAATCGCCTCTGCCAACTACAGCAGGAAAGAAACAATTTTCGTGGCAGCTTTTATCAGTCTCCACATCCATGGTCCCCAACACAAAATGATAGAGTTGCTGCCCTACATCAGCTATGCCTGAAGGTGCGATAAAGAGTGACAATAACTGCAACACTTCCATAGAAGCCAGGTGTGAACTAAACACGAACACATTTTCGTGTGCATCCAGAAAACTTGATTTATCAAGACCTCTGATGTAGTCCGGATCATCCAGTTTTCCACTGATTTCAAGCGAAGCGTTTTCGGCTTTGTACTGTCCTAAACATTCCAGGCAGGGCCGCTTATAGCCTACTGTCTGTGCCTTCCAATCGGCGCCGATAATAGCCGTATTGCGTTTGTTGGTTCGCACCAAAATGCCACCATCAATTACCGGAATTAAATGAGCGTAGGCAATGAAGTTGAGCACTTGCCGGGGCCAAGGCCTGTCTACACAGCTAAACAATACATCGCAATTGAGTGCCGTTTCAAAACCTTCTTTTTCACAAACGCTATACTCGCAACAATTGATTTGTAGGTTTGGAGCTGTGGCGCTTCGGCGAATGCCATCCGCTACCGCTAAAACCTTTGCCCGGCCAATGTCTTCTTTGAAAACATTGGTTAGCCGGTCCAAGTTTTTTTCTTCAACCGCATCTAAATCAATCAGCGTAAAATTAGCGATACCGGTACGGGCTAATACTTCTGCAACAATGCTGCCGACG
Source organism: Flavisolibacter sp. (assembly GCA_035510335.1). Taxonomy (GTDB): domain Bacteria; phylum Bacteroidota; class Bacteroidia; order Chitinophagales; family Chitinophagaceae; genus Flavisolibacter. The sequence continues at coordinate 689 of DATKHJ010000297.1, read as the reverse complement.
CTTCCCAAGCCAACGATGCCAACTCTCAAGCGGGATAGATCTTCCTGTGTTTTGCTGCCCCATGCCGAGATGGTGCGAAGCTGTTTTCCCGCATCAAAAGAAGGCGGCAAGATTTCATCGTAATAGGTAACCCGTAATTGCCTGTCCACCACCCGTACGGTATCGCACCAAGTACGGTTGTATTTCCTTTTTTGACTATCATCTTTTAACCAAAACCGTCCGCTCCAGGCGCCGTCTGTTCCTAAGGTTAAGCCTAATAGTGGCAGGTCTGTTACAGCCATTACGGTTGGTGAAAGCCTGGTTTCAGCAACAACATCGTCGTCGCTCATTCCCTGCCAGCCCTTTGAAGGATGCGAATGCAGAAAAGCGATGCCTTCTTTTCTTTCACTGGCAATTTTCAAAACCCGCTCTAAATACTGCGGCATAAAGCCAACATTTCCGTGAACATTTCTATCGCCATCTTCGGGCAGAATAAGGGAGGTGAGAATGCCGGTCGTTCGGTTGCCACCGGTGGAAGGAACATAAGTGGCAAAACATAAATCTTCCTGCTCATCGTCACGAATGAGATGGGAAAAAAGTTGCTGATGCAATTCGCCGGTGATTATAGCGCTATACGTTTTCATACGACAGTTACAAAAAGGTTTCGGATATGAGCCAAATAAGTTTTCACCGTCCGGTCGCTCCGGTTC
>DATKHJ010000296.1:0-2341 GCA_035510335.1 Flavisolibacter sp. | reverse complement strand
TAGTGGTACCGGCGCTGGTTGGGCACTGATGCCTGATGTAATGAGCGACAACCTGTACGAGACCAATGAAACGCTGGCCAACTCCCGGGTTATGGCCGACTGGTTGTACCAGCCCAACACCGACCAGGTGGAGGATATGTATGCCGCGCCATACACCGTTATTGCAACAGTCAACATTGTACTGCGTGACGTGGACAAGTTTACCACAGCCGATAACCGGAAAAAGGCAAATCGCATAAAAGGCCAAGCCCTGGCTATTCGTGCCATGGCGCATTTTGACCTGTTCCGCTATTTTGCTCCCAAATATGACCGGAACAGCACGTCTGACCTGGCGGTAGCCTATATTAAGGAGTTCCAGGTATCTACTTCCAATCAACCGGCCCGTATGAACAACAAAGAGTTCTACGATAACCTGTTTGCTGATTTAACTGCAGCGCAAGGCCTGCTTTCAGATGTTGATGTAGCCATTAACACAAGTGCCGTTAGCCGTCCTTATTTTGATCTTGCGGCCGTGTATGCGCTGCAGGCAAGAGCTTACCTGTATGCGCAGCAATGGACAGAAGCCATTACAGCATCTACCAATGCGATCAACCTTCGTCCGCTGGCGCCCCGTGCGGCTTTCAGCGGTATGTACACAGAAGCGTCTGCTGGTGAAACGATCTGGAACGTGCAGTTTGAATCGGGCCAGAGCGGACCTACTTACCTGATTTATTTCCCGGCTCAACAGCGCAGCTACTTCCGCCCGGCACCAGAGGTGGTGGATACAACAGGAACCGTTGGGCTGATCCGCTCGAATGATATTCGGTTTGACACTTATTTCAGCCGTGTAAACACCAACATCAGCCGCGGTATGTCGCTCACGAAATACCGCGGTAAAGGCACACAAACAGATGGCGCTGCCAACTTTATTGCCTTTAAAACCGGTGAAATGTACCTGATTCGTGCCGAAGCAAGAGCCCGCAGCACACAGGAAGGCCTGGCGTTGCAAGACCTGAATGACCTGCGTGCCGCAAGAATTAACGGCTATGTTGCAGAAACAGGATTGACAGGTAACACACTGCTGACCGCCATTGCCAACGAAAGAAGAAAAGAGCTGATTGGTGAAGGCCACCGCTTCTTCGACCTGAAGCGTACCACAAGAACCATTCAGCGTGGTGCAGCCTGCGGCGATACGCAGCTTTCTCCATCCGGCGCTTGTACGCTTGCATCTGATGCAAGAGAGTGGGCCCTGCCAATTCCGGAAGTGGTTGTGCGGGCTAACCCTAACATTCGCCAGAATCCCGGATATAATTAATCTTCACAGGCCGAATAAAGAAAAACCCCGAAGCAATTCGGGGTTTTTTATTGGCTTACCGGAAAGCGGAAGGTGGCAAAGAAAAAGCCTCCGTGAAGGAGGCTTTGATTAGAGGAAGGAAGTTAGAGTTTGATTTCATCACCGTTGGCGTCAAAAAACTTGAACTCGGTGAGGTGATAACTTGTATCGGGTGTAACCGTAATCTTTTGTCCAAACTTGCGTTTCCATTTGGAAACTTTGCTGTTCCAGAAGAAACCTTTGGTTAGGTAAGCATGCAAAATCGGGTGGGTAACAATGGTCAGTGCCTTGTGGTTGTGGGTAGAGAGGTAGCTTAAATTCTTTTCTACTTCATCTTCCAGCAAAAGCGTAGAAGAAATTTTGCCGGTACCGTTACAGGTTGGGCAAACTTCCTGCGTTTGAATGTTCATCTCCGGCTTCATGCGCTGACGGGTGATCTGCATCAGGCCAAATTTGGAGATGGGAAGTACCGCATGCTTGGCCCTGTCGGGTTGCATAAAGCCTTCCATTGCTTCCACCAGTTTCTTTTTGTTCTCCGGCAGCTTCATGTCAATGAAGTCAACCACGATGATGCCGCCAATGTCACGCAAACGAAGCTGGCGGGCAATTTCCTCTGCCGCTTCCAGGTTTGTTTCCAATGCGTTTTGCTCCTGGTTGTTGCTAACGCTTTTATAACCGCTGTTTACATCAATTACATGCAGCGCTTCGGTATGCTCAATAATAATGTAAGCGCCGCTGTTAAGATTTACCGTTTTGCCAAACGACGATTTGATTTGCTTGGTTACGCCAAACGTATCAAACACCGGCGAGCCATTCTGGTGAAACTGTACAATATCGGCTTTCTCCGGGGCTACCTTTTGAATATAGGTTTTCGACTCGCTGTAAATATTCTTATCGTTGGTGATAATCTTGTTGAAGTCTTCGTTCAGCAGGTCGCGAAGGATAGAAGCCGTTTTTGTCTGCTCACTTAAAATTTTTGTGGGCGGAACAGCACCACGCAAGTTGTCCTGGATGGTCTTCCACCTGTCT
>DATKHJ010000295.1:0-14426 GCA_035510335.1 Flavisolibacter sp. | reverse complement strand
GAGGAGGAGCAACTTGCTTAAGCTGGAGCTCTGCGCCTCGCCACTTCCCCCTTGGGGGATCGAGGGGGCTACGTGTTTGGAGCCGCCTCCCACTCTTTCTTGCAATCAAAGCAATGATAGCGCTGTTCCGGCATGAGCGCCATATCGCCGAGGATAAAGGTAACAGCAGCACTTAACCAATTCACCGGTTTGCGAACAGTATTGATAAATTCTACGTTATTGCTTCCACATTCCGGACAATCAACCTGTCCTTTTCTTTCTTCTTCAATCACCTTCAGAACATACGCCGCTTTTTGCAACTGCCCGGCGTTTACCATCAGCTGAATACCGCCCATCGCTGTGTTCCAGATGGGCATGATGGTAGCCGTGTTTTCATTCTTCAACCAACAGTCAATCCCTTCGTTCTTTAACCGCCCGAGAATGATGTTCGCATCAATGTAATTCATGAATGTTTTGAGCCTGACAAATTCCATTGTATTCAATATACGGAAATATTATGGCGCAACAGCACCATTTCTTAATTGGCGGTTGTAATAGCCAATCAACTCGGTAAGATCGATACGCTGCACGCCTTCGTAATTGATGGGCACGTTCACAAAAATGCCGCTGCGGCCTGCCTTTGCATTGCCGGTGATGCGAATCTTTACATCCGGGTTCAGCAACAGCTTAGCACTGTTACTTAAGATATCTTTTGCTGATGCCTGCATGCGCAGTGGGAATTTTGCCGTGTCTTTTGCAGGCAGCGTGATGAGAGAATCGAGTGAGGAATGACCAAGGAACTTGTCATTGAAATACACATCCATGCTGGCCGATTTGAGCTGCAGGTTGTACCTGTTAGGATTGTACAATTTTATATTGGTGGCCAGTATGCTATTGGAAAGACTGGCTTTCTCTACGCGGAAGTTTTCGTACCCAACATATTGCGGAGGCTGCGGCTTGCTGCAGCTACTGAAAGCATACACAAGCAGTACTGCCACCAGGAATTTCTTTATCGGCATAACAAGTTTATCTGTTTAGTTTTTAACGCACATTATATACCAAGTTGTACAGGCTGCATACGAAGAGGTTGTTAATTGATGCTCCGCTTTGTGTTTCTCTGCCGTCAAAGTTCTTTGGCCGCCGCCATAACAATGCCGCGAATGTTTTGCTCCAATTGGCGCATGCGGTAAAGGCGCTCTTTGGTATCGTCTGCTCGCTGGTCGGGCGGGCAAACAAAATTCTGCACCCAGGCATCAACCGAAAGCCCAAGGCGGTGTGCCATCACAAACACATACGGCCGCCAGCCCCAGCCAATGTCTTTCACATCCTGCAGTGTGGGTATCAGTTTCGCATTCATCAAAAACGGCCCGTAAGTAAAGTCAAAGCTCTTACCCATTACTTCTGCACAGCAGTTATTAATGGTTGTTTCGGTCATTTGCTGAAAGGGAGGAAACGTAGCATAGCCATCAGCTGATCTCGCCGCCAGATATACACCGGTGCTTTCATCACCGGGTGCATTTTGCAGAAAGATTTCCAGGCTGTCTTTGAAGAACGCTTTCTTATCCGGCTCCGTGTAAAACACAAACGGCGTTTTGTTTTCGGCAGCTGCAAACAAGCTGGTTGTTGCCTGCGCCTGCACGCCTTTTTCTGCCGCCTGCAGCACGGTAAAATGCGGAATGGTTTTGAGGAAGGAAAGAAACGAGTCGCTCGATCCGCCATCGGTAATAAATACGGGAATGTTAAGACGGGCCAATGCCTGCAGTGATAACCGCAACAGGTTTTCCTCCGCGCCGTTTCTTGCCCAGCAAATTGTTGCAATCGAAATCTTTTCCTTGTTCATTTTGTTCTGATAAGTGATGAAGTTAATGCTGCGCAGCCAGGTGCAAAAAACAGGCAGCACTGCGGCATGAATTTTACACTCCACCACTCAAGTTATTCTCGCCATGGAAAGGAAACAGGATCTGAAAGGAAAAGTTGTAGTCATTACCGGTGCATCAAGTGGAGCCGGCCGGGCGGCGGCGCTTGCGTTTGCCCGCAACGGTGCCAAATTAGTGTTGGCTGCCAGGCGTGAAAACGTGTTGGATGAAGTGGCGGAAGAATGCAAGGTGCTGGGTGGCGATGCCCTGGTGGTGCCAACCGATGTTACCGATGCAGGACAAATGAATACCCTTGCCGCCATGGCGCAGCATTGGGGTGGAAGAATTGATGTGTGGGTGAACAATGCCGGTGTGCTGGCTGCAGGCGCCTTTGATCAAACACCCATTTCTATCCAGGAAAAAGTGATTCAAACCAACCTGCTGGGTTATATACATGGGGCGCATGCCGTGCTGCCGCATTTCAAAGCGCAGGGCCGCGGCATCCTGATCAATAATATTTCTGTAGGCGGTTGGTTTCCTACGCCGTATGCAGCCGCTTATACAGCATCTAAATTCGGGTTGCGTGGTTTTGGCGAAGCCTTGCAAGGTGAGTTGCATCATTACCCGGGTATTCATGTGTGCAATCTTTTTCCTGCTTTCCTGGATACACCAGGCATTCAGCACGCGGCCAACTTTACCGGAAACATTCTGCGGCCGGCGCCGCCTGTTTACAACCCGCAAACCATTGCAAACGCAATGGTAAAGGTTTGCCTGTCACCAAAAGATACACTGGCCGTTGGCAGCGCCTCGGTGTTATTGCGCATGGCCCATGCCCTTTTTCCACGCCTTACACGCCGCATTACAGCCAACGTTATCGAGCTTTATTTGCGGCAGGCTGACAGCACGCCGTACACAACCGGCAATGTGCTGGAAACAGTTGAATTCGGCACCTCTATTCATGGAGGCTGGGGACTTCAACCACGTACAAAAGCTGCCTTGATTGGTGGCGCAATTGCCTTTGCAGGAATAACCGTAGGCATGACGCTGCTGAATTCCCGCCGCTGATTTTTCAACTCGTATTTGTAACTTATCATCCTCCCTTTTTTGTGGAATAAGCAAGCGCTAACTGGTGTTTGAACACTGCTTGTGTGCATTATTTTACCTCATCATTTTATTCTCCTTTTACTATTGAAACAAAGCCGCTTCTTAAAAACAACAGTGATTTATTGTAAAAATGTACTATTTGCGGTAAGCCTTCCTCAAATTGATAAGCTTACCACTTCGGAACACAGTTTCCACAAGGGATTTAAGCGTTATGGCACATTTTTTTGTTTATATACTCCGACAACATTTTTAACCTATAAAACCCTTAACTATGTTACGCTGGACAGTGATATTTTTGATTGTAGCCATCATCGCCGCTATTTTCGGTTTCGGTGGTATTGCAGCAGGTGCAGCAGGTATTGCTAAAATCTTGTTCTTTATCTTCTTAGTACTGTTTGTATTGAGCTTACTCTTCGGAAGAAGATCAACAGACATCTAAACGAGATGAAACCATTGCATTGCTGTTTTGAGTAGGAAGAAAAAGAGAGTATGTAAACAGTAAGAATAAAGTCCCACCGAGAGGTGGGATTTTTTGTTTTTACCGTCACTACCTGATGTAGAAAGACGGTTACAGTTGCATCTTTTTTTTCATCGGTACAAATGCATCTTTCATCGAATAAATAATAGCTGCGAAGGTTCATTTTAATGGTTAATGCTTAACCACATTTTGGGTAATCAACTAAACGCAGGCTGGGCTTGATTTTGCTCATTTTTTTATATACGTGTTTCCTCTTCCTTTGCAGCAGGAATAAATCCAAATCTATTTAAAACTAAAACTATGCATCGCTTACGAACTGCTATGAGCCGCAAAGGGCTTTTTATGCTCCTTGCTTTTCTACTCGTGACTACTTTGACAAACGCCCAGCTAAAAGTAGGCGACAATCCTACCAGCATTCAAAAGTCTTCTATTCTTGAACTGGAGAGCAGCCGCCAGGGTTTGTTGCTTCCCCGCCTTGCCGATACAACACAAATTAATGCATTGAATCCGCCTGATGGGATGATCATCTATCTCAATGCAGATAACAGTTTGCGCCTGCGCAGCAATGGTTCGTGGAAAAAGATCGCCGACATGGGAGCCGCCAGTGCCAACTGGTCGCTCAACGGTAACAGTGGCACCAACCCTTCTTCCAACTTTATTGGAACAGTGGATGGACAACCGCTTGTTATTCGCACCAACAACAACGAACGTTTGCGTGTTGATGCCAATGGAAATGTAGGCATCGGCACCAATGCGCCTACTGCAAAACTGAATGTGGATGGTTCCGTGAAATTTGAAAACCTGGCAAACGGAACGAATGAATTGAATGTACTGGTGTTGAATGCAGACGGCTCTGTTTACAAACGCACCATGTCGTCTTCGGCTTTTGAAAATGCAGTGAAAGCGATCAACGGCATTCAAAAACAAGCCATCTCTATTACCGCTGCCGGCAGCACTTCACACGACAATGTAACTGTTACCAATACAGCAGCCGACAGCACCATTGCTATCTACCTGCCGGTGATGGATTCAGCCACAACCACTTCTTCCCGCCCTTATGGTTTCTTAACCAATAGCGACTGGACAAAAATTCAAAATGCCATTCAAACCATTACCATTGGTGCGGTCGCTTCTTCTTCGAATGTGAAAGGAGCATCCATCACGACCAATGGCAGCAGCAGGGAGATTGTGCTGCATCCTGCCGATGCAACAAACGCCGGTATTGTAACAGCCGGCACACAAACATTTGGCGGTAACAAAACCTTCCAGGATAGCGTGAGTGCTGCCGCTACCATGAAAGTAGGAAGCACGGGCAGCGCCAACTCTACCATGCAGGTGGAAGGTTCGCTTTCTATGGCTATCAGAACAATTACTGCCAACACTGCCATTGCCGCAACCGACAACACGGTGCTGGCCAATACAACCTCAGGTGCAGTAACGCTTACGCTACCTGCTGCTTCGGGCATCAGCGGACGTATTTACACCATTAAAAAAATTGGCAGTGGCGGCATCGATAACCAGTTAACAATTACACCAGCCGGTGGCGCTACTATTGACGGCGGTTCATCGTATGTCATCTACAATGATTACACGTTTGTAACGCTGCAAACCGATGGCACCAACTGGTACATCATCCGCAAATAAATTCCGCCAGTCCCTCTCCGGAGGGACTGGTTCTTCCTCTTCATCCTCCTCATCGTACCTCTTATGCGTTGTGAGAAATATTTCTTCATAGCCATGACCTTATTGCTGCTGTGCAAAGGCCTGCAGGCGCAGCAACTTTCCCTGGGGAACACGCCATCATTCGTAACAAAATCGGCGGTACTGGAATTGAATTCTTCCCGGCAAGGATTGTTGTTTCCCCGGCTGTCGGATACGGTTGGCATTAATGCCCTGAACCCGCCCGACGGTATGGTGATTTATTTTGTTCCTTCCAAACAACTGCTGATCCGCACAAGAGGCTATTGGAACCCAGTAATGGTTTCGGCCGACATTGCATCCACCACCAGCAATAGCTGGCTTACCACCGGCAATACCAATGTATCAGCCGGAAGTTTTTTGGGAACGCTTGACGACAAAGCGCTGATTTTAAAATCAGCCAACAGCAATTATGTAGAACTAGGAAGACGGCAGACACTTGGTCTTGTACAAGCTTACACTGACTATTCTGATGCCAACGAACAGGTGCTGCACATGAAAGCGGCGGTACAGTTTCATGCGCCTGCGGCTTCTTTTTACAAGCCTAAAATTTTTGTGGATGCAGCGGGCAACTTTCGCACAAAAGGTAGTTCGGCAGGGACTGATTATTTTGAGTTTGGCGCCACCGGCACCAACAACAATGGCGGCTTTGAATTTATTATTGGCGATGATGGCGACGAACCCATTGTGTTTAAAAGCTATCACTATCAAAACGGCATGACGGAAATGATGCGCCTGCAAAGTGGCCGCATGGCGGTGGGATCAAATTCCTTCAATGCAACAAACCCCGAGAAGCTGTTGATTGATGCCGGCAATACCACATCGTACAATCTAATGACGGGCAAAGGCAGCATCGACAATTACCTGCAGATAAATGTGCAGAACCGGTCGGCAACGGCCAATGCCAGCTCCGACATTGTAGCCACTGCCGACAACGGCGATGAAAACGGAGGTTACATTGACATGGGTATTAACTCAAGTGCTTTCGCCAACAATACTTATCCAATGATTGGCGGCGCTAACAATGCCTACCTCTATGCCACCGGCAACGATTTTGTCATTGGCAATGCAACAGCAGGCAGACCGCTACGATTTTTTACCGGCGGCTATGCGTTGGCAAATGAGCGACTGCGCATTGACGGGAACGGACGAGTAGGCATTGGCAACACCTCACCACTGGAAGCAGTGGATATTACGGGCAACCTGCGTTTTAGCGGCGCATTAATGCCGGGTGGTTCGGCCGGCACTTCAGGCTTTCTTCTTCAGTCGAACGGTGCTGGCGCCGCACCGTCATGGATTAACAGCCAATCGCTGTTAAACTCTGTTGTGTGGATGCTGGACGGCAACAATCTTAGCACCCCCAAACGATTTGGCACCACATCTAACCATGCACTGCCTTTCATTACAAACAATTTAGAGCGAATGCGCATTGATGAAAGAGGCAATGTGGCAATTGGTACGACAACCTTTGATGCTGTTAGTCCGGAAAAATTGCTGGTAGATGCAGGCAGCAGTACCTACACGCCGATTTTGGCGCAGGGAAACTACAACGGCTACTTCCAGATCAACGTAAAGAACCATAGCACCGGCAACCAGAGTAGTTCTGATTTGGTGGCCACGGCCAACAATGGAACAGAAACTACCAACTTTGTTAACGTAGGCATCAATGGCTCCAACTATGTTTATCAAAATGGCAATCCCATTATAACCGGGAAAGCGAATGACGGCTACTTACTGTCAGCGGGCAATGACTTTTACATTGTCAACAACAATGCAACAAAGGATATTATTTTTTTAGCAGGTGGAACAGCACCAGCCAATGAAGCAATGCGTATAACCGCAGCAGAAAAATTAGGAATCGGCACGACTACGCCAAGCGAAAGACTGCACCTGGTTTTGCCAACAGGATCAGGCACTGTTCAAACACCTGTTGCAACAATGGAAACAACAAACACCACAACAACAGCTACGTCTATGCCTCCGGTTTTTTCTCTCTTGCGACAGATCCCTTCTTTCGCGGCAAGCAGCAGTTATTCTGGTCCTGTTCTTTCCTTTGGCTTTCGAACAAACGGTACGGCCAACAACCTTGTGCAGCTAACCACCACAAGTGGCCCAACCGCTTCACGTATTTCTTTTCATTCCCGCACAGGAATGACCAATGCAAACCCGGCTACCGGCACACTGGCAGAGAACATGTTTTTGGAAGGCACTTCCCTGAACGTAAAAAACCTGGCGGGTGGAGCAACGAGTTTAAGCGTAGATGCCAACGGGTATATTATTCGTACAGCATCCGATGCCCGGTTGAAGATGAATATCCGGCAGCTCGAAAATGCGCTTGACAAAATAACGAAGCTGAGAGGCGTTAGTTATAACTGGATAGACACAATTAAAATGGGCAGTAAAAAAGAGATTGGCTTTATTGCACAGGAACTGGAAAAAGTAGTTCCGGAAGTAGTTAGCAATGGTGGGGAATATAAATCTGTAAACTACCCGTTGTTAACAGCTTTAATTGTAGAAGGAATGAAAGAGCAACAAACAGAAATTAATGATCTTAAAAAAGAAATGCAGGAGTTAAGAGAAGAAATGAAATTGCTAAGAAAGGAAAAAGCCTCTCCTATTGCTGTAAAAGAATAAATTAATTCATTGACGCCTGCTCTGCCATATCGTTTTGCGCTGGTATTAGGAACGCTACTTCTTTTTGCATCAGCAGGTTTTACGCAAACCGGAATTTATATACCAAAAAACGGAAACGTTTTCTTTAAAAGCGATACCGCAACCATTTTCACAAATGTTATTAACGATGGGAAATTAGGTATCGGGAAAAAAGCAGTTGTAAATTTTATTGGGAAAACCTGGAGCAATAATGCTACTTCTCTTCTAACTGATGAAAATAACAATACAACCGGAACTGACGGCGGTTTAATTCGGCTTATCTCTACCACAACAAAACAGCAAATTGACGGTGGCTACAACACGGCTACAAAAAGCGGCCCGCAGTTTCATTCGCTGCAAATACAAAATCCTTTTGGTGTTGAGTTGCTCAACAGCAGCGCAAAAATTGGCGGCGAAGTGGATTTTCAGAAAGGGCTTTTTTACCTGAACAACCAGTTGCTGACCATTGGCAACGGCAGCCCGGGTAACATTAAAGGCTACGATTCGTCCCGCTATTTTATAACAAACAGAAACGGTGGCATGCTTCTTCGCGAAGGCATCAACAGCACGCATGGTTGGATCACTTTTCCGGTTGGCACAAAGGAAGGAAGTTACACGCCGGCGGCGCTTCGCAGCCTTTCGGAATTACCGGATGACTTTTATGTTGCTGTTTTTGATTCGGTGTTTAGCGGCGCCACAAATGGCAATGCCATGATGAAAGAAAGCGTAGGAAAAACATGGCAGATTGGTAAACGCTTTTTACCCGGGCAGGGCGAAGTGGAACTTGCACTGCAACATTTGAACAACGAAGAAGGAACCCTTTTCACTGCCGGTAAAACAACCGCTTACATTTCGCAGTTTGTGAATGGAAGCTGGGATGTTTCTTACCCGCAAACCTACCCGGGCATTGGCTACCTCACCACCGGTGCTTTGCTTGCAAACAGTGGTGCAAACAGCCGCTTGCTAACGAGTGTGGCCGCCAATACATTTTTTACAAAGTTTACCGGTGCCGGCGATACCACGCATACACGATTATGGTTTAATGCCTATCGTCTCAACATCGCAAACGTAAAAGTTTACTGGAGCACAAAACCCGAGATCAACGTAAAGCATTTTATTGTACAAAGAAGACTGGCGAATGAAACTGATTTTGCAAACATCGATACCGTTTCTTCACTGGCGCTGAATGGTTATAGCAACACGCTTTTAAACTACACCATTAACGATCCAAACGGGTACAAAGGCATTTCATTTTACCGGCTATTAACGCTTGCCTACAACAACGACAGTGCTTACTCGCAGGTAGTTGCCGTTGGTAACAAAGCCGGTGAATTTGAATCGGAGTTATGGCCCAACCCAACTGCCGGACAGTTCTATCTTTCGCTGAATACACCGCAGCCAACCAGTAAAATTGTTGTGTGGAATGTCCTGGGGCAGAAAGTATTGGAGCAGGCTACCAACAACCAGCGTTTCATCCAGGTGAATGCAATCAAACTGGCGCAGGGCAATTATTATGTCAGCATCTTTGGCATTAACGGCACCATCCTCGAAACAAAAAAACTGATCATCGCGAGATAAAAAAACGGCGAACAAAAACATTTTTGTTCGCCGTTTTTTTATGTGCATTTTGCTGCTTACATGTTTCGACGGTATTGTCCGCCTACCTGGTACAAAGCATTTGTAATTTGTCCAAGCGAACAAACCTTCACCGTTTCCATCAACTCGGCAAACAGGTTGTCGTTGGCTACTGCTACTTCCTTCAATCGTTTCAATGCGGCTTCCGATTTGTCTTCGTTTCGCTTCCAAAACGCATGCAGGTTTTCAATCTGCTGTTCTTTTTCTTCTTTGGTAGAACGAATCACTTCTCCCGGTAAAACGGTTGGACTTCCATTCTTACTTAGGAAAGTATTGACACCAACTAAGGGCAGCTCGCCTGTGTGTTTCTGGTGTTCGTAAACAAGGCTTTCTTCCTGTATTTTGTTGCGCTGGTACATTCTTTCCATCGCACCCAATACGCCACCACGTTCGGTAATGCGATCAAATTCTGCCAGCACCGCTTCTTCTACCAAATCGGTTAATTCTTCAATGGCAAACGAACCCTGGATAAAGTTTTCTGTTTTGGCAGAACCCAGTTCGCGGTTAATGATTAATTGAATAGCCATTGCACGGCGAACGCTTTCTTCTGTTGGCGTGGTAATGGCTTCGTCGTACGCATTGGTGTGAAGCGAATTACAGTTATCGTAAATGGCATACAAGGCCTGCAGCGTTGTGCGGATGTCGTTGAAATCAATCTCCTGCGCATGCAGGCTTCTGCCCGATGTTTGAATGTGGTATTTCAGCTTTTGCGAACGGTCGTTTGCTTTGTATTTGTTCTTCATGGCCTTGGCCCAGATGCGGCGTGCCACGCGGCCGATCACGCTGTATTCAGGGTCCATACCGTTGGAGAAAAAGAAGGACAGGTTTGCCGCAAAATCATCGATGTTCATGCCGCGGCTCAGGTAGTATTCTACATACGTAAAACCATTGGCCAGCGTGAACGCTAACTGCGTAATGGGATTAGCGCCTGCTTCCGCAATGTGGTAGCCGGAAATAGAAACGCTGTAGAAGTTGCGAACTTTCTGCTCGATAAAATACTGCTGCACATCGCCCATCAACTTCAAGGCAAATTCAGTGGAGAAAATGCAGGTGTTTTGCGCCTGGTCTTCTTTTAAAATATCAGCCTGCACCGTACCGCGAACAGATTGCAAGGCTTGTGCTTTGAGCTTTTCATAGACTTCTTTTGGCAGCACTTCATCGCCACTCAGTCCAAGTAATTTCAATCCCAACCCATCGTTGCCTTCCGGCAAACGTTCAGGGTGAGAAGGATTGTAATAGCGGGGCGGATTACCGTGCCTGTATTTTTCTGTGCTAACCTTTTTTACTTCATCCCATAAGCCGTTCTCTGAAATATATTTTTCGCATTGCTGATCAATGGCGGAATTCATGAAGAAGGCCAGCAACATGGGCGCAGGCCCGTTAATCGTCATCGAAACAGAGGTCTTCGGATCGCAGAGATCAAAACCGCTGTAGAGTTTTTTTGCATCGTCAACAGTAGCAATGCTTACACCGCTGTTACCAATTTTGCCGTAAATGTCCGGACGATGCGCAGGGTCTTCGCCGTAAAGCGTTACGCTGTCAAAAGCGGTTGACAAACGTTTAGCTGGTTGCCCCTGCGATACGTAGTGAAAACGTTTGTTGGTGCGTTCCGGTCCGCCTTCACCGGCAAACATTCTCGTGGGATCTTCTTCGGCTCTTTTCAGCGGGAACACACCGGCGGTGTACGGGAATTCACCCGGAATATTTTCCTGCAACTGCCAGCGAAGAATATCGCCCCAGTCTTTGTATTTGGGCAACACAACTTTTGGAATGCGTGTGCCGCTTAACGAACTGGAAGTGAGTGGCTGCTTGATCACTTTGTCGCGAACCTTGTATTCAAAAAAGTCGGCCTCGTAGCTTTTCACCAACGCAGGCCATGCATCTATCAGCTTTTTGCATTCAGGGTGAAGCTTGTCTTCAAACTGCTTGCGCAGATATTCCATATCTGGCAGATATGGAATATCTCTCCCGGCGGCCTCTATTGTTCCGGTAATTTGATAAAGCTTTGTAGCAATGGTGCATTGCTCCGCCACCCAGTTATCGTAACTGCGGTTGTTCTCTGAAATTTCAGAAAGATAACGGACACGTTTGGGCGGAATAATTTGCGACTTGGTCGTTGTTTCACCGTCTGGTTGCTGTGAGCGGCCTGACGAATTCACATCGAAAGCAACACCCGTTTTCTTTTCCACCGTTGCCATCAGCTTTTGAAACAACTCGTTTACACCCGCATCGTTAAACTGTGCGGCAATGGTTCCAACAATGGGCAAGTCTTCATCTTTCGCCGTCCACAATTGCTGGTTGCGTTTGTATTGTTTGCGCACATCATGCAAGGCATCCAGTGCACCGGCTTTATCAAATTTGTTGATAGCTACCACATCGGCATAGTCCAGCATGTTGATCTTTTCCAGTTGCGAGGCCGCGCCGTATTCCGGCGTCATCACGTACATGCTTACATCGCAGTATTCTAAAATGGAGGCATCGCTTTGTCCTACACCGGCACTTTCCAGCACAATAAAATCAAAGCCCGCTGCTTTGCAAATGTCCAGCGCATCCTGCACGTGTGCACTCAGCGCCACTTCGCTGTCTCTTGTGGCCAGCGAACGCATGTAAGCCCGTGGCGAAGAAATGGCGTTCATGCGAATACGGTCGCCCAACAGAGCGCCGCCGGTTTTTTTCTTGGACGGGTCAACGGAAACAACAGCAATGGTTTTGTCGGGAAAAGTGTTTAAATACCGGCGGACAATTTCATCGGTAACAGAAGATTTACCGGCGCCACCGGTGCCGGTGATGCCGAGAATGGGAGCAGCTACGCTTTGCACTGAAATGTCAGTCGCTTTTCCATTTTTAAGATTTTCTAAAACTGGTTTGTAATCTTGTCCGGCTTCGGCCAATGTAATGGCTCTTGCTATTCTTCGTACATCTTTTGTTTCGCCAAGCGGCAACTTGCCGTTCCATTTCTGGCTGGCTGCCCAGTATGGGTCTGTGCCCTGGCTACTTCCCCCCTGGGTGATTGAGGGGGCAGCACTGCATTGCTTAATCACATCCTCAATCATACCTTCCAGTCCCATTTTGCGGCCATCGTCCGGCGAGTAAATGCGGGAGATGCCGTATTCGTGCAGCTCTTTTATTTCCTGGGGCAGAATGGTGCCGCCACCACCGCCAAAGATTTTAATGTGACCGCAGCCGGCTTCGTCCAGCAGGTCTTTCATGTATTTAAAAAACTCCACGTGCCCACCCTGGTAAGAAGTGATGGCAATCCCCTGCGCATCTTCTTCAATGGCGCATTCCACTATTTCGTGCACACTGCGGTTATGTCCCAGGTGAATGATCTCCGCTCCCTTGCTTTGCAAAATGCGGCGCATGATGTTGATAGCGGCATCGTGCCCGTCGAAAAGTGAAGCGGCTGTAACGATGCGAACCTTATTCTGAAGTTGACTCATATAGCGTTTTTCGTGGCGCAAAATTAGGCTAAGAGAGGGCAGAAAGAGGAAATGAGGAAAAAGAGAGATGGGATGACCTAAACTTTTGAGTCTAATACTCTTAAAGAAAGGAAGGCAAGGTTGATTCAATACTCTTTCCTCCTCCTTTTCTCCTTCGGCCCTCTCTTAGCTTGCAATTTCAGCTTTCGCTGATTATGTTTGTGCCCGATTAAACCCCGAAAACAAATCCGTCACCCGAAAATTTCTTCTACTACTCCTGAAATTTTCTTTCCCGCTTTTGTTTTCCTAGCCTCATCCGGCTTCGCCACCTTCTCCAAAGGAGAAGGAAAGCGGAAAGGGTTTCTGTCTCGCATCCACATTTCCTCTGAAAGTTAGCCTGTCCTGTTTGAAGCCTTTATTCGTAAACCCTAAAACGAAAAGGAATGAAAACTTTTTTACTCTGCGTGGCGCTAACCTCTCTCAGCTTTTTTGCTTCCGCACAGGAAGAAAAAACAAAATTCAGCGGTATTTCTGTTGTCAACACATCGGCCGGCATGGCGGCCCAGCTAAGCTGGAAAAAAGGCTCCGAAAACATCTCGTACTTCATTGTTGAGCGCAGCACCGACGGCATTGAATTCAAACAGTGCGGCATTGTGCTGTTAAGCGAAGACCCGGAGTTTGGCGAGTACAAGTTCCGCGACCGCATTTCCAATGTGTCGCAAGGACTGGTGTACCGCATTGGCGTGGTAACAGCCCAGCGACGGGCGTTTTACCTTCCCATTAAAAAGCTGGTAGCACCGGAAAACATCTAGATAAAAATTTTTTTCAAAAGTAAAGCCCTGATTTTCAGCCAAATGGTTAAAATCGGGGCTTTTTCATATAAATATTTTTCGTCAATCTATTTGGTTTATATTGTAAACTACTTTACGTTTGTCCCGAAATCGCGTTTATGAGACTCTTCCTTTTCCTGCTGCTTTATTTCATCCAGGTAAATATTCTGAAAGCCCAAACCGAGGTTTCGGGTTTTGTAAAAGATAACAAAAGCAAGCCCATTGCCGGCGCCAGCATCACCCTCAAAGACACTTACGATGGTGCCATTACTGACTCTACCGGCAAGTTCCGGTTTACCAGTTTTGAAAAAGGGCAAAAGCTGTTGGTGGTAACGGCCATTGGCTACAAAGGATTTGAGCAGGAGATTAACCTGGATGCACCGGTTGCTCCGTTCAACTTTTCCATGAAAGAAGAATTTGACGAACTGAAAGCCGTGGTAATTTCGGCTGGCACCTTTGAAGCCAGCGATAGAAAGCGGGCCGCAGCGGTTTTGACTTCGCTGGATGTAGTGACTACGGCTTCTGCCAACGGCGATATTACCGGTGCGCTAAAAACCCTGCCCGGCGCCCAGCAGGTTGGCGAAAGCGAAGGCCTTTTTGTACGCGGTGGCACAGCGGCTGAAACCAAGATTTTTATTGACGGAACGCTGGTAAATAAATTCTTCTTTCAGGCAGGGCCAAACATTGCAGGTTATGGACGCTTTAATCCTTTCCTGTTTAAGGGAACGGTGTTCAGCACCGGCGGTTATTCAGCCTTGTACGGACAGGCTCTTTC
>DATKHJ010000294.1:0-7615 GCA_035510335.1 Flavisolibacter sp. | reverse complement strand
CATCAGCCTGTATGCCGCCCTGGTGGGGATGTACGAGCGATGTGGTCGTGAGCCGGTAAAGGTCAAACGTGGCGAAGTGATGGCGCTCGCGAAGATCAGTTCCGCCACCTACCACAAATGTTTACGGGTATTGATCGAAAGCGGCTTCCTTGTGTATTATCCCTGCCCCGATCCCAAGGGCACCAGCCAGATTTATTTTGTAAAAAATCCGCCCGAAAAGGACCATAGCCCTGCAGGAGTGCATCCAGGGAAGCGATAGGGCGGAGGATGGGGATAAAGAAAGGCTTCCGGAAGGGAGCCTTTTTGGTTTAGGTGGTTTTGGAATAATGGTAGAAGGGACGAATAGAATGTGAGTTGAGCGCGCTGTTGGATATGACTTCTTGTGACAAGTCAACTTTTTTGGGAGCAGACCAATCCAAAAGGTCCGTATTTGGGAGGACCATACGGGTTAAAAATGCTATTCTGTTACCGTTTGCTCACAAACAAAATTATTTAGAACAAGTCAGCTGCTTAGTTCCCGGAGTTGCTTCCATTTAACCGGTGAAGCAACCGTGCATAGTATTCGCGGGAGAGCAAAAGCGAAATATTTTTTGCCTTTTCATAGTGTATAACCGCTTTTTTATAGTCGCGGAAATACAATTCCTGTATTTTACCCGCACAGTACGTCATGTATTCAATCGTCTTCAAATCATCTATGTCCCTTATATCCCGAACAGCGTTTAGCGCGTCGATATCCTCTTGTGTGTAATTGTGGTTACAAAAAAGGTGATAAGCCACTTCGATGTTTCGAATATTATACGTTGTTCCTAACAGATAAAAATTGCCATACCATAAACTTTCGCGCAACGGAAAGGTGCGCCCTTGCACGGTGTCAACCGTCATAGTGAAAGAACCGCTGTCAAAGCGGGGATAAAAGGCCTGTTGTAAAAGCAGTTCCGCTGTTTTATTAAAGATTGAATCGCAGGCAGGATCTTCTTTGGTATTCTCCTGACAACCCGCAAGAATGGCGATCTGCACATAAAAATTAGTGGCCCGATCTAAAATGGTCCGAATGAAATGTAACTGATGTTCCTTTTGGAAATACATGAGGCGGTAAACGCCGAAGGATTCTTTTGGGTTACGCCCACTCCGCTGTAACATGGCCAAAGCAAAGTTGTCAGCGGCTACTTCGTAGTTTAGCAATAGCGAGTCGTAAGTTTGTTTCGTAATTCGTTTTTGTTGAAGGTTTTTAAAAATCTTCTCATAGGCATCGTCGAAGTTGTTTAAGACATGCGCTAGTTCGTGCAGATAAATGAATTCTACATAGTTTCTGTACTTAGCATAAAAAGTGGGAAGGCGTTTAATGCCTTGGTATCGCCTTCGCTCTTCAGCCGTCAACTCCGCTGCCATTTCCGGAACAATGTCGCCCGCCAATACCGGGTAGACACGCATGTACAAGTTGTGAAAACTGGTTACGTAATTTAACTGGGGTGTCGAGATGATATCGGCCACAATATCTTTTACGATTAAATCGCTAAACCCCTTGGAAAAAAACACGCATCGTTTCCGGGATTGGGAATAGGCATTGATCGTATTTTCTGGCAATAATGAATCCCGGATCGTGGTCAGGATGGCACGTTCCTTCTTTGAAAGCAAGGGAGCAACGTCAGATTTTAATGAAGCGATGATAAAGGGCAGCGAATCAAATTGGCTGCGTTGCAAATCTTCTGTTTGCCCATAGCCAAAATGAAACATACAGACGAAGTATCCCAACAACAATGATCTCCCGACGGCGTATAAAGACGCATGCTTTCTCACGTACACGGCATTGGTGATTGTTGATAAGGCAGCTGCTATTTTGAAATGGCGTTTCTTGTCGTAGCTGTTTCGTAGGCGTTAATGATCTCTTTGATCTTTGCTGCATCGGCGCCCGCGAAATGGCCGGCACTCGCCAGCTTATTTAATTCGATACGCATTTTTTCTAACTCTGTGTTTTCTTTCGCCATTTGTTCCAATAAATCAAAATGGCGTTTTTGCACGTCTTTATCGCACGGTCTATAAGCAAACGCACTAAAGCTGCCTTTTAGCACATCCTGGTACCGGCTACTGAATTGATCGAGATCGGTACGAAGCTTTGTTACGGTACCTTTCGTTCCTGCATCAATATCTGCGAGTTTAATTTTATCCAAAACCTCTAAGGTGCCTTTTAAACTAAAGTCTGTTTTTTTTACGTACGATGCATACTGTTTATCAGGATTTCTCGGCACGATGACCGGCTCGTTATTGGGCGGGCAATAATGTGTTTTCGTAGCGCTGCAAGCAGCAAAGGTGATGATGGTTATGGACGCAACGACGATGAGTTTGGGATACATAAGCATTTCGTTATGGTTTAAGGAGTATGTAGGAGATAAATTTAGGAAAAATCCTATATGAACAACCAGTTGTTGAAAGATTCCTTCCAACCTAGCGAACCATTCGCCGTACCTGCCGGTAAAAGCTGGGCGGAATGATCACTGAAAATTGGGCTGCTTTTTCATAATACGTGCGTGCCAGGGAGGGCTGTTGTAGTAAATACTCCGCGATGGAAGCTAAGGTCAGATACAGGTATTCTTTTAGGCCAGATCGAAATGTTTCACCAAAGGTGGAAGAACTTTGCCCCGCTTTTTCTGCCATGCTCAGGATCTTGTTGATGGTGGTTAAAACCAGTCCATACTTCGCATCGCTACTTGTGCTTTGGGCAAGATAATTTTGCATGAACCCGGTGTAGTATTCCCAGGAGGTAAACTGGAAGGTGGTGTCTTCTTCAATTTCCTTTAACCGGCTTTCATACCTCCCTTGCGGATTCTCACATAAATTGAAAATAACTTCCGCCACCGCCCGAACAGAATCCTCCATTTGTTTTCCGGCAAGTGCCAATGCTAATTTTCGTGCTTCAGGTTCCTGCGCATGCGTGTAGCTGATCGCCAAACTATCTTTTGTGTACAGCATCATTTGGCTACGGATCAAAAGGTTCGCCGCAGAAATCGGAATATCCAAAATGAAGCCGCTTTTGGCATATTTATAAGCCTCCAGGATGGAGGTCGCCGATGTAAAGACCGTTTTCAATCGCTCAACACCGGGGCCAAGTTGTCGCATAAAGGAGGTCGCCAGCGTTTTTTCCAAGGCGAACGCATCTGCTTCGACTTCCAGGCCTTGTTCAAACGCATAATAGGTGAAGCAATTCTCCATTCTTGCCATCGTGGCCTGGAAACTTGTATCCGATGCATTCACGGCCAGCATTTTTGAAGCCAATGCATTCCTTTCTTCCGTAAGTTTGGTTACAGTGTGACGCATAAAATGACCCAATTCGTGCGTATAGATAAACAGTAAGTTTAGGTAATAGTAGTTACGAAAAACAACACTGGTGTCGACGAGGTTTTTGATGTTGAGAACACTGGTGTCAATTTTGGCATAGGCAAACACAGGAACCTTTGGATCGATGTACACAAACAGCCTGTCAAACAAATCAAGAAACCCTTTGCGATCAAATGCCTGCAGGCTATCCAAAGTCTGTGCGAGTGACCGGTTATAAAGCCAGTAAACAAAGGAGCGGTTGACGGAAATGATTTTTGTACGCAGGTCACTTCCAATGTAAGACCCACCCTGAAAGTTCGTATCCACGTTCAATGCGATGGTGCGAAAGAGCGATTGCTGTTGCCTGGTTAGGGTTGGCGCTATATAAGTTTTGACATCCTTTAGGGCGGCAACGAAAATACTTTCTGCATAGGGGTAGTCGTTCGGTAATGGTTGGGCCTGAGAAATGGTTGCCCGACTGAACAGAAACGCAACGAAAAAGAGGGCGCTACCAACCTTCATCTTGCTGTGCAAATTTTAATTGTTTGGAACTGGATATGTAAATTAATCATTTGTCCGGTGTCCGAAGTATGATCCAGACGGACACACTGGGCACCTACGAAAGCTGTACGTACACGCGCTCGGCCAGAAGGTTCGATTAAAAAGGCCTAACTTGTTCCAACAGCAAATGAAATTTGAAAAACATATTCCGTGCGAGCCATTAAAGCCTTATATCAAATACTTTGTCGTGTCGAAAAGTGACGTGGAAAGAGAATACAAGGTTTTACCCTCTTCCGGTCTAGTAATGGGATTTCAATACAAAGGCCGCCTCTCGATCCTAAAAGAGGGCAATGAAAACAGCTTGTCAGCAGCAGGGATCACCGGTATTTCCGATGGCTATAAAATCTTCAAGAATTCGACTAATATCGGTACCGTTTTGGTTTATTTTACCGAAAACGGTTTTGCACATTTTACCTCACATCCCGTACATGAATTATTTAACCTAAGCCTTTCGCTGGACAATCTTTTTGATAAAAACAAGGTAAACGAGGTCGAGGAAGGCCTGGCGGGTGCCGTCTCCGACAAACACAGAATAAAAGCTATTGAACAGTTTTTGGTCTCACAATTGAAAGACAGGGAGACGGACAAATTGATTGTTGAAGCGGTGAAGTTGATCTACCAGAGTAAGGGCGCCATCCGCATCAAAGAATTGAACGAAAGATTATTGATCAGTCAAAGCCCTTTTGAAAAAAGGTTTCGCAAAGTGGTGGGTACCACACCTAAAAAATTCGCTTCGATTGTTCGGTTTAACAGCGTGCTTCAGCAGCTGAACCACACGAAATCACTCACCGATATTTGTTACGAAAATAACTTCTTCGACCAGGCACATTTTATAAAAGACTTCAAACAGTTTACCGGCGACACGCCTGAAAACTTCAAACGCTTCTTGTAGAAAAACGATTTTTTACAATGCCAGAGATTTGAGCCGTTGCAGTTTTGCATGGCAATCATCATGCAAGTGCAACGAAATAAGCAAAGCTGTTAGCAGCTACACAGGCAACATTTGGAATACATGTAATGCACAAATCATTTAACTAGTAAAAAATCAAAAAAATGTTTACGGTCGATCAAATTCAGGAAAAACTTTCGCAGGTGAGAACAGGTGCAGACTTCCCGCTACTAGCCATGAACCTGAAAAACATGGGGGTAACGTACTATGAAACCAGCACCGAAGATGGACGCAGCATCTGGCACGGTGAAGGTGGCTACGAACTACGTTCCGGACCCGCTTATGAACGGCTCACAGTGGCTGATACCGTCAATTCGGAACAACTGAAGGAAGATATCAAAATTCATCAGCAAGGAGGCTCGGATTATTTTGGGATAAGCCGCCAGTGCGCAGACAATGGAATCGGGAAGTGGGCTGTGTGCCTGATCACCATGACGTGCACCTACCTGGACAAAGAGGGCCGCAAAGTTTGGGTGGAAAACATTCCTGATGGGTCCAGGCAAAAGCCATCGTTTACCCTAGCGCAAATCAAATCAGCGCACAGCAAAGTGGCATCAGGTGCCGACTTCCCGGCTTATATTCAGGCAATCAAAGGGCTCGGCGTTGCCTATTACGAAACCTTCGTAAAAGACGGACGTACCGACTATTACGGAACCGGCAACGACAAGGTACCATCCGGGGCCAGGTATGATGCCTTGAACATTGCCGCGACATCCGATAAAGCACGGTTCAAAGCCGATTTAAAAGCCCACCAGGAAGGGAAATCCGATTATCCTACCTTCTGCAGGGCCGCCGCCCAATGCGGTGTCGAAAAATGGGCGGTTTCTACGGAAAAAATGACCTGCACCTACTATGATAGAAGCGGAAAGGAAATTTTGGTGGAGGAAATACCTGGGTAGGGTGCGGGTGCTGATTGGCTTGGGCTGCCTGCCATCCGATTTTTTACCAGCTTTCCTGTAAGATGGGAAGGCGCCAGTTTGAAGAGGGTTGGCGTCGAAGCACGAGTTTACGTAAATTAGCGAACCCCGGCAATGGTGGCACCCGTATGATCGTCAATTCTCCAACAAAAGCTGACTTTGAGAAAGTCGCAAAAGAAAACCTCACACAAGCATTCAATCTTTTATTCAAAGTATATGACAATTATATTGATCATGATGATGAAGTCATCAGGGAAGAAGTGCCCATAGACGAAATTTGGAGCCATCATCATGGCACAATCCGTACTGCTTTAATCTTGCTGCACCAGGCTATCGAAAGCCTCATGAAAGGAGTCATTTGCGAAACGTCTCCGTTGCTATTGATTGACAAGCCAAGAAAAGACTGGCCATCATTGCCAACGGCGGAGGATAAAGATTTTGATAGCTTATATACGATCGGGGGTGAAGCCTTGCTAACCACTTTCTGTGCCGTTCATTCGACCATTGAACGAAACAGCGAATTGATCAACTTCATCGAAGGAATTCGACAGAAAAGAAACCAGGCCATTCACGGAACGAACATCAAAGATGTCGAGCCAACGTACATTATTGAAAATGTGCTAACGACATTCACCATATGGTTCGGGAAAGACAGCTGGCACAAAGAGCTAAAAAATAATTTACTGCAAAACCCACTGTTTGGTTATTTTGATGCAGACTATGAAAGCGCAATTTCCTACAAATTTTTAGACTTCGCGCTCTTGCTACTTGGTAAGGCAACGTTGTCTCATCACCTGTCCATCAATCTTAAAAACAGAAGTTATTTCTGTCCGGAATGCAAACGTGGCATCGAAAGAGACTATGGAACACTGAAAAGCAAGTGGGCGTTCTTACGACCGAATGAGCCGACAGCCACCTCTATTTCCTGCTTGAACTGCCATCAGGTATTTGATGTGGTGAGAGAAAAGTGCAACATAAACGGTTGCAAAGGAAATGTGCTCTACGATGATCCGGAATGGACCGGCGCGAAAATCTGTTTGACCTGTTATGAACAGCATGACTATGAAGACGAGTCGTGATCCTCTACGATTCGCAGTGTGGTCAGGTAACTTTCCATTACAAGGATGGGGGCTAGTGCGCTCTGGCTGTTCAGTATTATGCACAGATTTAAATGAAATGGGCACCGCGCCCTGCTTCATTCCTCTACTTTTTCTTCTCCCTCTTCCAAAACATCGCCTCTCAGGGCATTCTTCCCGCGCGTAATCTTCCAAAAAATATAATCCCCATCGCTTTTCCTTTTTCTGCCAATCGTGACGCGCTCATCGTGAAAGAACCTGCCGAACGAAAAACTATGGGGTTCCAGGAAGGTGAAAGCCTGGTCATACAGAAATTGCGCGGCGACTCCTTCACCCAGGAGCATGCCTTCCGTGGCATCACTGCGCCAGTGCACACCGGCCCCGTTTCGACCAATGGCGATGTTGGACGCCAACTTGTTCAATTCGTTTCCGACAAGGAGTACCCGCTGTTGGCTGCCTTCAGCAGGAATCAAGGCGGTGCCGTCTTCATTGGCAATGAAAACCGGTGGGTGTTGGCCGACTTCCTCATTTAAATTTTCCGGGTTGGTCATTGGCGCCAGGTCGTCAAAAAAAGCCTTTAAAAGGGTGGCACAGGCGCCCGATACCGTTGCGTGCCCTGATGTATAAGCGGGGTGTGTCGGTGAGCCTTCAGGAAACGCTTGGGGAAGCAGATAGGTTCCCACCTTTTCGACACTCGTACCCGCCTGATTCGCTCGTTTATTAAACTCAAAAATGTAAGACAGCACGTCGGCCTTGGTAATCAGCGGGTCAATACAGGGATAGGCACCGTCTGTTACTTG
>DATKHJ010000293.1:0-8615 GCA_035510335.1 Flavisolibacter sp. | reverse complement strand
GCATTCACCTGCAGAAATACTATGCAATGTTTATGACCGATTTGCAGCAATGGTTTGAATACCGCCGCACAGGCCACCCAAAACTTCCAAAAGGAGCGGGGCTGCGCAATGGTGGCGTAATGCCGGCAAGAATGGTGTATCCGGTTTACGTTCAATCAACCAACCCGACCAACTACCAGGCGGCGGTTGCTTCACAGGGACCCGATTTGATTTCTACGCAGGTTTGGTGGCAAAAGCCTTAACCAGGCTTCGGCTGATTTCATCAACTGTTTAAAAAACAACAAATGAAAAAACTAACAATATATATCGCTGGTCTTTTTACACTTGCCTTTGTTGGCAGCTGCAAAAAAGAAGGTAACTATCCCGGCGGAACCCTCAGTCCCTACATTGCCATGTACGATGTACGGAATCTATACAAAGGGCAGGATGTAACCCTGTCCAAGGATAACATGTTCGGTGCTGAATCAATTGCTGGTGTGGTTATCTCTGATCATTCCGGTGGCAACACGCCGGCAGGGCTTTTAGTAGTGCAGGATGCCAGACGACTTGCCCGACTCCGCGGCATTTCTATTTCATTGGGCCCGGACGCGGCAAATTATGTTCCCGGTGATTCGGTACATGTTGTTGTGGAAGGAGGGATGCTGAAGAAAGTAAATGGTATTTTGCAACTAACGGGCATAACTAATGACAAGGTTAAGAAAATTGCGTCTGGAAGACCTTTGACAGCATTTAGTGTTAAATCGAATGAAGTGCTGGCCGCACCAGCCGATTTTGAGAGCACTCTTATTTCAGTATCACGGGCAGGCTTCGATCCTAACCTCCCGCCCGGATCTACTTATGCCGGGGACCGTATTATTAATGATGGTTTTGGCAACCTTACTTTGCACACAGAAGCGGGAGCAGCATTTGCTAACAAAACATTGCCGTATTTATCCACCTTTAGCGGTATAGTGTTTAATGGCCAGGATGGATTGCCAACGCTTTGGCCGAGGGTTGAAAGTGATATCAGAATCCTGAGCGCCACCGCCCCGAAAATTGCATCAATTATAATCACGGGCTATTTAGCCGATCCAACGGGAACAGATGCGAACTATGAGTACATTCAGCTTATGGCAACACGGAATATTGACTTTTCCGTTACGCCATTTGCCGTTGTTACCAACAACAATGCCGGTACAACTGTATTCCCTTCTGATGGCTGGGCAACCGGTGCTACCAGAACTTATAAGTTTAACCTTGCTTCTGGAACGGTGCAGAAAGGTGAATATTTTTATGTCGGCGCCAACAAAAATATCTGGGGTGCCAATTCAACTGATATCAGTTCTTCTAAGTGGTTCGGCAAAATGTACGGATCTGTAAACGGTGATGGCTTCGGTACCAGTACAACAAACCTTTTAGCTAATAGTGGTAATGGCGCAGGCATTGCAGTTTTTGATGTAATAAACGTAGATGCTTCCTCCATTCCGGTTGACGTGATCTTTTACGGCGGCGGCGGGTCGCTGTACACACCCGGACCACCAGCGAGGGGTTACCGCATTACCAATACAGATTACTATGACGAAAAGAACTCAAACACTTTAGCTGAGCAACCTTTCTTTAACCAAGGATCAAATACCGGCAAATTTGCGTTTCCGCCAGCTGCTAACTATGCAAAGCTGGGCGGTACTTACAATCGCACAACCGGCAGGTGGACAACTGCCCGCATTCAAGTCCCGGTAGTTTTAACGGCAACATCTACCGTTGCTGCTATTGAAGGCGGAACAACCATCGAAGAATAATTCTTACCTATTTTCAACCGGCGTTCATCAACAGATGAACGCCGGTTCTTCATCATACCGAAAGACCACAATCGTCAAACTCTATGCTAAGAAGACATTTTCTCCAAAACCTGGCCTGGTTAACGGGCGGTTTATTTCTTGTTCGTTGCACACCTGCTAAAGAGTTATTGCCTAACGGCAAGTCCATTAAAGGTGCCGTGCTGTCAGATGGCAGCGGTGTGAAAGATGTGGTGGTAAGTGACGGCTACTCGGTGGTGGTAACAGACAAAAAAGGCCGTTACGAGTTTGTGCCGCATCCCGATGCTGTAACGCTGTTCATTTCCACGCCTTCCGGTTATGCCTTCATCAACGAGAACGGGGTGGCCCGCCATTACCGTTTGCTGCAGGATGTTGACCTCACAACGGAAATCAACTTCGATCTTGTTAAACTCGATAAAGACGACAACGAGCACCAGTTCATCATCTGGGCCGACCCGCAGGTGGCCCATGCGAAAGATGTAGAAAAGATGATGACGCAAACCGTGCCCGATGTACAAAAACTAGTGGCTTCGGCTGGTGCCGGAGCATTAATTCATGGCATTACCGTTGGCGATATTGTGTGGGACAAGCTGGAGCTATTTGCCGATTACAGCAAAGCTGTTGGACAGATGGGCATTCCTTTTTTCCAATGCCTAGGCAACCACGACATGGATTACCGCAAGGGCGGCGATGAAACATCAGACGACACCTTTACGCTGAACTTTGGTCCTACATACTATTCTTTCAACAGGGGAGAGGTACATTATGTTGTGATGGACAATGTGCGTTATCTCGGCAAGGAAAGAGAGTACGATGGCTTCTTTCAAAAAAACCAACTGGACTGGCTGCAAAAAGATTTATCGCATGTACCAAAAGACAAACCGGTAGTGCTTTGCGTTCACATTCCGGTTCACAAGGGTACAAAAAACAGCGATGCACTTTACGCCATTCTGCAAAGCCGGAATGTGCACATCATGTCAGGCCACACGCATTACCATGTGAATGCCATCAAAGGCAATATTTATGAACACAACCACGGCACTGTTTGCGGCGCCTGGTGGACGGGTTCTATCTGCGGCGACGGCACGCCAAGCGGCTACGGTGTTTACAAGGTAAAAGGAAAAGAAATCACCTGGCATTACCAGGCTACAGGCCAGTCAGCCGATTACCAGATGAAGATCCATGTGGTTGATTACAGTGCTTCGGATAAGCAGGTTATAGTGAATGTATGGAACCACGATCCGGCTTGGAAAACGGAATACTGGATTGATGGTGTTAGCAAAGGAGCGCTGGAACAGTTTGAAGGCTTTGACCCAATTGCGTACGCCAACCTGTTAGGTCCTGATTTACCCAAGCCCCGCGGTTTTGCCGAACCGAAAAAAACAGATCATTTGTTCAAGGCACTCGTTCCGGCTACTGCCAAAGAAGTAAGGGTAGTGGTAACCGATCGCTTTGGAAAAAAATACACCGATACGCAAAAGCTTCCGGCCTGATAACAACATTTGTTTTACATCTAACGGAGTTGTTTCAACGAATCGCAGAACAATCGCTCAACTATGAAGAAAGTTTTTCTAACCTTGTTTGTTGCCGGTTTTGCAGTTTGCGCCGGTGCACAAAATGCAAAATGGGATAGTACGCATCGTCCCAATAATTACCAGTTAAAGGTGGACATGTTCCGCTCTTTTCCCGATTCGCCAAAAGACATTGTGTTCTTGGGAAACAGCATTACAGCCGGTACCGATTGGATGGAATTGCTGGGAAGAACCGATGTTCGCAACCGCGGCATTTCCGGCGATATTACGTTTGGCGTGCTGGAACGTTTGAGTGAAGTAACGGAAGGCAAACCCGCCAAGGTGTTTATCCTCATTGGCATTAACGATATTTCCCGCAACGTGCCGGACAGCTTTATCATCGACAACTACCGCAAGATGATTCAGCGCATCAAGACCGAATCGCCGAAAACAAAAATTTACTTTCATACGCTGATGCCGGTGAACAACGAGTTCACGCAGTTCAAAAATCATTACAACAAGGATGAACATATTCTCTTTGTAAATGAAGAATTGAAAAAGCTGGCAGCAAAAGAAAAGATCACGGTAATTGACTTGTACCCGCATTTTTTGAATGCCGATAAAAAGCTGGATAAGAAATACACAATCGACGGTCTGCACCTGACAGCCGAAGGCTATAAAGTATGGGCTGAGATTTTGAAAAAAGGAGCATACTTAGAAAACTAATGACGATGAAACGAAACACGATATTGGCAGTAATTGCTTCCGGGCTTGTTGCCTGCGGGACCACACAACAGGCAACGGCGCCAACACAAAGCGGTCTTGATAAACAAGGCCACCGCGGCAGCCGCGGGCTAATGCCCGAGAACACCATTCCGGCCATGATGAAGGCGCTGGAACTGGGTGTTACCACGCTGGAGATGGACGTGGTGATTTCGAAAGACAACAAAGTTGTGGTGTCACACGATGTGTATTTTCACCAGAACATTACGACGACTCCCGAAGGCAAAACGCTGACAAAAGCCGAAGCCGAAAAACGATTGCTGTACACCATGCCGTACGATAGCATTCGCAAATACGATGTCGGATTAAAGCCGCATCCTGATTTTCCGCGACAGCAAAAGTTGGCGGTGCAAAAGCCTTTGCTGGCCGATTTGCTTGATGCTGCAGAAAAGCAAAACAAAAACATTCACTACAACATCGAGATTAAATCAAAGCCTGATAACGACGGCAAAAAACATCCACCCATTGAAGAATTTGTTGACCTGGCCATGGCCGTGATCAACGCCAAAGGAACGGCGGCCCGCACAACCATTCAGTCCTTCGACCCGAGAGCATTGCAGGTGATGCACCGCAAATACCCGGCCGTAACAACATCGTTACTGATGGAAGGAAGCGACAAACGTACACTTGACGAGCAGTTGCAGCAGTTGGGCTTTACGCCAAATGTTTACAGTCCGCATTTTTCACTGGTAACACCGGCGCTGATGGAACAATGCCGTCAGAAAAACATCAAAGTTGTTCCGTGGACTGTGAACACAATGGAAGAAATGCAGCGTTTGATAGCACTGAAAGTTGACGGCATCATCACCGATTATCCCGATCTTTTTCTGCAGTTGAAATAGAGCATTTGTTGAAACTTTCAGCAACCTGCTTTTCGCATTCTGTTTTATATTCACTGCCTTAATAACCTGTCCATTTTGTAAAACTGCTTGCATGTCCAATTACATTTTAGCCTTCGACCAGGGAACCACCAGTTCCCGTGCCATCATCTTCAACAAAAAAGGTGACATTGTTTCCGTAGCGCAAAAAGAGTTTACACAAATCTTTCCCCAGCCGGGATGGGTTGAACATGATGCGAACGAAATCTGGTCAACGCAATTGGGCGTAGCAACAGAAGCCATTTTAAAGGCCGGTCTCACCATTCGTGACATGGCAACTATCGGCATCACCAACCAGCGGGAAACGGCTGTTGTATGGGACCGCAAAACATCGCAGCCAATTTACAATGCCATTGTGTGGCAGGACCGGCGCACATCTGCTTATTGCGATGAATTAAAGAAAGACGGTTCTGCCGTAACCATAAAAGAAAAGACGGGATTGGTAACCGATGCATATTTCTCGGCTACTAAAGTGAAATGGATTTTAGACAATGTTGCCGGTGCCAGAACAAAAGCCGAAAACGGCGAGCTATGTTTTGGTACCATTGATAGCTGGCTGGTATGGAAACTCACCAACGGCCAACGGCATGTTACTGATGTAACCAACGCATGCCGCACCATGTTTTTCAACATTCACACCATGCAGTGGGATGATGATTTGTTGAAACTGTTTGGCATTCCAAAAAGCATGTTGCCCGAGGTTTGCTCCAGCAGCGAAGTGTACGGACACACGCAACAACTGTTGACGGCAACTGAAATTCCCATCAGTGGTATTGCCGGCGATCAGCAAGCCGCCTTGTTCGGGCAGATGTGCATTCATCCGGGCATGGTAAAAAATACCTACGGCACCGGCTGTTTTATGCTGATGAACACCGGTACAAAACCTGTCACCTCGAACAACAATCTTCTCACTACCGTCGCCTGGAAAATTGGCAACGAAGTACAGTATGCACTGGAAGGAAGTGTGTTTATTGCCGGTGCCGTTGTGCAGTGGTTGAGAGATGGATTAAAAATTATTCAAACGTCTGCCGATGTAGAAGCCCTCAGCCTGAAAGCTGAAGACAACGGCGGCGTTTACATGGTGCCTGCCTTTACGGGATTGGGTGCACCGTACTGGAACCAGCATGCAAGAGGAATGATTGTGGGCCTGACGAGAGGCAGTTCCGATGCACACATTGCAAGAGCCGCCGTGGAAAGCATTGCCTACCAAACCATGGATGTATTGAAGGCGATGGAAGCTGATGCTGGACTGTCCATTAAAGAAGTTCGGGTAGATGGCGGTGCGACCGTAAACAATTACCTCATGCAGTTCCAGGCGGATATTTTAGATACAACGGTTGTGCGGCCGCAGATTACGGAAACCACGGCATTGGGTGCAGCTTATCTTGCCGGTCTGGCGGTTGGTTTCTGGAGCGACATAAAAGAAGTGGAAGCTTATTGGCAAAAGGAGAGAGGCTTTGATGCAGGCATGCCTGTTGAAACAAGAACTGCCCATCAGAAGGCCTGGAAAAAAGCCATTCGTGCCGCACAGGCATGGACGGAGGAATGATAAACGTGAAATGTGAAACGTCAGACGTGAAACCGGGAAGATCAAAATCGTTTTACAACTTCTACTGTTTCACGTTTAACTTCTCACCTTTCACGTCTCACGTTTGACTTTTCACTTACTACAAACCACAAACTACAATCCCTCTTATGAACATTTTAACCGGAGAAGCAATCGGAACGTTTTTATTGATCCTGTTGGGAAATGGTGTTGTTGCCAATGTTATTTTAAACAAAACAAAAGGCCACGGCAGCGGCTGGATTGTCATCACCTTTGGTTGGGCGATGGCTGTTTTTGTTGGCGTTTTTGTGGCGTCGAAAGCAAGTGGCGCCCATTTGAATACAGCGGTAACATTGGCGCTTGCTGTGCTGGGAAAAATATCGTGGAGCGTGGTGCCGGAATATGTAGCCGGGCAACTGTTGGGCGCCATGCTTGGCTCGGTTGGCGTGTGGGCTGCTTATCGCCAGCACTTTTTCGAAACCGAAGACGTGGGTATCAAGCAGGCTGTTTTCTGCACAGCACCGGCTATCAAAAGCCCCTTTCATAACTTGGTCACTGAAATCATCGGCACCTTTGTTCTCATTTTTGGCGTGCTGTACATTATTGCACCGTCCAATAGTTTGGGTGCACTTGATGCGCTTCCGGTAGCCTTGCTTGTGTTTGGTATTGGGTTGAGTTTGGGCGGACCAACCGGTTATGCCATTAACCCGGTCAGAGATTTTGGTCCGCGTATTATGCATGCAATTCTTCCTATTGGAAAGAAAGGCGGCAGCAACTGGGGTTATGCGTGGGTGCCAATTGTTGGTCCATTGATTGGCTCCCTGGCTGCTGCGTTTCTCTTTATGGCCTTGCAATAAAATTTGTAGGCCGGAAGTTTTATTCCGGCTTTATAACCACCTCTTTGCACTCCTGCTTTACGTATCTCTTCAGGAAGTCTTTTTTTGAGTCGCGGTAAGATGAGACGGCGCCTAATTTGTAAAGCGTATAAATGTAAATCCAGGGTAAATCCAGTTGGTAAGAGAGAAATCCTGCCCTGGCAGAACCCGGGTATAAATGATGGTTGTTATGCCATTCTCCCGCAAACAAGCCGGGGCGCAATTGGTTAACCGATAAATTACTGCGGTCGAAATCTACCCCTTCAACATGCTTTTCTTCTCCTTTACCATGACCGGTATAGTTAAAGGCACGAACACCCACAAACCACAGTAAAGCTGCGCTAAACATTGCACAGGCCAGTGCATGTCCGCCAATCAGGAAAAACGCACCGTACCAGAAAGCCCAATTCAAAGCCCACACCAATACCGTGTACGCCGGCGTAGCCACCGAACCCCATTTTTGGTACTGCTGGTAAGAGTTGGTGGTAACACCCGTGTGTTTCATAAAATGAACCACTTTCCGGTATTGCTCTTCATTGAGGTTAGGCGAAATGCGCTGGTGGTTAAATTCTGCCAACATGCAATACAGGAATCCAGCCTGCGCATTGTAGGGATCGCCAGGTTCGTCGGATTTGGAATGATGCACATGGTGCGAAACAACATAAATTTCTTCCGGCAATGTTTTGATGACGAGGTTTTGCGTGATCACTCGCCAGATAGGGTGGCTAAACTGGTAAGACTTGTGCGTGCCGTAACGGTGAAACCAGATGGTACCATGTGTGCCCATCACAATCATCGCATACACAACCAGTGCAACGGCCAGCTGTATGGTGAAATAGTGAAAAAGAAAAAAGTAAAGAAAGGGGAGGAAGCTGATCACCATCATCAGGCTTGCGAAGGAGATCCAGTTTTTTAGCGAACGGAAAATATTCATTCTCCCGAATGCTTCTTTCCACAATTGGCGGGAAGAAGGCTTCACTAATTCACCATTTGCGTTTGTCCAACCGTACGACGGACGCTGCAGTACTTCATCAATAAATGCCATAAAAATTTAAGGGGCTATAACATGAAACAATGCGCCAAATGCTGGCGGATGCTGCTAACTGCAACAAAACGTTTTGAGAGTGAAAATGGTTTACTCAAAGCTTTCCTGGTAGGTGGCTAACTTTGAAAATTCGGCACCGTTAAAAATCTTGGCCAGGCCGGCGTTGCGGGAGGTTTTGTAC
>DATKHJ010000292.1:0-3005 GCA_035510335.1 Flavisolibacter sp. | reverse complement strand
CCCTGCACCTGGCTGAGTCCACGTACAATCTGGTTGTTCAGAATGACAAAACCAAAGGCATAGTCAAATCCTGCATACAGGCGAAGTCCCTTAAATGAACTGCTCAGGTTAAAGCCACCGGTATGCTGCGGTGTTGTGCGTCCCACCTTTACAAACTGGCGGGAATCGATGGTGTCGTTGGCATATACCTGGTGCCACCTGGCATCACCCAATTGTTTGATTTTTTTATTTGTGTAAGGCAAAAACGCATTGTACACGTTGCCGTCTTTGCTAATCTCACCTTCCGACCGATAGATGTAATCCCATTTCGGTGCCCATACTTCGTCCAATCCTATTCGTTCGCCTTCCACTAAACCACCCACATACATTTGCTGTCCGGGATTTTTAGGGTCCCACACCAGGAATCCATTTGACCTGTTTCCGGGCAAGGCATTGAACGGAAGCTTTTTTGCAAAACTTTTTACATGGAAATAATTTGCGCCAATCTCAAGGCTAAATCCATCAAGACTCCTTGGCTCAATCAGTCTGGCATTCACTGCTAGTTCAACACCTTTGTTCTGCAATTGCCCAAGGTTGGTGGTGAAGCTGGTAAATCCGGTTTGGGAAGAGATGCCCAGGCCTGCAAGCTTGTCAAATACATTTCTGATAAAGTAATCAACGTTCAGTGTAATTCTTTCCTTCAGAAAACCTACGTCGGCGCCAAAGTTTAAGCTGTTGCTGCGCTCCCATCTTACATCGGAATTAATGTAAGAAGCAACATAAGTACCGCCAAAGCCATTGTAAGTGCCCGCATTATTATAAACCTGTGACGTGGCAAAGAAACCAAGAGAGTTTACGTTTCCGTTAACGCCATAGCTTATCCGCGGCTTGAAGCTGCTGATATATTTCGAAATGCCTGAACCCTTGTAGAAGTTTTCATTGTGCACATTCCATCCTACCGATACGCCGGGGAAGGTTCCATAATAATTGCCCTTCTTTAACCTGCTTGAACCGTCAATCCGTACGGTACCCGTCAGCAGGTATTTGCCCCGGTAGCTATAATTCACATTTCCAATAGCCGATGTAATTCTTTCCCACTGATTAAAATTAGAGGAAGCTCCGGCCGGATTTACAATAGAAGTTCCCTGCACGTTGGGCGGCGTGGATGCGGCCAGCCAGGGAATTAAATCGGTTGGCGCCCCTTGCGAAAAACCAGAGCTTACATAGTTTTTAAACTCATAATACTCACCACCTGCCAATGCTGTAATTGAATGACCGTTGAAGTTTTTATTAAACTGCAAAAAGGCGTTGGTGGTGTATTGAATTGTTTTTGTGTTGTTGAAGCTGGCAGCCCTGTTGGTATTAAATGCGCCGCCGTTGCCTTGCTGAAATGCTTTTGTAAAGAAGTTGCTGGTATTGTACCGGAAAAAGCCGGAACCGCTGGCCAGGATTTTCAAGAAGGGAAGAACCGTGTATTCAAGATTAATTCCACCCAAATAACGTTGCTCGTTTGTGTTGTTGTTGGTAAGATTGCTCCAGTAAAGCGGATTACCCAGTGTTACATCATTCGGGCCTGGCAGAACAGCTCCTGAGGTATCATTCACATATCGTACTGTTGGTGCCACCCCTACAAAACGCTGCAACAGTCCACCAGCGGCACCGCCTTCGGGATCGGTGTTGGAAAAACCACCGTAGGGCAATGCCTGATCCACATTGTATGCACCAATTGTGGTGGTAAGCTTCAGGTCCTTGCCTACATTAAGACCACCATTAAAGTTCATGTTCATGCGCTTCAGGGAAGAGCCAATGATCATCCCGTTGTCTCTTACTGTTCCCAGCGACAAAGCATAAGCGCCCATTTCACTGGCACCTGAAAAATTTACGTTATGCTCTATCGTGTTCACCTGCTGCAAAATCATTGCTTCCCGGGCTTTTGCGCTTAAATCGGTAAAAAGAATACTATCGGTTTGCAATGTATTAAACGGGTTGGGGTCAACCAGCAGTTGCCATCCGGGAGTATTTAAAAGATAGCGGTTCTGGTTGTTGAGCAGTTGCGTGGTGTATAAGCCCTCCGGCCCTCTCCAACCCGGATTAAGAGCCCATCCCCAGGCACCGGTTATTTGCCCTCTGTCCGTATTCATGGCGTTGGTGTTGTTATCCAGTGAGTCACCTCTGAAACGGGCCTGAATACCAAGACGGTTCATACGGATATAATCGGATGCGTTGAGATATTCGGAAGGATTTTCCCGAACAAAATTTGTTGTATGGCTAAAAGAATAAGTGACCTGCGTCTTTCCTCTTTTCCCTCTTTTTGTTGTCACCAAAACAACGCCATTGGCAGCCCTTGCACCGTAGATGGCCGCCGTAGCGGCATCTTTCAGCAGGTCAATGCTGGCAACATCGTTTACATCTAATCCATATAGCGATGGCACAATTACACCATCGATAATAAACAACGGCGTACCGCTGCCGCCAAATTCAGTACCGCCACGAAATGCAATAGTGGGTGTACTGCCCGGCTGGCCGGTGCGCTGTTGTACCCGTAGTCCCGGCACGCTTCCCTGGAGAATGGTTGCCACGTTTGTGGTAGGGCTATGTTCAAATGTCTTTGGATTAACCGTGGAAACCGCGCCGGTCACTTCTTTGCGCCTTTGGGTACCGTAGCCCACCACAACCACGTCGTCCAACTGGCCAATTTTTGCTTCCAAAGAAACATTGACCACCGGGTTAGAACCCACCGTGACCTCACGGGTAATTAAACTGGTAGAAGAAAACACCAGTACATCGCCAGTAGT
Organism: Flavisolibacter sp.; assembly: GCA_035510335.1. Lineage (GTDB taxonomy): Bacteria > Bacteroidota > Bacteroidia > Chitinophagales > Chitinophagaceae > Flavisolibacter. The sequence continues at coordinate 231 of DATKHJ010000292.1, read as the reverse complement.
GGCATCAATTGCGAAGTCACCTTCCGCATTTGTTTGTGTTCCGGCGCCTTTGCCTTTTATGGTAATGGTGACACCAGCTAAAGGTTTATTGTCTTCATCGGAGATAACCTTCCCGGTAATTCGTTTGGTTTGCGACCAGGCACTAAAGCAGAAAAGAAAAAAGGTAAGCAGTAGCCCTCCTTTCAAGCAAGCAAGTTTCATGAGAAGCAATTTTAGGTATAAGTATTATGT
>DATKHJ010000291.1:0-2501 GCA_035510335.1 Flavisolibacter sp. | reverse complement strand
TTTGCTCGATGAGCCAAGTAATCATTTGGACATTTCCGCCAGGCAGCGGCTGTACCAGTTTGTTCAATCCGTCCAAAGCACGTTGATTGTAGTCAGCCATGACAGAACATTGCTCAACTTATTAAATACCGTTTGTGAGCTAGGCAAACACGGCATAAAGGTATACGGTGGTAATTATGATTTTTACACAGAACAAAAAGGTTTGGAACTAGCTGCTTGGACGCAGGACGTCCAGAGCACCGAGAAAGCATTGCGAAAGGCCAAAGAAAAAGAACGGGAGACATTGGAACGGCAGCAACGCCTGGACAGTCGCGGCAGAGGAAAACAAGAAAAAGCAGGTGTGGCAAAGATCATGATGAATACCTTGCGCAACAAGGCTGAGAATAGTACCGCCAGGCTAAAAAGTGTTCATGGTGAAAAGATCAGCGGTATCTCGCAGCAGTTGCAGGACCTCCGCTCTGTGTTGCCCGACACAGACAAAATGAAGTTCGGTTTTGATGATTCGAAGTTGCACAGGGGAAAAGTACTGTTTGCCGCACAACACATCAATTACAGTTTCGGCACCCAGCCACTTTGGAAAAATGGCCTTAGCCTCCAAATCCGGAGCGGCGAACGCATCGCCTTGGGTGGGGATAACGGCTCGGGAAAAACAACGCTAATTAATCTTGTTCTAGGTCTTAGTGAACCTTTCACGGGCACGATTTACCGGGCTCATAGCAAATCAGTTTACATGGACCAGGATTACTCACTCATTAATGATCGACTGACGGTTTATGCACAAGCCGAGCATTTTAATTCTTCCGCACGACCGCAGCATGAAATCAAAATCAGGCTCAACCGGTTTTTGTTTGACAAAGATGATTGGGACAAGCCCTGCCAGGCATTGAGTGGCGGAGAGAAAATGCGTCTGCTGTTATGCTGCTTAAACATTAACCATGAGTCGCCGGACCTGATCATTTTAGATGAGCCGACCAACAATCTAGACATTCAAAACGTCGAAATTTTGTCCGCTGCGATTAACGACTACCGAGGGACGCTGATTGCTGTCTCGCACGATGAAACGTTCTTGGACGCCATAAACATTGACCGAACAATACAGCTTTGATGAAGTACAGTTGCTAGTAGAGTTTCGCTGCAATGGTAGCAATCGAACATGTTTTGAACTTTATCTAGCAAATATGTATCTGCAGGTTCGTGCAAAGCGCAAGTTGGAGCAAATGCTTATGCAGGAACAAGATAAGATTGAAGCCATTTTTAATACACAGCAAGGAGCTTACGATTCAAAGCAGGGTGACCAAGGCTTGCTAATCAATCTGCTACGGGAAGAGATCTCAAAAATGGAAGAAACAACTGACAAGACGGTTATGCAAAAAACACTGGACAGAAAGTCGTTTCGTAACCAGAAAGAGTATGCATTCAAAATTTTCGCTGAAATCGGTCTTTTGCAAAGGTTAGGATTGAAATAAACTTACGTTTTGAATACAAGTGACTAACCATAAGCAGTTAGTATTGGTTGCGGCCTCTGTTTATGCAGAGGCTTCTTTTATTCGTGGTGTTTTTAATCGTTGGGTAATTTCAAGGGTGGGCTTTGCCATGTGCAGCCTTTGCGGTTGAAGTGCGTTTTTCAAGCGCCTTTTATACCTGTAACTTTACTGCTTTCTGTGGTGTTGCCACGCAGCATCCGAAAAGTTTTTGTAAACCGGCCCTTGTTTTTACAGGGGCCTTTTCTTTGGCCGTACGACCTTCCTAAAAAGCAGTATTACCTTCTCATTAATTTTCCCTTACCCAGCTTTCAGAAGAAGCATTCCGCTATATTCGCACCTTCTTTTCCTGTGCCAAAGCCGCGTTTTTCCTTCCCTATGTGCGAACCTTTTGCCTTTCTATTCTACACGCTAAAACGCACAACATTGATGAAACAATTTTACTTCAGCCTTGCGGCGCTGTTGGCAGGAATGCTGACCCATGCCCAGTACACGCAAAACTTCGACAACCTGGTAAATTCCGGCTCGGGAACCTACGATGTCCTTCCCGAAGGATGGGGAATCTATGAAGTCTATTCCGGCTCAGGTTCGGGCGCTTCCATCGACGGTAAGTACATTGTAGCCAATGGCTCCAACAACGCCGGTAACGCCTATAGCTTTGGAACAACGAACAGCACCGACCGGGCGCTGGGAACAATCGCTTCCAACCAGAACTTTCCCACCCTTGGCGCTATCTTCTTTAATGAAACCGATAACCCCATTACGTCCGTTACCATCACCTACACAGGGGAGCAGTGGCGCTACGGTGGCCGCTCCTTCACGGCACCGGCAACAGCAGCCCCCAAAGATGTTCTTCGGTTTGAGTACAGCCTCGATGCTGCCGGCATCGTCAACAACGTGGGCACCTGGGTAAGAGTAACTGAGCTCGATTTTGAATCCATCATTACCACGCCTTCTACAACTACGGGTGTGGCGCTGGACGGAAATGCCCCGGCCAACCGAAAACTGATTTCCTATACC
>DATKHJ010000290.1:0-8935 GCA_035510335.1 Flavisolibacter sp. | reverse complement strand
GCGAGGAAGTAATGGATGACTTCAAAGCTTCTTCCTACGTCCGGTACCAAGGCGAAAAATTAGCGGCCCGTTTTACCGCATACAGTTACTGGCATCTGACCAAAGCCATGGACACGCATAACCTGGCAAGAGGCCGTAAACCGTTGGAAGAAACGCTGCAAACCATCCGTGCAAAAACGCTGGTGATGGGCATTACTTCCGATTTGCTTTGCCCGCTAGCCGAACAAAAATTTCTGGCAGAACATATCCCGCATGCTACATTTGTTTCCATCGATTCCCTGTTCGGACATGATGGATTCCTGGTAGAAACGCCAGCGATCTCGAAGGCAATTTCCGCGTGGATGAACGACTAAAGACAACACATGAAACATCGCATTACCAAAGCCATACGCAAGCAGGTTGACCGTACAAATGAAATGGAACATTCGGCCCCGCTTTTTCTTACCAGCAGTTTTTGTTTTGACAATGCAGAAGACATGCGGGCTGCTTTTGCCGACGAGTCGGACGACAATATTTACAGCCGCTTTTCTAATCCCAATGTGCAGGAATTTGTGGACCGGCTTTGCCTGTTGGAAGGCGCTGAAGCGGGCTTTGCCACTGCATCGGGCATGAGTGCTGTTTTTGCTTCGTTCATGGCATTGCTCAAGCAAGGCGATCACCTGCTTTCGTGCAGCTCTATCTTTGGCAGCACGCATACGGTTATCACCAAATATCTTCCCAAGTACGGCATTGAACACAGCTATTTTGCAGCCGATAAACCGGAAGAGTGGGAAGCCGCCATTCGTCCCAACACGAAGATGATTTACGTGGAAACGCCAACCAATCCCGGTTTGGATATTATTGACCTGGAAGCTATTTCAGCACTGGCCAAAAAACACAACCTCATTTTAAACGTTGACAACTGTTTTGCCACGCCGGTTTCGCAGCAACCCATTTCTTACGGAGCAGATTTGGTTGTGCATTCAGCTACCAAATGGCTGGATGGACAAGGCCGTGTGTTAGGTGGCGCAGTGGTGGGAAGAAAAGACCTGATCAAAGAAATTTTTCTTTTCTGCAGAAGCACCGGTCCGGCGCTTTCTCCGTTTAATGCATGGCTGCTCAGCAAAAGCATTGAAACGCTGGAAGTACGCATGGAACGACATTCATCCAATGCGTTGTTTATTGCGCAGGCTTTGGAAAATCATGCAAAGATTAACTGGGTGAAGTATCCTTTTCTCCCCTCTCACCCACAGCACAGCATTGCCAAAAAACAAATGAGCGATGGCGGCGGTATTGTTTGTTTTGAACTGAAAGGCGGCATTGACGCGGGCAGAAAATTTTTAGATGGACTGAAGATGCTTTCGCTAACAGCCAATCTTGGCGACAGCCGCAGCATTGCTTCGCACCCGGCCAGCACCACGCATGCAAAACTCACGGAAGAAGAGCGGCAAACAGTGGGCATTACACCAGGGCTAATTCGTGTTTCGGTAGGACTGGAACACCGGGAAGATATTTTAGATGATATTCTGCAGGCTTTGCAGGCATGAGTTGATAAAGAAGTTCAGCATGTACAACTTCAGTTAGAAAAAAACACCGGATGCATTGCTACTTTTTTCAATGGCAGTAATGCATCCGGTGTAAGAAATGAGAGGATATAATTCGTCATCCTTCAAGATTTAAAGCTCTATCCCTTCGTTTTTAAAAGTAATGGGTTGTTTTACATTTACTCCTACCAGTAACCTTCCTTTTTGTCTTGGTTTCCATCTTGGCATTAAACTCAAAACACGCAACACTTCTTTGTCGTATTCTTTGCCTCCTGACTTCATGATCTCGATGTTTTCAATGCGTCCATCCTGCGTTACATAAAAGCCGGCCTCCACTGTTTTACTGGTGTTTTCTTCCAGCTGGCCCGGCACTTTCAGGTTCTTTTTTAAAAAATTTACCCAGGCATCATTTCCGCCCGGGAACTCGGCTGGTTTTTCTACTTCGTCCATTGCTCCCGCCGTTGGCTGTGCAGGATTAGAAACCGGCATAGCTTGCGGAGGCGGGGTTGAAGTAGTAACCACATTGCTTGCTTTCATAATGCCATTGTTGTTGAGCAGTTTTAACTGCTCTTTGTTGTGCACAACAATCTGCGGCTTGCCTTTGTACAACACCACTGTGCCTGAAACCGCCACTTCTTTGTTCAGGTAAAATTGTTCGGGGCTTGCTTCAAAAAACGGACGATCGGCTTTTTCAATTACCACCGTTAGCGGCTGGTTCGGGAAAGGTGCTCCCATGTTTAATAATGTTGGCGAAGTAGCACTTTCGGCAAAATATTTCCCGGAAAAAATAAAACCACTCACCGTTACGCTGTCGCCAATGTAAAGCGCAATGTCTTCCAGCGTAGCTTTTGCTTTCATTTTTATTTGCTCACGGCTCCGCACATTTACATACGGAATATTGTTCTGCATTTTTACCACGCCGCTTACGCAAACTTCTTTGTTCAGATAAGCCTTTTCAGGCGACTCCGGAAAATTCGGCCGGTGTTCATCCATAATCACAATGTTCACCAGCGGGTCGCCAAAGTTGGCCTGCAAATCCAGCACGGTCAGTTTGCTTTCCGGCGACTCGTAAGACCTCGAGTGATAGATTTTGCTGCAGAAAGAAACCGAATCGCCGACATGCGCCGTTAAATCTTTTACATCCACATTTTTCAACGTTCTGAACAATTTGGCTTTTCAGTTCTTCTACAAAAAGATCAGATGGTTTTTGCAGCCGGCCTCTGAAACCTTTCTGTATTTGCAAATCAAAAAAGTCTTTGAAACTATACTTGCGGATTGCCGCTATTTCGTATTGCGAAAACGCTTTCAACTGGTCCTGGCTTAACGCATACTGGTGCTTGTAAGTGTTCTTATTTAAACCTGGCTCAAAACTCTGCAGCCCTGTCGATCGTACCGTAAGCGTGCTGTCGTTGGTAAACAAAAAAATCATTTCATCGCCGCTGTTGATAGTGGCAGCGCCCCACTCGGTGCCACTAAGCTGCAAAAACAGCTCAGATGCAACAGACGAAAAAGTAACGGCCAGTTTTCCGTTGGCCGCCGCATGCAAGACTACCGGCTCTAACTCGATGCGGTGCTTTTTAATAAAGTTGTCGTAAAGACTAACTTTTACACCCTGGCCAAAACAGGCGAAAGGAGAAAGAAGAAAAATCACTACCCACTTCATAGATCAATTTTTAAACGTTAAGCAATTAGTCTTACGAGGGGTAACGAAAGCAACGTTTCAACGGGGGAATAAGAAGCAGGTTTTCAGGGCAGAAACCAAATCAGGTGCAAAGCAGTAGAAGAAAGCCGTTCTTGTATAAATCTCAGGCAGGTGATCGTAACTCCGTGTAATGAAAGTTAAAAAAAATATTACGGTAATGCCAAAATAAATTAGCGAAAATTAAAATGTTTTGTTTCCCGCTATCTCTTTGGTTTTGCGGCCATTATTTGGGCTGAAGATGTAAGCTCATCCGTTTTAGGAAAAGCCCGTATTCGGCAACAAAGTTGTCGCCTCTTTCAAATTGGTTGGATAATGCGCCAAGCGTTCGCTCCAGCAACAGGTAGCCTTTGCGGGCATCGTCGGCATTGTAAAAAAGCCGCGCAAAAGAGGGCGGCATGGCTGTTTGCAAACCCATTGCGTGCTGGTAATACTGGAAGGGAAGCGGCACCCGGGCGGGTGAAAAATAAATTGACTCCCTGCTGACCAGTGCATAATAATTTCCATAATAATCCAGCATGGCGGCAAGGCGCTTGCGCATAGCGTCCGGCGTTTCTGGCGCTGCCGGAACCTTTCGCCAGCTATTTGCTTCCTCGCTAAAAAGCACAGCTTCTTTTGCTTCGTCGTCAATCTTTTTGAGGTGCCATATCACTTTAATCTTTTCGCCTTCCAGCCGAAGAAATTGAGTGAGCTTCAGCGTATCATTTTCCAGGTCTGTAAAGCGGGTGGTAAACGGGTTAAACCCTTTCCCGCCTTCCTGCACTTTAAACACCCTATCCTGCAAATTCCATTTGGCGCCTCGCGGGTTCAGGCTGTCAATTTCCACAAACTGTCCATCGCTTTGCAGCTTAATCAGTTTTAAACCATACAGCGAAATCAGCGAATCCTGGTGGCGACCATACACTTCCCGCTGGCGGTAAGAAGTTAATCGATGCTCGGGATAAAGAATTAACCAGTTGCCGGTTAAGGCATCAGCCGATTTTTCTTTGACAGAAGAACAGGCATAAAAGATAAACAGGACTAGCAGGGCAAAGTAAAAAGTTGTTTTCATGTAAGCCAGCGTATGTTAGTTTGGCCTGAAAAGATAAGCATCATTTTACCGACTTCTCAAATGGGCTAAAAGAGCAGATATTTTCATATTGCCGCAGCTGCTTTCTGGTTGTATGGCATTTAGCAAAAAGAAGTAGTATTGCAACTTTCGCAAGGCGAGCCTTGCGCTGGACATTAAACCGGTAACATGAAAATTTCGTTTTGGTCGGTAGGCAAGGCACACGACGGTTATGTAAAAGAAGGAATTGAAGACTTCACCAAACGCATTGGCAAATATTTCCCGGTGCAGTGGAACATTATACCGGTGCCAAAAAATGCCGGCATGCTTTCCGAAATTGACCTGAAGAAACGAGAAGCCGAAACCATTCTTTCGTTGTTGAAAGAAGATGACTACCTGGTTGCACTGGACGAAAGAGGAAAAGAATTTACATCGGAAGGGCTGGCTACCTTTCTTCAGCAACGGGCCAATGAAAGCCGCAAGCAGATTGTGTTTTTAATAGGCGGTGCTTTTGGCATCGATGAAAAAGTGTTGAAAGTTGCCAGGCACAAATGGTCGCTTTCGCAACTTACATTTCCGCATCAACTGGTGCGTTTACTGCTGGCCGAACAGGTTTACCGTGCCTGCACTATTTTGCAAAACGAAAAATATCATCACCGCTAGGAAATATATTCATTATTGAAAATAAGTTACTGGTTATTGATCCCGAATTTTCACGCCTTGTTTCTGGCAATAATCAATTACTAAAAATCAAAACATGCAACTAACCATAACCCTTATCCTTGTCATCATCACATCGCTGATTTCAATCAGTGCATTCAGCAATCACAAGATGATGGACGACCTGATTTTTTACCCGCCTGCGGTTACACGGCGTAAGCAGTTTTACCGTTTTTTTTCCTGCGGGTTGATTCATGCCGATTGGGGACACCTCATCTTCAACATGCTGGCACTGTATCTTTTTGGCAAGGCGGTGGAAGAATCGTTTGTAGAGATGTTTGACAAAACAGGACGCTACATTTATTTGTTCATGTATGTGTCGGCGCTGATCGTTTCGCTGCTGCCCACTTATTTTAAAAACAAAGACAACTACCAATACCGAAGCCTTGGTGCTTCCGGTGCGGTGAGTGCCGTTATTTTTGCCGGGCTGATGCTGGCACCGGAAACCGAAGTGTTTATTTTCTTTATTCCTATTCCAATTCCGGGTTTCATTTTTGCGCCGCTTTACCTCATCATCTCTGCTTTTCTCGACAAAAGAGGCCGCGACAACATCAATCACTCCGCACACATTTGGGGAGCCATTTACGGACTGGTGTTTGTGATTTTTGCCGGCAGAATCATTGATTACAACGTGGTGGAATTAGCCATTGAACGCATTAAATGGTATATGCGGGTTAAAGGCTGGACAAGCTAAGCTGCAACACGTCTTTGGTGGCATCGGTTACTTTAAACCGGTCGTCAATACGGTAGCCAATAATCCACACAATACGTTTGTGCGATTCAACCACCCATACTTTTTCTTTTTCGGTTTTGGAAAGTTTTTGATCGATAAAGAAGCGGGCCAGCTTTTTCTTTTTACGCATGCCCAGCGGGTAGAAATAATCACCGGCTTTCCATTTGCGAAGAACAAGGGGAAACTTAATTTCCTTTGCATCCAATTGCGCAATGGATGAGTCTTTTTCAAGACTAAATTTCTCTTTCGCAATTCGCTTCATGCGGATTTGCTGATCGCCGAATTGCAGAAGACTATCGTCCTTGTCAAGGACAAAAGTTTGCGCTGTTACCGTAAGCGGCGCAATAATAAACCAGGCACGATGGCGGATAATGCGATACTGTTCGTTGGCAATGTATTTTCCCGAGTCGGCGTTTGCCAGCTTGATTACTTCCTCCACTGCTTTTTCGCCAAAGCCAAAGTCTTTTATGATCTCGTAAATAAGCGAAGTGTCTTTGTACTTCATCAGCTTCAGCACGGGAATGTGTACTTCTTCGCCTTTTACTTCGTAAACTTTTTTCTTTACTCCTTCCATCAGCTCATTATAAAGTGAAGTTGTCTGCTGCAGGCGTTTGATGTTGTTCAAAAGATTTTCTTCTACGTTCGGGAAAACGGTTTTCAACTGCGGCAGCAACTCATTGCGAAATAAATTGCGGGTGTATTTGCTGGATGCATTGGACGAATCTTCTACCCAGGCCAACTTATGCGTTTTGGCAAAGGCTTCAATTTCGGCTCTTCTCAACTGCAACATTGGCCGCAGGCAACGAAAGCCTTTTTTCTTTTCGGGCATACCCGTTAAACCTTCCAAGCCGCTGCCGCGAAAGAAATTCATCAGCAGAGTTTCAATATTATCATCGGCATGATGCGCCAGCAACGCGTAATCAAAGCCACCGCTTTTCCGCATCACTTCAAACCAATCATAGCGCAGTTTTCTTGCCGCTTCCTGAATGGACAACCTGACCTCTTCAGCATACGTTTTTGTGTCAAACTTTTTTACAAACACCTCCACTCCATATTTCTCGCCAAGACTTCGCACAAAGGTTTCATCTCTTTCACTCTCCTCTCCTCTTAACCCAAAATTGCAATGTGCAATGGCAAATTGTAATCCCGCCTGTTTGCTCAACTCGCAAAGGACTACCGAGTCAACACCACCACTTACCGCCAGCAAAAGCTTCTTTCCAGTGTTCACAAGCCCATAGCGCTGCAGACTATTTTGAAAAATATTTACACAATTCATGAAAGAGAAAAACTTTGATTGTTATGCATCGTACACGAGCAAGGGCTCTGCGGTAGAACGCCCCTCCTTCGGAGGGGTTTGGGGAGGCCGTTCTAATACGTCAAATCTTCATACGCTGTCTGCAGTTCGTTGTACGCATGGTTGTCCTTTAATTCCCTCGCCACGTCCATTCCCTTTTCGTAACAGGCAACGGCTTTTTCCCGTTCGCCTTGGCGCTCCCATAATTTGGCTAAATGATAATACGAACCCACGTATTTTTCATCTCTCCCCAGCAAGGCTTCAAATTCCGCTCTTGCTTCGTCTTCCCTGTTCATCTTTATATATTCCAGCGCCAGCGCATGCTGCACAAAACTATCCGCCGGATTTTGCTCCAAAAACGCCTTCAACTTTTCAATTCGGTCCATGTTTTCGTTTGGAATGCTTTGCGCTTATATTTGCAAACAATTGTATAGTTGCATAAGCAACTAATTAAATCGATCACTAAATTAGCTGTATGAAAATTCTGGTTTGTATAAGCAAAACGCCTGATACCACGGCAAAAATAGCGTTCACCGATAACAACTCGAAATTCGCTGAAGCCGGCGTACAGTGGATCATTAATCCCTACGATGAATGGTATGCGCTGGTGCGTGCCATTGAATTAAAAGAAGCCGATGCCTCCAACACCATTCACCTGGTAACGGTTGGCGGCACCGATGCAGAGCCCATTATTCGCAAGGCCTTGGCGCTGGGCGGCGATGAAGCCTTCCGCATTAATGCCGAGCCAACAGAAAGCTATTTCGTGGCTTCGCAAATTGCCGAAATCGCCAAAGGCTACGACCTTGTTTTATTAGGAAAAGAAACCATTGATTACAACGGTGGCGCAGTGGGCGGCATGCTGGCCGAACTGCTTGATGCACCTTATGTAGCCAATGCCACCAACCTGCAGATTTCCGGCACTACGGTAACAGTAAAAAGAGAGATTGAAGGTGGTGAAGAAACGCTGGAAGTTGCCTTGCCATTGGTGGTTAGCTGCCAGAAGGGAATGGCCGAAGCCCGCATTCCGAACATGCGTGGTATTATGGCGGCCCGTACCAAGCCGTTGAAAGTGGTAGAACCAGCCAGCGCAGAAGCGTTAACGCAGTACACCGAGTTTCAGTTGCCGCCGGCAAAAGCAGGCGTCAAACTGGTTTCGGCCGATAACGTTGACGAGCTGGTGCGGCTGCTGCACGAAGAAGCGAGAGCAATATAAATGTGCCAATGTGAAAATATGCAAATGTGAAAATGGATAGAGCAGGTTTCACTTTTTGCACAAACAGTTCTTTATAATAAGTTGAATGATTTTGTTACCAGCAGAAGTGCTACTATGAAGCGTCTGTTGCGTCGCACTCTTCAACGTTCAGCACAATACTGAACAGGAACAAAAGAAATTTACTATTCGTAAATCAGGTTTTGGTGAGGGTTCAACCCCAAACACCAAACCCCAAACCCCAAACTCCCATGAGTGTTTTAATCTTTGTTGATCATCTCGACGGACATATAAAAAAAGCGTCTCACGAAGCCCTCACCTACGGTGCTAAAATTGCCGAACAAACCGGCACCACGGCCGAAGCGGTTGTACTGGGCAGCGTAGCCGAAGACCTGGCCGCTTTAGGACAGCACGGTGTAAAAAAAGTGCACCATGTGCAAAACGACAACCTGAAGCAGTTTGACTCGCAGGTTTATACAAAAGTGATTGCGCAGGTAGCCGAACAAACCGGCGCCAACGTAATTGTTTTCTCCAACAACTCCAGCGGGAAAGCACTGGCACCGCGGGTGGCCGTTCGCCTGAAAGCAGGACTGGTTGCCGGCGCCACCGCTCTTCCCGATACAGGCAATGGGTTTGTTGTTTGCAAGAATGTATTCTCCGGTAAGGCCATTGCCAACGTGGCCATCAAATCCGATATAAAAGTTATTT
>DATKHJ010000289.1:0-10057 GCA_035510335.1 Flavisolibacter sp. | reverse complement strand
ATCCTGCAACCAGAGAATTCGTCCGCCTTTGAAGCAGGAGAAGTAAGCGTTGTAAGTTGTTGGTTTGCGTTCAATTTCGGAGCACCAGACCTGCCAGTTGCCAAGCAGCTTCCAGGTTCCGCTGGACTTGCCCTGGTCAACTTTCATTAACGTACCGGGCTGGCTTTGGCCAACCGCTATTTGCCAGTTGTAGGTTTTGTTTCCCTTAAAGTCGAAACTGGATGCCGAGCCATATACGCCAGCTCCTGCATAGATGCCCGTATAAACATTGTAATAGGCCGTAGAGCTGGAGAAATTACTGCTCCATTTACCAGCCAGGTCTGCTTCGCCAACAGCGAAATAGTTTTTGCGGGTCAGGTTTAACAACGCATCCCATTTATCAAAATAAGTATCCGGATTATCAACACCAAAAGCTTGCACAAACGTTGCTTTATCGGGTGCAATCACTTCTACCCAACCGCTTTTGCCTTTGCTAAACAAGGCTACCCATACATCTTTTTTCGTAGCGTTATCGTTAAGCAATCCTGCGCCAAATAGCCCGGGCTCATAGCTGTGATTGTAGCCCGGCGATTGATATTCCCGCAAATTGCTGTAGCGGGGTGCCACTAACAAATTCCAAAACACGCTGACATGTTCGCTGTACTGCGAATAATATTTTTTGTCTTCCTCTCTCGGGTAGTGAAGCAATGCTTTCAGGTTGCCTTTGGTTAGTTCTACCCAGTCTTCTTTTGCTACAGCAGTCCAGCCGTCATCAAAATTGGTGGTGGAAAATTGAAAGCCTGTAGCATTTGTTGTGACGGTGGAAATGGTTGGTGTATTGTCAGCAATGGGAACGCCTGCCGTTGGCAGTTTTACTGAACTTAAGAATCTTTCAATGGCATCACCATACCCTTTGCCATTGGTCATCATCATTACGCTGGTGTAGCGTTGTTCATCGCTAAAGGTAATCATGGCCAGCGTAGCCGTGTCTTTGTTGAACACAAATTTTCCCATGCCGCTTTTTACCTTCCATCCATCGACGGTTAACGTGTCAATGGCCAGCGGACTTGATGAAACGGAATATTTCTTCACGGCGAAATCCTGCCAGTCGCTTTCAAAATCTGCCTGCAGGTTGCCCTTGCTGGCTGCACTCTTCCACAAGGCAATACGGGCCCAGGACTTTTTTGTGTTGTTAACCGTATCGAAGGACAAAGAATTAGTAGCAGCCGTTTTCTTCCAGCCTTTTGGTGGCGTGAAGTGGAGCATGTCGTATGATTGCTGCTGACTCCAGGCAGGCATTGAAATGATGAACGTAAAGAATAGAATAACTGTTTTCATTGCGAAGACTTGACGTGTTTTGTGATTTGTTTTTAATCAAAAAGATTGCGGATGGTGTTGGCAACACTACTGGCTGCACCCAGCCCATTACTGATGACTGCCTGCAAACCGGATTTGAGTGTATTTGAAATTTGTTGCTGGATCATTTGTCGGGAAGATGTGTTAGCAGAAGGCGCATCGACGATCTCAATAAGACTGACGCCGGTTACTGCGTCAAATGTTTTCTCGCCTTGTTTACCAGTTGACCTGTTGTCAACAAATTCCACAAAGCCGACTCCCAAAATGTAAGGATCGTTTTCTCCGCTCACTGGCTCCGGAACTTCTACCCATTCTCCCTTTTTTGCATCCCACTCCACAAACGCAACCGGGCCTATTTTGGTGATGTATGTTGGTTTAGTATTGCAGTCTTTCGAAGTGAATTGTTCTAATAGTTTTTTGCTAAGTTCTGCATCCTTTTTTGCCTGCATGTCTTGTACTCTTTCCCGCTTTTGTTCTGGTAACAGCATCGGGTCGAGCGGCGTCAGTTGATCCTGTATTTTCGTGAGCGGTGTAAGTTCATCGTCACTGGCGTTGTGGCCGGAAAAGGAGAGGCCGCCACCACCAGCCTTGGCAAACGGACGACCGAATTTTCCTGGCTCTCCAATCAAGCCCCTGTTCAAACCGAAGGAAAGTGTCAGGTTCGGCATTGGCGTGTTGGATGCTTTTGCTATGCCCCATTGATTTGCATTCAAATTGATCGTTTCTGCAGTCAGTTGAATGTCCTTCATGCCAAGCGGCATCTTTACCGGTGTTTTGCAATGAATGGAAGGAATTTCCGGCACAGGCACAAACGTACTTCCATCGCCTGCCTGGTACTTACATACCGGAGCAATGGTTACCTGGTCGGCAACGGCGTTTGCGTACATCCGCGCCAGCATTGCTGTCCAATTAAGGCAACGGTTAAGCACCATATTTTTTGGATTGCCCACCACGTAAGGTGCCCAGGTGCAATAGGCATTCAGCCATACCCGCAACTCTTCAATTTTTTCTGCATGAAACTTCCGGATGATCGGGTTGATGTGCTCCATAAATGCGTTTGCCTTTCGGTCCATTGCCTCGCAGCGTTCCCCTGGTTTGGAAGCCGTCATTTGTTTCCGGTCTTCCTCTATTTTCATCTTCAGCTCAAGGTGCTCCTGCATAAACCGGCTATGCCAATCGGCGATGTAGATCTGCATGATCATGTCGATGTACGCAGCCGCCTTGCTCATCACGTTGATGCCTTTTTGCGTTTCGGCCATCATGGTTCCAACAAATGTTTTTAAGTCCTGGTCGGCGAGCTGCGTAAAGTCCTGTATGCTGCCTTCATTCAGGCTATCAAGGGTAGCTGTCAGCTTCTCAAACATCTCTTCGTATCCTCGCTGTATGGCTGCATCGTTGTTGAATGAAGAAACGTTGTCAGCCAGCTTTGGCACCGCAATCCATTTCCTGGAGAAATATTCGTGAATGGTGATGTTCGATTTCAATTTTTCAAAATCAACCGTCTGCCATTTGTTTTCATCACCGGCATTTTTCATCAGGTCTGTTGTAAAGCCATTGGGCGATAGCTCGAAGGCTTCTTTGTAAGCCTCCAACGCTTTTTGCGGGTCGCCCTGCAATTCATGAATCACTCCCTGGCAAATTTTTGTTTCGGGATTGTTTGGGTTGCGAATGGCGGCTGCGCCAAATAAACGTTGCGCCGTATCGGTTTCGCCAAGTTGCAGCCAGGCAAAGCCAAGGTTGTGCAGAACGGTGCTATTATTCGGAAATTCAGCGGCCAGTTTTTTCAGGTAAGGGATGGCTTTGTCCGGGTACCCGCTTTGCGATAAAGTAGCGGCGAGATTACCCTGGTACGCAGGATTTTTGGGCGATGACTGCACTGCTTTCAACGCCAGTGCCATGGCTGTTTGCGAATGACCTTGTAACAAAGCGGTGATGGCTGCCGCATTAATTTCATCGGCTGTTTTTGCCTGGGCCAATACTTTGGTGACAATTGCTTTTTGTGCCGGCGCCATTTTTGCCTGCAGCTTCGTGGATAGTTGCAAAGCGTTGCTTACAAAGTCTGCATCAGTAAAAGCTTTTTGCGGTATGCGACTGATGCGTTGCAAATCTCTTTTCCCAACCAGCAATTTGTTGTCATTAAAAGAAACGGCCATCGGCGCTGCTGTGGTTGCAGACGTTGTCATAACGCCTTTCATGATTTTTTCCATTTGCGCTTTTTCTTCTGCAGAAAGACCCTCCATTGCTTGCTGCATTTCCTTCATCATGTTTTGCATCTCTTTTTGCGAAGGCTGTTGCGGATTTTTTGGTTTTTTTGTCTGGCCGATAGCCGAACAAAAAAGCAGCAGTAAAACTGGTAGGCAGATTGCTTTCATCGAATGTTGTTTGTTTGATGATATGTATGACATTACTGGTTTGAGAATTACCTAAATCTTGATACTAACTTGTTTTTTAAAGAGGTGTTTTTCACAAGCCAGTACCGACTGAACGAGTTTCTCCTGTCATGCTAAAATGAATTCCACGGTTGTTTGGTAGTAAAGTCGTAACCGGTTTTGCCGCTTACTGTACGTTCACCGGTTTTGCGGTTGTTTTGAAAATAGGTAACGCCAATACGCGATGCCTGCAGAACAACCGCCGTACTGCCATTCGCATCGTTAACGGATTTGACAGCGACATCCTCTAGCCGGACAGAGGAGACAACGTTGGGTCTTGCTTCGCCGGGTTCCGTAATGGTGAATACCGCAGAAGGCAGTTTTTGTCCTGAGCCCTGCAAGTTGGCCAGCGCAGCAGATGCAGAACCGGAGGGCATTGAAAAACGCAGTTGGGAATTACCGGCAGTGTAGCCGGAGAAAGCAGTAGCAATGATCTGCCGCTCGTAGCCTCGATCTACACTGGTGCCGCGGATAGGTTGTCCGGCCGGATCAACAAGTTGCAAATAAACTTGCTGCTTTGTTTGTACGGTGGCAGACGTTAACAGCAAGCAGGTAATATAAAGCAGGGTAGCGTTGGCAATAGATTTCATATAAGAATGATTTACGCTGTAAACGTAGAAAGACCTGCCTTGACCGCCTATCCTGTAAAAACAGGATTTTTTGCGCTAACTTGAAAAATCATGGAAAAAGGGGAGACGTTCTAACTGCGCCGTGTGATTTATTTGTGTCCTCAAACAAGTCCATTCACGCCTGTATGAGAAAAACGCTTTTCATTTACGCCTTGTTGTTTGTTTGCATTGCCACAAAAGCGCAAACCAAAACGCTTGACAGCATTAAAAAGGTCATAGCTGGTCATCCAAAAAAGGATACGGTGAAAGTAGGCTTGATAATGGATTACGTCATTGCGGCCAATAACGAAAACACATCGGAGCTTTTGCCCTTCATACATGAAATGATAGACATCAGCAAAAGCCTGCGGTACCGCAAAGGCATTCGATGGGGATATTCCTCTTCCCAACTTTATTATTCAGATCGTGGTGATTTCGCCAGTTCGTTTCTGTATGCCGATTCAGCATTTGCCATTTTACAACAAGACACCGGCACGAATGCAAAAGTCAGCATTGCGTTTCTCCACAATAATGTTGGCGGCGATTACCTCAAGTTGGGCGATTACGAAAAAGCGATTGAGCATTTGACCAAATCGGCTGATTTGCTGGAGCAACACCAGCCACGTACTGTTGCCGGTGTGTATTCAACGTTGGCAGAAACCTACGAAAAGTTGAACCAGCCTGACAAGGCATTGGCTTATGACGAGAAAGCGATTGCAGCAGCAGAAAAATCAGGCAACAAATCGTCCATTGCCAAGCGTTACGTGAACTATGCCGGAAGGTTTATCAACCGAAAGGAGTTTGGCAAGGCCGAAACAGTACTAAACAAAGTGCAACCGCTGGTGCAGGAACTGGAAGAAAGTTTTCTGTACGTTTTCTACTATCAAAACCGCGGCTATGTTGCGCAATCCAAGAAGCACTTTGATGAAGCAATTGCCAGTTTCAGGAAAGCCTATCATTACGCAATAGCCAACGATGACAAGTACCAGCAGTTGTCAACGCTCGACCCAATGGCAATTTGCTTAATTGATGCAGGCCGGTTAACCGAAGCCCGGTCGGTGATTGATAGTCTGCTTGTCCAGTCGGTTCGTTACAACATGCGTTTCAGCGAATTGAATGCTTACGCCAACCTCGCCAAATGGTCAATTGCCAGCGGCGACTACAAAGCAGCTACAGCGAACCTCATGAAAAAAATGGCAATTGCCGACAGCATTTCCTCCGATGAAATAAAAGAAAAAGTGGCCTTGCTGGAAACACGTTTTAAAGTGCAGCAAAAGGACAATGAAATCAAAGTACTGCAAGGCGAGAAAGAAGTGCAGCGGTTAAGCATCTACCAGAAAGATCTGTTCAATAATATTTCTATTGGTGGTGTTGCAGCGGTGTTATTCATTTCCATTCTTTCTTACCGCAACTTTCGCCACCGGCAAAAAATACAGCAGCAGCGCATAGTTGAATTAGAATCGGAAAAGCAACTTGCCGCTACGGAAGCTGTATTGAAAGGCGAAGAGCAGGAGAGAACCCGCCTGGCAAAAGACCTTCACGATGGATTGGGAGGCATGTTGTCGGGCATTAAATACTCATTTAGCACCATGAAAGGAAACCTCGTTATGACGCCGGAAAACGCGCAGGCGTTTGAAAGAAGCATGGACATGCTGGATAGCAGCATTCGCGAAATGCGCCGGGTAGCGCACAACATGATGCCCGAAGCGTTGGTAAAGTTTGGGCTGGACACGGCGCTGAAAGACTTCTGCAACGATGTGAATCAAACCGGTGCTTTAAAGGTGGCTTACCAATCCATTGGGTTGGAAGGCGTGGAGTTGGATCAAACAAAGGCAATTACCATTTACCGCATTGTACAGGAACTGCTCAACAATACCATGAAGCATGCCGGCGCAACGCAAGCCCTGGTACAGGTGAGCCGCAATGACGGACTGATCACCGTAACAGTAGAAGATGATGGAAGAGGTTTTGATTCAACCATTCTTAAACAAGCGAAAGGTATGGGCTGGAGTAATATTCAAAACCGCATCGAGTTTTTAAAAGGCAAATGGGATGTTGCTTCGAAACCGGGCCAGGGAACCTCTGTTCATATTGAAATGGCCGCTTAAAAGTTAATGATGACTGCCGCAAAAATTTTTATTGTTGATGATCATTACATGGTGATTGAAGGCATTCATTCCTTGCTTCAACACGAAACACACTTGGAATGGATGGGGCATGCTATGAATGCAGAAAGCTGTCTTGCTTTCTTGCGCAATCGTCAGCCGGAGTTGATTTTTATGGACATTAACCTGCCGGATAAAAGTGGGATTGATTTGTGCAAAGAAGTGAAACAGAAATATCCCTCCGTTTTTATTATTGGTCTCAGCACCTTTAACCAACAAAGTTTTATCTCCCGCATGATGGAAAACGGTGCCTCCGGCTATGTGCTGAAGAATGCTTCAAAGGACGAACTCCTTCTCGCCATACAAATGGTAATGCGTGGTAGAATATATTTAAGTCACGAAGCAGCAATGACAGCCGATAAAAAATCAAGTGACGCACCCGTACTTACCCGCCGCGAAAAAGAAGTGCTGGAATTAATTGCCGACGGGTTAACGACGCAGGAGATTGCAGATAAACTTTTTGTCAGCGCTACCACCATCGACACCCATCGTAAAAACCTGCTAACAAAACTGGATGTGCCAAATGTGGCAGCGCTGGTAAAAATGGCGATGAAACTTCAGCTGCTGGGCAATTAAAAATCATCGTACAGCAAATACCGCTTCCTGATTTCCTTAAACTCAGTCAGCTTCGGCTCCCAGCTTTTGCGAATCTCTTCTTCGCTTTTGCCTTCCTTAATTTGCTGCATCAATTGATCGGTACCGGCTAAGCGGTGAATGCTGCTAACCTTCGTTAAAAACGAGTCTTTGTTCGGGAACAGTTTGTACGATTCAAGCAGGTATTTCAACTGAATGCGGTTGTCCACTTTCTTTAACACTTGTTCCGGCGTTCCGCTTAAATCATAGCCATAACAAACTTTGTCTTTGTGTTTGGGGTTGGGTGCGCCGGCCGTTGATTTTGGTGTAAAGCGGAACATGTTTTTCGGCATATCGGGGTGGCCAATGTATTGGAATGGCTTGGCGGTTCCGCGGCCTTCGCTAAATGTAGTGCCTTCAAAAAAACATGTGGAGGCATACCAGTAAATCGACTGCATATCGGGGAGGTTGGGAGAGGGTTTAATGGGCAGCACATATTTGCTTTTGTGCGTGTAGTTTTTTACCGGGATTACATGCAGTTGAAAAAACTTGGCACCGGCCCTGTAGCGAACCCGCTTCAGTGTTTCGTAGGCTTCGTTGGCCTTTTCGCCCAGCCATCCTTCCTGCAAAATCATGTTGGCGTATTCGGCAATGGTCATGCCGTACACTACGGGCACGGGCTGCATGCCTACAAACGACTTAAACTTCGGGTCAAGCACCGGGCCATCTACATAAAAACCGTTGGGGTTTGGACGATCTAAAATGATCATCGGAATGTTGTTCTCCAGCGCAGCCTCCATAAAATATTGCATGGAAGAAATGAAGGTGTAAAAGCGTGTGCCAACGTCCTGGATATCGTAGATCATCATATCAACGTCTTTCAAATCTTCCGGCGCCGGCTTGTTCTTTTTCCCATAGAGAGACACAACCGGAATGCCTGTTTTTTTATCCACCGCGGTTTCTATTTTTTCGCCGTCCGGAGCATCGCCGCGAAAGCCGTGTTCAGGTCCGAAGATGACCTTGATATCAACGCCGGCTTTCTTCAGCGTGTCAATCAGGTGTGTTTTTCCTACCACCGAAGTGTGGTTCACCAGCAGGGCTACTTTTTTGCCTTTCAGCATGGGCAGGAACTCGTTCATCTGGTCGGCGCCGGGAAGGATGGTAGCGGCCTTGGATGTGGTTGTGACGGCCTGCTGAACGCCGCCTTTTTCTGCTTTTGTTTTTTGTTTTTGCGCGGAGCATTGCGCCTGTAAAATAAGGGCACTGATCAGGATAAGAAATAACCGAAAAGACATGGTACTGCATTTGTTGTTCGGGTCAAATATCCTGAAAATAACGTCAGTGAAACGTGAAAGCTTCGTACCTTGGCCGCTCTGCTTCTTTCCGATTTTGCTTTCCCCACCTGGTTTGCAAGAAGTCGTTCAGAGCGGCGAACGAAGGACGCAACCATTTTCAAACATTAAAATTTCGAAGAACATGCAACAAGCAAAAGACGGCGACAAAGTAAAAGTGCATTATCATGGTCGCTTACGGACAGGCGAAACATTTGACAGCTCCGAAGGCCGCGATCCACTGGAATTTACTGTTGGCGCAGGTCAAATGATTAAAGGTTTTGACGACGGCGTCAAAGGCATGCAGGTAGGCGATAAAAAAACGGTAGAAATCAGTGCAGATGAAGCGTATGGTCAACGCGAAGCAGGTAACCTGATCGAGTTTCCAAAAGACCAGTTCCCTCCAAACATGAACCCTGAAATAGGCATGCAATTAATGCTCAGCAACGATCAGGGACAACAGTTCCCGGTAGTGGTAACCGAGGTGAAAGAAGCTTCTGTAGTGCTGGATGCCAACCATCCGCTGGCCGGACAAGACCTGATTTTCGACATCGAAATGATGGACATTCAATCGCAATCACGCATCATTATGCCATAATTTTTTCTTTTTATCAAAAAAAGCTCAATCAGCAAAACTGGTTGAGCTTTTTTGATGTCCTTAGCAGAAGTGCTACTATCAACGTCTCTTGCGTCGCACTCTTGTACGGTTGGGAATTCTATGGAGCTTTGGGAGCACAAAGGTTTACAAGAAGTACACAACGCTTTGTGTCCGTTGTGGCTCCTTTGTGATCTTCGTGATCCCTCTCTTTTCAAAACCACAAACAGAACGCAGCCAATCGTGATAAAATCAATCAATCAACAAAGTCTTCGTTCCCAACTCAAAAACGAATCTTCACCTTTCCCTTGTTCTTGCCCTTTTTCCATTTCGGTCCTTCTCGCAGCAAACGAATGGCTTCTTCGTCGCATTTCTGGCAAAGCGATTTCACTATGGTAATATTTACCGGCTCGCCGTTCTTATTAATGTCAAATGCCAGTTCCACTTCGCCACTGAGTGGTTTTGTTTTTAGCTCTTCCGGCTGCTTCAGGTTGTTGGCAATGTAGTCGTCAAAATATCCCCAGCCTTCTGCTGGTTCCAGCGTGTCAATCTTGGGCTGCATTCTGCTTCGTATATCTTTTCGTTCTGCCTTGTTTTTGTTAATCACCACCACTTCAGCCAGGCTACCTTCTGCCGGTTGCAAAACCACGTTCACATTGCGAAGCGTGTCGGGCCTGGCTGCTAAGGCACGGGCTGCGTTGGCCGCGTTATTCTTTTGTACTGCAGCTACATCTCGCTGGTAGGCGGCGCTGTCGGTTGCCGCCTGCATTGCCGCAATGCCTGCCACTCGTCCCTGCAGTGCCGAATCAGCAAACCTTGCTTCTTCCTTGTATTGCGGACGTTCTAGAGCCGGCTGCGGAGCGTTTTGCACAATCACCGGTTCAGCCGGAGCGATGTAGCCGCGGGATGTTTCGCTTGCCGTATTCAACTGTTTTTTTTCAACAGGTCTTTTGGCAGGTGCGCTGCTTTTCATTCCTGGTTCCTCGTTGTCAAAAGAATTGCCAGACGGTGCATTAAACAC
>DATKHJ010000288.1:0-40192 GCA_035510335.1 Flavisolibacter sp. | reverse complement strand
TATTCTAACCAGTAAAACAACCACTCGTCATCCTTCTTTACAGGTGGTCAACTTGGAGCGAAAAAGGGTGGTCAGCTTAGAGCGAAACGCTATGGTCAGCTTCCAGCGAAAAAGGGTGATCAGTTTGAACGGAATGTCCAGGAATACATCACACTTCCTGTTTCCGGTTCTTTCGCTTTTGTACCATTGTAAAATCCTTAATAAATAGCCCAACGCTGACAGATAATGATGAGGTTGATTTTCTTTCAGGCCGTCATTCATCTCCCGATTAGATAGCCATTATATTAGCTTTTTTAAAACTTTTAAAAGAAATGCAGTTATTTTAGGCTGTTAAACTCATGCAATGACACGCTAAAGTTGAATGTAGTGAACTGGTTTTACCCTTTCCTCTTTGGATTAGTCTAAAATTTGAACCAACCATTTAGTGTCTGCAGCGTATATACAAATGTGTTTAACATGATTGCTGGCAAGTGCGTGCAGCGCATGTCAAACAATTGTTGTCAGATGTATATTTTGCAAATGGTTACAGCGGGTATATGTTTGCAATTGCTTTAAACACCTATGGAAATGATTGTGAAGATTGTCTGGCTATGATGACTACAGTAAAGTAGTGAAGTATTTATGTAAAAATTAGCTGGCTAAACTTTATGACTGTGATTAACCAAAAACACCAACCCAAAACTAATGCTTAAAGAATCTGTGATTTTAATCCGGTCTAGAATATTGCTGGACCTCTTGCTCATGGGAGTTATCCTCCTGGCTGTTGAAAGCAACTTCACGAAGCCGGAAGATATTTTTACATTTTCTCCTTTTTTGGCAGTTATTGCCACCAACCTTTTGACATGGTTTGTTTGCGGCCGCTCTTTTGGCCTGTACACCGATCTGCGGGAAAAACCTTTTTCCATTGAATGGATCATGTTTTTGAAGGCTTTCGGGCTTTATGTATTAGCCACTTCGTTTATCGCCTTCCAGGTCTTCAAACAGTACCCTTATGGCCGGCACCAGTTTTTAATGCAGTGTGCACTCATCTTTTTTACTTTCCCGGTACAAAAACTTGCCTTGCGTATCTTATTCAAACGGTTCAACAACAGTAAAAATATTAGACGGAAAGTGCTCATCATTGGCGCCGGCAAAACAGGGATGGACTTTTATCATAGTTATGTACGCAACCAACATTTTGGCTACCAGTTAACCGGCTTTCTCGACGATCAAACACATCCTGCTTTAAACGGACACTACCTTGGCAGAACAACCGACATTGAACATGTATTGACAAATCATGAGCTGGATGACGTTGTGGTTACGCTGCCAATGACACAGGAAGCGCAAATCATTACCATTGTAAGCATCGCAGAACGGGAGGGAAAGCGGGTACGCCTTATTCCCAATTACGAAACCTTTGGAAACGGTAAAATGCAGGTTGACCGCATGGGAAACCTTTCCATGATTACCCTGCGTTCGCTGCCGCTTGACCTTGTTGACAATAAGATTGTTAAACGGCTGTTCGATATCGCCTTTTCAATTGCCGTAGTGCTTTGTGTGTTCAGCTGGCTGTTTCCCATTATTGCATTAATTATCAAGCTTAGCTCCAAAGGACCGGTACTTTTTAAGCAGGATCGTTGGGGGCTGAACAACAAAGTCATTACCTGCTGGAAGTTTCGTACAATGATTGCTGCCAGCAACGATACGGATGAAACCGGCAGATACCGTCAGGCAACAAAAAACGACTGCCGCATCACGCCTTTCGGACGCTTTCTGCGCAAGACAAGCCTTGATGAATTACCGCAGTTTTTCAATGTTCTTTTTGGATCCATGTCGGTAGTAGGTCCGCGGCCGCACCCGGTACCGCTCAACCTAGAATCAAAAAGTTATATTGATAAGTACATGATGCGCCATTGGGTGAAGCCCGGCATTACGGGTTGGGCCCAGGTAAATGGCTACCGGGGCGAAACAAAAGAACCCCATTTGATGTCGAGAAGAGTACGTTACGACCGTTGGTATATTGAGCACTGGACGTTCTGGCTCGACTTACAAATCATTGTGCAAACCATCGTAAATGTTGTAAAAGGCGACAAACAGGCGTACTGATTCAGCATTCCTCGGCATTTATCATTACCAATCTCTATTCGGCCAAATTGTATTTCTTCTCTAAATCTCCAATAAACATGAAAAACTGGCTGGCATCTTTGATGATGGGAATCATTTGCCATCCCGTTGCGGCGCAAACCATTCCGGCCGGTATGGCGGTACTTGAAGAAACCGGCAGAAGGTTACAGCTCCATGGCCAGTTAAATCAGGATATTTCATTTGCTGTCAGGCCGCTTCAGTTAACTACTCTCCTTACTGATTCTTCCGCTCCTAACAGCAACCTTTTTTACCTCCCCGATTCAACGGCAAGCATCCGCTTTGCAAAGGCAAAGGGGCTGGTGCGCTTGCAGCCGTTGACCTTGCGCCAGCAATTCAATTCCCGTTATGCTTACCTCTCGAGCGATGGCGCAATGATTCCGGCGAAGGGTTATCAATCATTGGTTTCGGCAGGTGTTTACGCTTCACTTGGTCCCCTGAGCATTCAACTGCAACCGGAATTTCTGTTTGCGCAAAACCCAAAACTGGCAAATTTTCCATCCAGTTACAACGACACACTCTGGCGAACCTATTATTACACCGTTGCCAACCGCATTGATGCACCGGAACAATTTGGCAAAGGTGCTTATGCAAGATTATTTCCCGGGCAATCAAGCATCCGCTTCAATTTTAAGAAATTTTCTCTCGGTTTTTCAACAGAAAATTTATGGTGGGGTCCCGGGCAGCGAAACGCATTGCTGATGAGTAACAGTGCGCCAGGATTTCCGCACCTTACATTCAACACAACAGCGCCCATCCACTCTCCTATCGGCTCATTCGAAGGCCAGTTCCTGAGCGGATGGTTACACAAATCAGGCTTCTTGCCTGCC
The DNA here is from genome assembly GCA_035510335.1 of Flavisolibacter sp. Taxonomy (GTDB): domain Bacteria; phylum Bacteroidota; class Bacteroidia; order Chitinophagales; family Chitinophagaceae; genus Flavisolibacter. The sequence goes on along the minus strand of DATKHJ010000288.1, from coordinate 37,238 downwards.
GATACCAGCAGGCGTTTTAACGGGCAAAGATTATATGATCCGAAGCCTGCGAACAACCGCTATTTAAACGGGATCATTCTTACCTGGCAACCGAAATGGACCAAAGGGTTGTTCCTCGGTTTTGCCAGAACGTTCTATCTCTATCAAAATGATATTGAAGCCTCTCTGAATGGCTACCTGCCGGTCATTGGCAGTTTATTTAAGGGCGATGAATCCAGTGCACAAAACGAAGACGGCCGCAAAAGAGACCAGATGCTTTCTTTGTTTTTCCGGTTATTGCTGCCAAAAGAAAACGCAGAAATCTACGGTGAGTTTGGCCGCAACGATCACTCCGGTAACCTGCCCGACCTGCTGATGGAACCAGAACATTCGCGGGCTTATGTGATTGGTTTACGAAAGCTTTTTACCAAACCCGGCAAAGCAGAGATCGAAGTTTTTGCGGAGTTGTGTACGCTACAGATGCCAAATACAATAAATGTAAGAGAGCAGGAAAGCTGGTACTCGCATTACCAGGTGCAGGATGGATATACGCATCTCGGGCAAGTGATTGGCGCCAGCGTGGGACCAGGCGGTAGCAGCCAGACCATTGGTGTAAACTATCTAAAAAACAATCAAAAAACCGGGCTGTTGCTGGAACGTATTGTGCACAACAATGATTTTTATTATGAGGCCTTTTCTTCATCAGGAGAATACTGGCGGCATTGGGTAGATCTTTCTGTTCAATTGAACAAAAGCTGGCGGCAAAAGAAGTTTCTGTACGATGCCCGTTTGGGCTGGATGAAATCACTTTCTTACCAGTGGCAGCCTGATACAAATCTTCAGAACTTTCACCTGGCACTATCCGTCAGCTATCTTTTTTAATGAAAGGATGGGATGCTAGTTACTACTGTTAGCAAACGGCGCAATTTGTCGGGAGATTTATAGCTGAAAAGAGCAGCTATAAATCTCCATTCTTCCGCCACCAGCGATAGCCAATAATACCACAGATAGCCAGTGGTGCAGCGGCCAGGTATAAAATTCCTGAGTTGATTTTCCCGGCAGGCTTTTCACCCAACTGTTCGGTTGTGCGGGTACAAACAGAACATTGCGCAACTGCATCAGCGGCAGAAAACGTCAGGCTTCCGGAAAGTAAAAAAAGGGCAAGTGTCTTTTTCATGGCACCCGCAAATGTACGCATAGAAAAAGGCCGTAGCGGTAACTACGGCCTTTTTATCACCTTTTTGACTTAGTAAATCGCTTCTTCTTCTTTTTTTCTTGCAGCTGTTACTGTTTTTGGCAACAACTGCTGTATATAACGTTCGCTTAACTCGTACGGATTGTAGCGACTGAACTCCTTACTTAACGCTGTTACATTTTCGTGGTATGCCGGGTTGCTTATCACCTGCTCCACCGCTTTGCGAATCTGCTCCGGCGACGGACGTTCGGTTTTCAAATTCACACCCAAATTGAAATAGCCCACTCTTGCACAAATCTCGTTCTTGCCTTCGTGCACGCCTGCCGTTACCAGCGGCAGCTTGTTTTCAATGCTTAGTTGCACACCGCCCATGCCGCCGTTGGTTACGTACACATCGGCGTAAGGCATAATGTCGGCAAAGGCAATGTAGTCTTCAATAATTATATTGGGCGCATTGTACTGCCGGCGCAGTTCTTCGGTTTTGCTGCCACCGGTGGTCACCACTACCAAGTAGTCGGTGTTGCGGAAGGCTTCCAGGGTAGGGACCAGCAGTTTTGTTTCATCTTTCTCCACGGTTCCCTGCGTTACCAATACTACTTTTTTATAGTGCGATAGCTTCTCGTTGTGCCATTTGGCCCTGGCTTTTTTTGACGTGAACGGAAGCAGTGGCCCTACGTATTTGTATTTGGGGTCCATGTCGCTGCGCTTGTATTCAAAGCCCGGCGTTCCGCTTTGCAAAACAATGTTGCACTTTGCCGGCATCATGTCAAATATGTTATCGGCACTTACGCTGATGCCGTATTCCTCAAACACTTCTTTCATTACCTTATTCGACTTTGCAAACAACACGTTCTTGGCAACAAAGCGCAGCAGGCTTTGTTTAATGCGGCCAAAAACGGTGTACGATGGCAGCATGCCCATACCGGCCGGCGGCAGGTCTTTGCTGTTTTTTGTGATGGGGACTACGCCAACCCCTACGGTTGGAATTTGCATCAGGTCAGTTACAAACGGAATTCCAGTGAACAGGATATCGCCTACCAGTAAATCAAACGGAAACTGCTGGTAGATTTCCTTTACATCTGCATAAAACTCCGGACCCTGCTTAATAAAAACATTGATCGTATCGTGGTTGAGTTTTGCAATCTGCGATTTGTGGTTTTTCCTTTCCGGGAACGTTTCATCAATCTTGTTTACATCCAGCTCTCTTGCCCGCACAAACGGGTAGTAGGGAAGATTCATCTTCTCCACTTTTTCGCGGTAAGCCGATGCAGCATAGAAACGCACATCATATCCCTGCGCTTTCAGGTGCACAGCAAGACCGGTTAAAGGATTAAAATGTCCATCGCCGGGAAAGGATGCAAATAAAATCTTTGCTCCTTTTTTTAGCTCCTGCGGAAGATGGATGTAGTTGCCTTGGTTCATATCGTTTCGTTTTGTGGCAGCAAGATTAAAACGACCACAAGCCGAATACAATCACCAAAAGTGTGGATTGCCTGAACCACGTAACGAATTGCAGCTGGCAAAGGGAAGAAAGCGGAAAAGAAAAGAATGACGATTTCAACGTCTTGGAGCAAGATTGCCTTCGTCGCCCTTCGAAAAAACTCCTTTTAAACCTTTACTGGCCAGCGCAGGCAGTGCCGAAATTCCGTTGAATATGATCTTGCAGGCACTGGGCCCGGAGGTTGGAAAACGGGTGTGTACGAAAGAAATCTTCGAGCTTGCTGTACTGGTTTTCACTTTTGCCCATTTCTTTCCAGAAGGCTACGGCCGAGCAAACATCTTGGTTGAGGCGGTAGGTTAAATCGGTGCCGTAATAGTCGGCTTCCAGTTCATTTTTCTGGTTAAAAGAACCAGTCAAAAGTTTTTTTATGTAGAAGAAAAAATCGCCGTTGTTTTCCCCAAACACTTTGTTGGCCAGCATCATTTCCTGGATGGTTTTTTTGATGTGCCCTTTTTCGGAATGCCCAATTTCGTGTCCTACAATCGAATACAAAAGTGCGGTGCTGCCTTTGCATTTATCGTACATGGCTTTGGTAACATAAATGCGGCCGCCAAACGTAAAGGCATTAATCTGCTTATCATCCAGCAGGTAAATAGCGTAGTTGATTTGAGAAGGGTTCTCCCGTTGGGCCAGCAAATCATTCATCAGTTTTTGCAACTGGGTGTTAATGGCCGGGTCGTTCAGCAGTACAAAGGTTTTTGTTTCCAGGGCATCTTTGTGAAAGGCTTCGCCGTATTGGTTTTGCACCGCATCGGTAATCTGGCTTTCATCTACGGTAAAATTGCGAATGATGTCATTGGCACGGTTGGCAATGCGGGCTGTACGGTCGTTTGAAACAGCACTGTCAAGACAGGCGTAGGAATAGGTCATGTCTTTTGAACTCTTCTTACCCGATTTGCTGTCAACCAAATTGCAGCTTGCGAAGAGAATAATTACCAAGATTGAAAAAAAGCCTTTCATACCGTTCAACTTGCAAAGGTCTCGCCAAAAGAAAAGACCTATGAGGTTTTGAAAACCTCATAGGTCTAAGCAATGAGATATTCCATACCTGTGAGATATGGAATATTAATATTTACACCGCCTCAGCGCTCATGCGCTTGGCTTGTTTTTTTCTTTCTTCTTCGTCAAGAATTACTTTCCGCATACGAATGTGGTTAGGTGTTACCTCAATGCACTCGTCCTGCTGAATGTATTCCATGCATTCTTCCAACGTCATTTCACGCTTGGGTGCAATGTTGGTAGCCGCATCCGATCCGCTTGCACGGTGGTTGGTCAGCTTTTTACCTTCGTTAGAGTTTACTACGATATCACCGGGCTTGTTGTTCTCACCAATTACCTGTCCGCGATAAACTTCTTCTCCCGGGTCAACAAAGAAGTAACCACGGTCCTGTAATTTATCCAGCGAGTAACCGGTTGTTGTACCATTGTCTTTTGCAATCAGCACACCGTTGTTACGGCCGGGGATAGGTCCTTTCCAGGGCTTGTATTCGCTGAAACGGTGGTTCATTACCGCTTCACCAGCTGTGTTAGTGAGCATTTGCGTACGCAGACCCAACAAGCCTCTTGAAGGAATATCAAACTCCAGGTGCTGCATATCACCTTTGGTTTCCATCACCAGCATTTCGCCTTTGCGACGGGTAACCAGGTCAATTACTTTTGAAGCAAACTCCTGCGGAACATCCACCACCAGGGTTTCAAATGGTTCGCATTTTTTGCCTTCGATTTCTTTTAAAATAACCTGCGGCTGACCAATGGTTAATTCATATCCTTCGCGGCGCATGGTTTCTACCAATACACCCAAGTGCAGAATACCACGACCGTAAACCAGGAAACTATCGGCACTGTCGGTATCTTTTACCCGTAGGGCCAGGTTCTTTTCGGTTTCCTTCATCAGGCGGTCACGCAGGTGACGTGAGGTTACAAATTTTCCATCCTTGCCAAAGAAAGGCGAGTTGTTGATGGAGAACATCATGTTCATGGTTGGTTCATCCACGCTGATAACGGCTAATGCTTCCGGGTTGTCAGCGTCGGCAATGGTATCGCCAATGTTGAAACCTTCCAGACCAACCACGGCGCAAAGATCACCGGCCACTACTTCAGAGACTTTTTTCTTGCCCATGCCTTCAAACACATACAGTTCGCGAACACGCTGCTTTTTAATGACACCGTCTTCCTGCATCAGGGCAATCATCTGGTTTTCTTTAACGGTACCGCGGGCTACTTTACCAATGGCAATACGGCCCAGGAAAGAAGAATAATCAAGCGAAGTGATCTGCATCTGAAGGGTTCCTTCTTCTACTTTCGGCTTTGGAACGTGTTTGATGATGCCATCGAGCAAAGGCGTAATGTCTTCGCTTGGTGTAAGGCTATCGTTAAACCAGCCGTTCTTACCCGAACCATAATAGGTTGGGAAATCCAGTTGCTCTTCGGTGGCATCGAGGTTGAAGAAAAGTTCAAACACCGCATCATGCACTTCGTCCGGGCGGCAGTTTGGCTTATCTACTTTATTGATGATCACAATCGGCTTCAGGCCAAGTGCCAGGGCTTTTTGCAGTACAAAGCGGGTTTGCGGCATAGGGCCTTCAAACGCATCTACCAACAGGCAAACACCATCTGCCATTTTCAACACACGTTCTACTTCACCACCAAAGTCGGCGTGACCGGGTGTATCAATTACATTAATTTTAATTCCCTTGTACATCACCGCGGCGTTTTTACTGAAGATGGTAATGCCTCGTTCACGTTCGAGGTCGTTACTATCCATGATGAGCTCGCCGGTATCCTGGTTGTCGCGAAAAACCTTCGTGGCGTGTAAAATTTTATCTACCAGGGTGGTTTTACCGTGGTCAACGTGGGCAATGATGGCGATATTTCTGATATCCATAAATTAAGCTGTGAGCTTTGAGCTACGAGCCACAAGCACCAAACCAAAAAGGCTCAAGGCTTACTGCTCACGGCTCATAGCTGTTTTTAGAGGCGCAAAGGTAGGCTTTTCGGCTGGGGCAGCCAGAAAGAATAGGGAGTTTACACAAAGTTTTATCAATTAAAAGACGGCTGTAGTTTGGTAAGTTTGAAAGTCGATTTCACCGAAGAAAACAAAGCAATGGTCTATATCGTGATGGGTGTTTCAGGCTCGGGCAAGACAACTGTCGGGCAATTACTGGCGCAAAAACTGAGCTTGCCGTTCCATGATGCGGATGATTTTCATTCTGCCGCCAATGTTTTAAAAATGAAAAGCGGCACACCGCTGACGGATGATGACCGCGAAGGCTGGCTGCAAACGCTGGCGGCAAACTTGGTGCAATGGGAGGCTGCCGGCGGTGCTGTACTGGCCTGTTCGGCATTAAAGGAAAAATACCGGCGAACGCTTTGTGCACAGGCGCCGGAAAACTTTGTGTGGATTTTTTTAAAAGGATCGAAGGAGGTGATCAAAAGCCGGTTGCTCGACCGCAAGGGGCATTTTATGCAGGCAACGCTGCTGGACTCGCAGTTTGAAATTTTAGAAGAGCCAGCGTATGGGATTACGGTTTCGGTGGAGGGAGAACCGGAACAATTAGTACAAGCTATTTTGGATGAGTTGAATTCTGTATAAAAAATGCTACTTCTGACTCGTGGCCTTCCCGTCGTGTACTTTAATCAGCTCGTTTCTCATTTCTTTCCAAAAGCGAAACATTTCCTCGTTATTGATCAGAAACTGACGCAACCTTTCTTCCGGAGGCCTTGACAACCAAATTTCCAAATGGATTTTTTTAATATGGTCAGGAGTATCGGTCATATCTGGAGGTTAAAGGTATTTAAGTTTAACTCCCGAATCCAGTGGCGGATGTATTTTTTATCAAGGGTTTCCAATTGCAATAAATGCTCTATATCCTGAATCTGAATGCCGCTCTGAAGTTCTTGAATCCAAATAAGTTTGGACAACAAAAGATCTTCAACTGATACGATATAAATTGGCGTTCCAAAAAAATCTACTTTCTGCCGACGGCGAAATTCAGTTTGACGGAATTCGCTGTTTTTCAAAATAATGAAATCAGCTTTGAAGCCAGATGCATGATCAATGATATTGAACATGCCTTTTGTTTTGACCGCTTCACGGATTGATTCCCTTTCGTAGTAGTATCCCTGGCTAAAATGATTGGTTAACCTTTCAACATCCTGCATTTCAAGATGTACAATAATATCCATATCCTTTGTTGCCCTTGGCACTATATAAACACTCATTGCAACACTACCAGATAACATATAGGGAATGTTTTCAGCATTCAGGAATGCCACAACTCTTTGTAAGAACTCGAACATATTGTGAAGGTAGTTCTATCCCGCAACCATCTTCGCTGCCTCTTCTCCCGTATTAATCGCCCCTTCCATAAAGCCCTGCCAGTCGGCCAGATGCTCACCGGCAAAATAGGTGTTGAGAAATGGTTTAGCTAAAATTGGGCGCAGGGTAAACCACTGCCCCGGACGGTACAAAGCATAAGCACCTTTGGAATAATCATCGGCTCCCCAGTAATAATTCCATTGCTTTTCCATTTTGCTTTCCACATTACCAAACGCAGGTTGCAAGGCCTGGTTGATGATGGTTTGGTGATAGGCATCGTCCTGGTTGGCGGTAACGGCGGCCTTATCGCCGGTGGTGTAAGAAATTAAAATGCCTTTTTTACCCGGCTGATTTTTGGTAGCGTGATAGAAATAATGTGCAGGAAGATCGGTAGCCATGTCCATGTCCTCGGGCCAGAAGCGTTCGCTGAACAGCACCGGGTGTTTGTTAATGCGGGCATACTGCAGGGCATTCACCGCATCTACCTTTTCCTTTGGCAGACCAGGTAGCCATTGAATTTTTTTCAATGAAAAGGTCGGAATAGTGCAAATCAATTTATCGGCCCGGAAAACCTTTCCGTTGCTACAGGTGACCACCACACCAGTTGCCGTTTGTTCTACTTTGGTTACGCCGTGATTGAGTAAAATATTTTCCATTCCAACACTCTCCGCCAGCTTCAAGGCCAATTGCCCGTTACCGCCTTTTATCTTGTAATCCATTTCGTTTTTTTCGCTGCTTTCGGCGTATTCGGCCAGGGCGGCAAACGCTGATACGTGGCGTATGCTTTCACCAAAATCGGTGCTGTCCAAAAGTTCCCTAATATCCAGGTCTTGCCCTTCGCAACCATTGTTAACGAGGTAGCGCCACCAGTCGTATTTATCTAATTCCCGCTTTTGCACATCGGTCATTTTCTTATAACTAGCAAGCAGGTTCGTCCATTTTTTATCCCATTCATCGGAGTACTTCCAACCGCCTTTGCCGTAATACTTTCCTTTGTAAAGAAGATGCGACTCAAACTGGTTGTTCTGCAATTCCAGCCCAAACTGAGCACACATTTCAATCAGCCGCTCATGCGATTTGCCTACCCATTCTGCGCCCAGTTCAATCACCAGGTTTTCATCCGGAATGTTGAAGGAATACACCCTGCCACCAATGCGGTTGCGGGCCTCCAGTACCGTTACTTTTAGCTTTTTCTTTTTTAAAACCTGGGCAGCGGAGAGCCCGGCAAAGCCGGCGCCAATAACAATTACAGAAGAAGGCTTTGCTAAAAACTGAAAGCGGTCGGCATTTAAAAAACTTCCGGCTACAACAAACGAAGAGCCTTTGATAAACTCGCGGCGGGTAGTCATAAACAGCGTTGGTTTGTTCAGAACAAATTACAAAATTCTTCTAATCAAATTCACAGCAACTGTAAGCAGAACGCTGAACAGGATCATGGTGGTAATGGGAAAATATATGCGGGTGGAGCCTTTTTCAATACGGATATCACCGGGAAGGCGGCCAATCCAGTGCAGCTTGTTGCCAAAGAAATACACGATGAGGCCAACAACAATAATGATGACGACAAAAACAACAATGTATTTACCGGCTTGCGGGTTCATGTTCGGGCAATAAAAAAGACAAAGCTCCTTCTTTTAAGGCAATCCGAACCTCTGCTTCTTTCTCGATTTTTAAAAGCTTATCGTCGGCATGACAGCGGCTTCCATCCCATTTCAGCACAATGTTTTTTGCTTTCAGTGTATGAAACTGGTAAGGGTCGTCGCCACCTTCCATTTTGTGCAGCAGGTAATCGGCAAACTTTTCTTTGTGGGCTTCAGGTACCAGCACCACTTCAAACTCGCCATCACCGGGATCGGCCCAGGGAGAAAGCTCAATGTTGGGCCCAATGGATTTAATGTTCATCACTTCCACCATGTAAAACTTGCCGGAGTGATCGGTTCCGTCAATTTCAAGATGACATTCCCGCGGCTCGTACGACAATAAAACCCGGTGCATTTCTCTTAATGCGCCTTTCAACTCTGCTTCCGGGCTATCATACGCATCTTCCTTGTCCTTCATTTCTTTCATCAGGCAGGGAAACAGGCCAAAGCCAAAACCCTCCAGGAAAAATTCGGCATCATCAACGTTTTTAATCACGCCAATGTCAATTTTTTTTATGTGACCGTTGCGCCAGTTTTCTGCTGCGGCCCTTATGTTACCGTCAATTTGAAAAGTTTTGGCAATATTGTTCGCTGTGCCCAACGGCAATACGCCAACCGGCTTGTCAATCTTTTTCTTTACCAGTTGTTTTACCACTTTGCGCACCGTACCATCGCCGCCCGCAACAGCAATCATATCCGCATCGTCAAGTGTATCTTTCCAGTCATCGTTCTTTGTAGAGCTATATCTACACTCTAATCCGCAGGCTTTTATCTGCGCCAGCAGGTGTTCTTTGTTATGCTCTTCGTCTCCGGCAGTGGGGTTGTGAATGAGGCGAACTGTTTTTATCATAAACTGTATTACAGAGATTCAACTGATAAAAACGTACCACCATTATGGCACAAAAATGTTGCACAATTGGGTATGAATATCCTGATTGCAAACGACGATGGCATTTACAGTCCGGGACTTGCCGCACTGGCAAAAGCGGCCCGGGCCTTTGGCGATGTAAGAGTAATGGCACCGGATGTGGAACGGTCGGCCTCCTCGCATTCCATTACAGCGCATCTTCCTATTTCGTATAAAAAAGCATCCATTCCGGTAGAAGGCGTGCAGGCTTTTAAAGTAAACGGAACGCCTGCCGACTGTGCCGCATTGGGCACGCATCTTACCAAAACCGATGTTGTTCTCTCTGGTATTAACATGGGCCCCAACCTTGGCAACGCCATGTGGCATTCGGGCACATTGGCAGCCGCCAAGCAAGGTGTTTTACTGGGTGTGCGGGCCATTGCCCTAAGCACGCCGGTGGGAAAAGAAGACCCGGACTTTGAAGCACTGGCGCCTTATGTTCACCAAACGCTTGGGTTGCTTTTACAAGAAACTGAACTGGCGCTGTACAACGTCAATTTTCCGCCAAACCCAAAAGGCATTATGTGGACGCGGCAATCGGTGCGGTTATACGATAACCAAATAGAACCGGCGGTTGACCCCATGGGAAGAAAACATTACTGGTTTACTGTAATTCCGTTGGAGCCGGCCGAAGAAGGCACCGACCGCTGGGCGGTAGAAAACGGCTATGTATCCATAACGCCGCTGCGGCTTGATTTAACCAACGAAGCAGAATTGGAAAGGCGTTTGCAACAAAACCGTTGAAACAAATAAATCCGGGAGTTATGAAAAGAATTATTTTTTTACTGGCCGTTGTATTTTTTAGCGTGGCGGGCAAGGCGCAGGACAGGTGGATGGTGCAGTTGAACAACAAAACGCTTTTGCTGGCCAACGAAGAAGACACACTGAAAAACCGTGTGTGGATTGACGACCTGAAAAAAGGTGCGTTGATGGTAACCTACCATCCGGGGAAAGTGGAGAACGAACGCAAGCGCCGCATTATGATTTTCGACGGTGCCGACCGGGAGTTGTACTCAAAGGAAGCCCACAGCATTTCGGTGTCTGCAAAAGAGTTGAAAAAATGGAAATGGGAATCGCCGCAGATTCACATTTATACAATACCGGTATTGGGCGAAGACGGCGCTAATGTGCGATTGCGCCGGGTACACCTGGCCACGGTTTACCTTGACAAAAAAACGTAAGCCCTACCAGTAACCGTTAAATCTTAAAAGCTTCTCCCAAGTATCGGAGGGGCTTTTTTACTTTTGCCTTTTTCAATTTACATTTTACCGAGTGCAGCGCAAACTTCTTTACATCATCAACCCCATTTCCGGCGTTCGAAATAAAAAAAACCTGCAGGAGACTGTTGAGCGGGAAACCAAAAAAATTGGCCTACCCTATTCTATTTATCCTTCTGTTGCCAACGGCGATTATTCGTTTCTCTATCCCATTATTAAAGAGACGAAGATTACCGATGTGGTGATTGCCGGCGGCGATGGCACCATTAACCAGGCGATTAACAGTCTGCGTAAACAGGATGTGCAGTTTGGCATTATTCCCTGCGGCTCGGGGAATGGCCTTGCGTTGAGCGCCGGCATTCCAAAAGACCCGGCAAAAGCATTGAAAATTATTTTTGATGGCAAGAGCCAGCTCACCGATGCGTTTTTCATCAACAAGCAGTTTGCCTGCATGCTGGTAGGATTGGGTTTTGATGCGCAGGTAGCACATGATTTTGCCAATTCTCCCAAACGCGGTCTGTCTACTTACGTTAAAAAAACGTTGCAGAATTTTTTTACGTCAAAGGCTTATTCGTTTGTGATTACCACGAAGGAAAAAGAAATTCATACTGAAGCGTTCTTTATTTCGGTGGCCAACAGCAACCAGTTTGGTAACAATTTTACCATTGCACCCAAAGCTTCGCTAACCGATGGTTTGCTTGACGTGGTGATTATGACGAAGCAGAATAAATTAAGCGTGGTGTTTCAAACGCTGATGCAGATCAGCGGGTTTCACAAAGTGCAGCGGGTAGAAATTGTGGATGAAAAAAGCAGCCTGATTTATTTTCAAACGGAACGTTTGCACATTACCAACCTTGATGATGCACCCATGCACATTGACGGCGACCCGGTGGAGAGCATTCATGAGTTAGAGTTTAAAGTGGAGCATGATTGTTTTCGGTTGGTGCAGGGGTAATTACTCAACAAGCCGTACGATTTGTCGAAAAACAGGTTGTAGCTCTTTATTTTTCAGAAGAGGTTTTTCCGTACGAAGCTCTACAAGGACAGGCTGTCCAAAGACAACACCAGATGTAATAATTACATTCCACTTATGGTTTTCTGTTGTTGTACAAGCTACGCGATAGGCTTTCACTTGTTTTCCCATTAGGTTACACGTGATAGGCTCGGCAATTGTTATTTTTTGTTGCTTTACCATCTGCGAAATAAAGCTCTCAACATTCTGCTCAGCAATATTTATATCGTTGAAATAAGTCCAGGATAGTCCATTGCCATTATAACAAGCCATTTGTGCCGGACGAACCTGTCCTGAACAGCAATTTGCCAGTGACTTTTTATTACAATCTCTGGGAATCTTAAAATATTTTCCGCAAAAGTCAAATGAGTCTAACAAAACGGAATCCTTATTTGCCATAAATGTGAAATCACGCAAGGAATCCTTTGTTGCTTTTTCCTGTGCATTTGTACTAAAAGAGGAACAGGCAACTAAAATAAAAAATAGAAGTTTCATGAAGTTTTGGTTGAAGATGTAAATTATGTTTTTGTCAGAAAACAAAAATGTTTGTTTTATCAATAAGTTACTTCTCCCTAAACAACCCCAACACCCGCTTAAAACTCTCCTGGTTGTGTTCCGATTGAAGCGAACCGGCAATGTCCAGTTTCTCTTGCTTAGTTAGGTGAAAGCTAAGTGCGGCTTTGTGTTGCTCTTTCCGCGGAATGTATTGAAACGTGATGTTGTGAACAGGATATTTCTGGTTATTTAAAAAATACGTGGCCATGTCACGCTGAAAATATTCCATCATCTTGTACCAGTTGTGCTGCAGCAGAAAGAAAGGCTTGGTGGCATTCTGCACCAGGTCGTCAAACTCGTACGGACTATCCCAGCCGCCGTCCATCCTGTCGCGGATCTGCACGATCATCACCCCTCTTGTATTTTGTTCAATCCACTTCTGCATGTGCAGTAAAAAACGCAGCGATGTTTCCACGCCGTAGTTGTCCCGCAGGCCACCGTCCATTACATCAATCACCGGGTCTGTTGGCATCCACACATTGGGCAGCACCACCGGGAACGTAGCGTTCATGCGCAGAATGGTGAGCATACGCAGGTTGTACGGGTCCTGCTTTGCAAAAAACGATGTAAAATCAATGGCATCGGCCGAGGCTACTTTCGTTGCCGAATCTTTCGGCGGCATCATCATAAAACGCATAGGCTGCGTGCCAATCACCATGCGTTTGCCATCTCTTGTAACTAACGTATGGTACAGCATCAGCGGAATATTAGCCGCGGTTTCATCGGCCACATAATCGCCTAATTTCTTATCCAGGTATTTATCGGTGTTGTTATTTAAAGCATTTTCAAATGCCAGCCCGCGGTCGCGGAGATAAGAGTAAGGACCCACTTCAAACTTACGTTCCGGCGCAAACAAATCACGGGTTACAAACGACGTAAAAATCGGGTTTAGCAGGTCGGAAGCAATGTTATCAACATGCGCCTCTGAGCGCAAATTGAAGGAAGGATTTTTCAGCCGCTGGCGGTACAGTTCGCGGAAGTAGGAAGCACCAATCATTCCGCCGGAAGCTCCAGCAAACAAAAAGGTTTTCTTCATCATGGTGCCGCCGGTTAAACTATCAAGGCGCTGCAGCACATTCATGGTAAACGTGGCGCTTCGGCTGCCGCCTCCACTGGTTGTTACCACCACCAAAAGTGGTTTTTCTTCTCCCTGCTTTGCCTTCCAGCGGCCCAGCACCGTTTCCATATTTTTCCGGTCGCTGTCTACCGATGGCGAGGCGGCAATGCTGTCGATGTTTTCTTTTGTATAGGCCGGAAATTCGTTTTTGTTGTTGTAATTCAGGCCGTAGGCTTTGTTGCGCGGATCAATCAGTTCCACACGGTAAAGCATGTTCAGCACCAGCACAAAAACAATCAGCACCGGCACACTCCAGCTTTGAAAAAAATACACAATGGCACCGGTTACACCAATCAGCACCGCAAACAACAACGTAACCGCTGCACCGGCCGGCAATTGAAAAAACGGCTGGTCAATAAAGAAGCCGATGAGCAACAAAAACAGGTAGATGATGAAAACAGAAACCACCGCCGCAAAGTGGTGGCGCTTAAAAATTTTCTCCATCAACTCTTCCGAATAGTGCGATACATCGCGGCAGCGGCGAACGCGAAAGAATGAATCCAAAAACCATTCGGAATGCAGCAAGGCATGGCTGTCGTTTCGCTCCGGCTGCAGGTGCGAGATGTAATTTTTCGCACTGCTGAACAGCGGCTGCAGTTTTTTAAAAATGGTTTTATCGGCACTAAAAAAATAAAGAAATGAAATGGTGAAGACCAGCAGCAGGCCAATTAAAAAACCGCCGGTGAGAAAAACAATTTCCACGTTGGTGATGAGTTCTTTGTAATGCGCATATTGGTAAGCCTTCAATAAATAAAACACCAGGAATGTAACAGGGATCACACTGTTGTTTACGCAGTATTTCAAGAAGGGGTATTGCGTGGCTGCTAAAAAACTAAAGTGCCGGCTGAAAAGAATAAATGTGGTCACGTTCCAGCACATAATAAAAATGCCAATAGACATGCCCACAATGGCCGCTCCCAATGCGTTTACGTTGCCCATGTATTCGGGGCCCAGGAAAAGCGCCTCTGCGCCAAACGATTTCATGAAAGCGCCGCCAACGGTGGCAAACAACACAATCCAGAAAATAAGCAACACCTGGTATTTGCGAAAATGCAAAAACAGCAATTGAACGGGCAAGGAGTAAAACGTACCCCGCAGGTATTCCAGGATGGTGGCCGACTTCTTCAAGGGTTGTAATGTACTGCGAAAATTTTTTTGCAGGTAGCGGGGCAGAAAAGAAAAGTACTCCATGGTTAGCGGCTTTGCTTACTAACGTAAGACAAGCCGCCGGCCTTACATCGCTGCACTCTTTTTTGAAGAATGCAGGTAGAATACAGTCGTCAGCGAAAGAAGCAGCAGCATTGCCACGGCTTGGTGCAGTTGTGCGTTCCACTCAAACACACCCCATTTTTGCGGCACCTTGCTGGTAGAAGTTAGCACCGTGGCTACGCCCAGCGCAACCTGGATAGCCACAAGCACCAGCGGCAACACCTTTAGGCGGTTAAACCAAGTGCTTCGTTTTTCTTTCGCAGCTACAAAGGTCCACGCCACAACTAAAACCGTTAAGAGATAAGCTAGGTTGCGGTGAATAAAATGAATGGTAACCGGGTTGTTAATCAGTGCAGAGAAAAACGTTCCTTCCTTGCCTTGGTAAGAACCAATGCCGGCCGGCAGGTAACTGCCATTGATATCGGGCCAGGTAGGTGCTGCCAGGGCACCTTTCAAACCGGCCATAAAAGCGCCGTAAATCAATTGAATAATCAGCAGTCCAATAATCCAGCCCAATAGTTTTTTAGATGATGGATGAAAAACGGTTTGTTCTCTTCTTACCAAAAGCTTCAGTGCAAACCACATGGTGTAAACCAGCAGGCCAAGTGCCGCCATAAAATGAATGGAAAGACGGATGTGGCTTACATAAAGGTTCTCGTCGTTCAAACCGCTTTGCACCATAATCCAGCCAATAGCCCCCTGCAGTCCGCCAAGAATAAAGAGGATGATCATGGGAACGATCATGTCTTTTGTAAAGCGTTTCTGAAAAAGGAAAATGAGGAAAGGAAT
Source organism: Flavisolibacter sp. (assembly GCA_035510335.1). GTDB lineage: Bacteria > Bacteroidota > Bacteroidia > Chitinophagales > Chitinophagaceae > Flavisolibacter. The sequence continues at coordinate 21,799 of DATKHJ010000288.1, read as the reverse complement.
GAGGAAGACAACGCCGAGCAATCGTCCCCAAACGCGGTGAAACCACTCCCAGAAAAAAATGGATTTAAAATCTTCCAGCGTAAAATAAGAGTGCAGGTGCTTGTACTGCGCAATCTGTTTGTATTTCTCAAACGCCTCGTTCCAGGCGGCTTCCGACATGGGCGGCACGGTACCCAGCAAGGGCTGCCATTCGGTAATGGAAAGGCCCGAATCGGTGAGGCGGGTAATGCCACCCAAAATGATTTGCACAATAATCATGAAAACGCCAACCAGCAACCAGATGGCAACGGGACGGCTACGCTTACTGACAATACCTTGTAACATGACGGCGCAAAGGTAACCGCAGATTGGAGGGATTTTGGAAATGATTCGCAGGATTTTACTGTGGGTAGATGCTATTTCGGAACCGGCAATGGTTTGTTGTCCGAAGCTTTTGATGGAATGAATTTAACGGAACTCTTTGCCTGTTTAGCGTCGTTTTTTGAAGACAAATCCTACATTCGTTTTCGAACAAAAATCAATGCTGCCTAACTTTTTCCAGGAAGAATTATTGGAGGCCGGTTGCGATGAAGCCGGACGCGGATGTCTTGCCGGGCCTGTGTTTGCCGCGGCCGTTATTCTGCCGAAAGATTTTTATCATCCCTTTCTGAACGACTCCAAGCAGATTTCCGAAGAGCAGCGCTACGAGTTGCGGCCTTTCATTGAACAAAATGCCATTGCTTTTGGCGTGGCTCAACTTGACCACAAACAAATTGACAAGCTCAATATTTTAAAGGCCTCTTTTAAAAGCATGCACCTGGCGGTAAAGCAACTTGCTGTTCAGCCGCAATTGCTTTTGATAGACGGTAACCGTTTTGCGCCGTACAAGCGCATTCCGCACAAATGCATTGTGGGCGGCGATGCCAAGTATGCTTCCATTGCGGCGGCCAGCATTCTTGCCAAAACATACCGCGACGATTACATGAAGGAACTGCACCAGAAATACCCGCGGTACAACTGGGCGCAGAACAAAGGTTACGCCACCAAAGAACACCAGCAGGCGCTGGATAAGTGGGGACCTTGCCGCTACCACCGCAAATCTTTTCGGCTGGACTACAGCCAACCAACCCTGTTTACGCAACCCCTGCCGGCGCCGGAAACATCCGTACTTCTTACGGTTGATTCAACGCAAACAATTGGGTAAAACCCCGCTTTTTTATTTTTAGTAGATGATCAGCATAAATCCGTGCAGCGTTTTGCTGTACTGCTCTTGTCTATTTTTTGCTGCATGACAAGATGTTCTGCCGTAAAAATGGTTGAAGGTTAACAAGGCGCCCCGGTTTCGGGGCGTTTTTGTGACCGCGGATGAATGAGATTTTGAAAGGATTACACTGATTTTACTCGGCCTGTTTCAACGCTATTTATAAACGAAGCGATAGTTGTTTGAAGATTGCCCATTGATGCGTTGAAAGGTTGGTAGGCAAAAGAAGCTGCTAATGCCAATGCATGTTTTAACCGGAATTTTTTCTGCTCCACGCAAAAGGCAAAGTTTTTTTCCATCAGGTGTTTGGCCAAATATTCCTGTTCGGTTTGTCCCGGTGTTGGAATTAAAATGCTCTTCTTCTTCAGCACCGCCAAATCCATTACAGTACTGTAACCACAACGGGCAATGACAAAAGGCGCAGCCTTGATTTTTGCTTCCAGTTCTGACGCAGGCAAATGCGCAAACACCGTTACATTCTCTTTTACGTTTAGCTCTTCGTTTGACCCAGGCATCCCTCTTACTAACACTACCGGCTTTGTATAATCTTTCAACTCTTCCAGCAACTGGGTTTCCAACAAACTGCGCTGGGGCTCAGGGCCGGAAAGAAGCACCAGCAGGTTTTCTTCACTACTACTTTCTTGTGTTGCATCAAACCGTGATAGCACACCAATGTAATGTGTAGGAACAGAAGGCGTTTCGGTAGGGTGCGAAAGCGTTCCGCCAAGATTGTTTTTGCCTTCCGCATCCGGTACCCAACACTCCTGAAATTTGTCGATGTATTGGTAGTTCAAGCCCTGCAGAAAATCTTCCGCAAATTTTACCGGCGCTTTAATGCGCAGTTGGTGCGTAATAAAAACTGAAGGAATTTTTTCGCTGTACAAACCATACCGGTTGTCCGAGATCACGGCATCGATGCCTTCTTCCTGCACCAGTTTTTCCAGCCAGGCGTTTTCTTTTTTTATCGCGGAAAGAATTTTGGGAATTTGCGCCACAATTTTTGCCGCCAAACCCCAGCCCGACGAAGCATATTGAATGCGGTAACCGGGCAATTCTACAAAGGGCAATTGCGGAAACTCCTGCTGCAACAATGCTTTTACCTTTCCTTCACCAGCCAGTAAAACCTGGCAGTTTTGCGCCAGCAGTTCGCGGATAATTGGAACACAACGCGTTGCATGGCCAAGGCCCCAATCAAGTGGCGCCACCAGAATTTTTGGCGATGCGGAAAACTGACTCATGTTAATTTTAAATTCTTTTGCCGGACGCTATACGAAATGCGGGGGTAAAATAGTTATTTTACAAAATCGACTATGAAGAAGATCATCTATATGGCATTGTTCTTGACTATTCTTGCTATGACGGGCTGTTCTCGCAACTACTACTCCGGTTCGGGAGGTAAGAGCAGCGGGTGCGGATGTCCCAGCAAAGTTTAGGTCAAAAACAGATGAGCCATGAAGAACTATAACCGCGACTTACTCCTGTTATACAAAGAAGAGGTGTACAACGACGACCTTCTTCAAAAAGAAGTGGAGTGCCTGCACGAGATTTTGATGCAGGTAGAACGAAATGAAATTTTTTGCCAGGCACACGAGCTGGTGGCCCGTCATAAAATTACCCGCAAGGCAAAAACCATCGTGAATGCTATCAGCGACCCGGAATTAAGACCTTTCCACTTCCTGATCAACAAAAATTAATTCAGTCCTTTTATAAAACAAATTGGGATTGCCGTCTGCAGGTTTTACCACCGCATTCTGCAATCCCATTTTTTATGTTCACCGGCAGTTTAGGCTACCGGTTCTGCTTTGTGCTGTAGCTGGCTTAATGCCGTGCGAAGCTTTTGCAGCATTTCATCAATTTCTTCTTTTTTACAAGTGCCAACACTCAGGCGATACCATGGCGAATCGCTGGAAGCACCAAATGCATAAAACGGAACCACGGCCAGGCTGGCATTCTGCAGCAGGTACGAGGTTACATCGGCCTGTGACTTCAATGTTTGTCCGTCGGCGGTTTGGCTGCCGGCAAGATCAATTTTAATGGTCAGGTAAATGGCAGCTTCGGGGGCAACAGCATCAACAGAAAAACCTTCGTTCTTCAGCTGAACAAATCCCTCGTAAATGCGGCGAAGGCGTTCTTCCACTTCAGCCTTAAAATTCGTTAAGTAACTATCGATGGCTTCTTTTTGCGAGAGAAACTTTGTTAATCCTTTTTGCTCCGGCATAGGCGCCCAGGCACCTACGTGGGAGAGAATCGCTTTCATTTTATTCAGCACGGCTGCCGGGCCAAAGCTCCAGCCCACACGAACGCCGGTTGCAGCAAAACATTTACTGATGGCGTCAATAAAAATGGTGTACGGACGCATCTCTGGGTTGAGCGAAACCGGGTCGTAATGCTCAATGCCATTGTAGGTCAGGTGCCAGTACATCTGGTCGAACATTACGTACAATTTTTTGCCATCGCCTCGGCGCTTGTTTTCTGCGACTATCATGTCGCAAATGGCGGCTAATTCTTCTTTGCGAAACGTGGTGCCGGTTGGGTTTTGCGGGGAGCAAAGCGCCAGGAAGGAAGCGTCGCCAATGTACGGCTTCAGGTCTTCTGCCGTAGGCATAAAGGCATTTTCGGCTTTTGCCTCTACTACCACATGTTCGGCTTCTACAAAATGCGTATAGTGGTTGTTGTTCCAGGAGGGAACCGCGTAAATTACTTTTTCACCTTTATCTACCACGGCACGAAACAGCGCATAAATCAACGGACGGCCACCGGAGGCCACCAGTATTTCATCCACGCCATACTCCAGTCCTTGGTATTCTTTGCTGAAGCGGCTTAGGGCTTCCCGCAATTCCAGGCTGCCTTCGCCGGGAGGATAATTGGTAAAGTGCTGACGATAGGCTTCCACGATGTTTTCTTCCAGATCTTGTGGAATCGGGAAGATCTTCGGATCAAAATCGCCAACGGTAAAGTTGTAAATGCGTTCGCCTTTGCGGATGCGTTCCCTGATTTCTCCACCCAGTTTAACGATCTCTGAGCCAATCAGCGTTTCCGATAAATGAGATAGTTTCATCTGCTTAAGAATTGGTCGCAAAAGTAACGGAAAAACTTCCTGCTGCGGAGACGAGGTGAGCGGTGTTATATGATGTCCAAACCCCTAAAGGGGCTTTCTGTCGTTTACGGAAAAAAGGATTCCCAAGTATACAAACGCCTCTGACTTTAGAAGTTAGAGGCGTTTGTATTTATAAAGAATGGTTTTGCTTTCGGATAGATAAGCCCCCTTTAGGGGGTTTGGGGGTTTTTAGACTGGTACATTTTATTCTTCATCACGCCCCATTTGCAAAGCCGGTGAACCAGCGATACCCGCAACACGCCCAACCCATAAACAGCGCTGCGTTTGAAATTAATGCTGGAGGCTTCTTCGAAATATTTGGTGGGACAGGTTACTTCGGCAATTTCGTAATCGAAGTAAATGATCTGCGAAAGCATTTCGTTGTCGAACACAAAATCATCCGACAGCAGCTGGTAGTTTACCTTCTGCAATACTTCTTTTGAAAAAGCACGGTAGCCGGTGTGGTATTCGGAAAGCTTTTGCCCAACCAATACGTTTTGCGTAAACGTGAGAATACGATTAGCGATGTATTTATAAACAGGCATGCCACCACGCAGTGCACCGTTGCCCAAAATGCGTGAGCCCAAAACCACAGGGTAAAGATCAGCAGCAATCAGGTGCGCCATGCTGGGAATAAGCTTTGGCGTGTACTGGTAATCGGGGTGCAGCATGATCACGATGTCGGCGCCCAGCTCCAGCGCTTTGTTGTAGCAGCTTTTCTGGTTGCCGCCGTAGCCTAAATTCTTTTCGTGAAGAATGACATGCTGAATGCCGATTTGCTTTGCCAGCTGCACGGTTTCGTCCTTGCTGCGGTCATCTACCAGCACTACATCGTCAACGATATCAAAAGGGATTTCGTTGTACGTCTGCTGCAATGTTTTTGCAGCATTGTACGCCGGCAGCACTACCACAATTTTTTTTCCGTTCAGCATGTGGCGGCAAAAGTAAGTGCAATCAACATTTGAACGCTTTTCTTATGGGAGAATGCCGTGCTGCCTTTTGAGAAATAATAGGAGACAAGGCATTGAACTATATCCAAGAAGTCCTACTCAACCAATATCCGCTCAACATGCTGCGGCCGGTTGGTGGAAAGCAGGCGAACGAAATAAATGCCTTTGGGTAAGGTGGAGGTCAATCCAACCGTAATGGTACCGGTTTGCCCGTTAATGCCTTTCTCATAAACCGCCTGGCTATTGCTGTTTACCACCTGCAACTTTTCAAATGCCTGGCCGGTTTCAATATAAAACGTACTGCCTTTTACAATGGTTGGATATATTTTAACCGAGAACTCATCATCCAACACTTGCACGGCCGGTGTGTAAGCAATGGTATTAGCACCGGTTACAATGCCAATGCGATAGTAAATGAGGTTTCGGTCATTGATGAGGTGCCTGTACACATAACGGCCGCCTTCCACCCGTTCAAGATTGACTATGCCTGCCCGTTCAAATGTTCGCAGGTCACGACTGAATTCCACCACGTAGTTAGCAACATTGCTGGCAGCTCCTACATTCCACACAATTTCATTCTGACCAAGCTGCCGGTTCACATAAAAATTATTAATGCCGACGGATCCGTTTGTAAAGCTGATGGTTGCAGGAAATGTTGTTTTTGCCGCCAGTTCCGGAAGCCGGTTCTGGTATTCATCAAGCTGCCAGTAATCGCCGCTGGCTATAGGCTGCACAATGGGTTGTGCATTTGCAAAAGCTGTTGTCAACAACAGCATGGAGAGTAACACCTTTTTCATACGCCACAATTTCTTACCCGTATATAAAACAAGTACAGTGCCGAAGGGGCCAGCCGGCAACAAACAATTTGCAATCGGCAAGTTTTACCACGCTTGCCTGTTTTGCTGATTGCCAATTGCGGCTTAGCTTGCAAGCTATGTCATCTGTTACGTTTACGCTGATTCAGACATCGCTTCACTGGGAGAACAAACAGGCAAACCTGCAAATGCTGGAAGAAAAAATTGCCGGCATTAAAGAGAAAACGCAGGTGGTTTTATTGCCCGAAATGTTCAGCACCGGCTTTAGCATGAAGCCGGAAATGTTGGCCGAAACCATGGAAGGCGAAACCGTGCAGTGGATGAAGCGGGTAGCAGCGAAAAAGAAAATCATTCTTGCCGGCAGCGTTATCATTGCTGACAGCGATGGTCAGGCCGTTCAAAACGGCCAGACCGCTTACTACAACCGCTTTATCTGGATGTTACCCAACGGCACTTACGGCTATTACGACAAGCGCCACCTGTTTGCTTTTGCCGGTGAAGACAAACATTACACACCGGGAACAGAACGCTTCATTGCTTCGGTGAATGGCTGGAAGATTAACCTGCTGGTTTGTTATAACCTGCGCTTCCCGGTATGGGCAAGGCAGCAGGCCTCACCCCCAGCCCCTCTCCAAAAGAGAGGGGAGTTAGAGCCCGGCACAGCCTTCGAATACGATGCACTTATTTATGTAGCCAACTGGCCTGAACGCCGCAGCCATGCCTGGAAAACCTTGCTGCAGGCAAGAGCCATCGAAAACCAATGTTATGTGATTGGCGTAAACCGGGTGGGAAACGATGGCAACGACATCTACCACAGCGGTGACAGCATGGTGATTGATCCGCTAGGCGAAATGCTGTATCATAAAAAAGACGACGAAGATATTTTTACCATTACGCTGAAGAAAGAAGACCTGCAAAGCGTGAGGGAAAAATTCCAGTTCTGGCGGGATGCGGATGAATTCACTATTCTGCCCTAGCGTGTGCGGATGGAGGTAATGCGGTATTTTGGTAAGGGCTGCGCACAGAAACAGTAGAGTTTTTCTTCGGTTTCCTGCAGGCAGACAGAAACTTTTAGCCCGTCTTTCATATAAGCATTTGCAAGGTTTTGCGGGACATATCGCTCTGGAGCAACACTATCGTCTTCCATAATCAGCCAACCTAAACCATCCGCGGCCGGATCACCTCCATAGACCACAACCCCGTCAAAACATTTTCCCTCGCCTTCCTGCTCTTTGCTGCACGAACCGAAGAAAAAGCCAACTGCCAGTAAAAGAAGAAGATGTTTCATCCTGTTTAATTTCTTAGCCTGACAACGAACACTCCTTTCTCGTTGCACTAATAGCATAAACAAGAATCTTACCGGTCTTTTTTAATGAGTTCTTTCACCTTCTCTATCTTATAATCTTCGCTTTTCCGAATGGCTTCTACTGTGGGCAGCGCCGGCACTTCGGGCTGCACGCCACTTCCCTTCTGCTCATTCTTATCAATTACCAGCCGGAACAACGGTAACCGAAAGCGAACGCCGGTATTGGGCAGGGTTACATCCGGAATAAGCCAGGCCGTATTGCCGTAAGCGCCGCCGCCGGTTTCTTCGCCTACCACTACCACATCTTCCTGCTCTCTTAATGTTTTGGCTACCAGCGATGCTGCAGAAAACGTATTGCCGCCGGTGAGAATATAGGTTCTGCCGTTAAAATGATTGCTGCTTTTTGGTTTGAACTTCTTGCCTTCGTACAAGCCAAAATGGTAGTTGCCGTCCTTCCGTTTTTTAGTGAGGAACTGCATAAACAGCCAGTTAAAAAAACGGTTGTTGCGGTATTTGCTGTAATCGCTTGTTCGCCGCAAGGCATAAAGCGAATCGGCAATTATAAAAGGCTTATCGGCAATGTATTTTGTCAGCAGGTTGGAAAGCACCACACTGCCGCCACCATTGCCCCGCAGGTCAAGCACCAGGTGGGAGATGCTCTTCTTCTTTATTTCTTTAAACGATTGGCGAAAGAAGCTGCGCAGCTTATTGCCCTTGGTAAAGGTGTTGACTTCCATAAACGCCGCGTTCAGCGCCGTATCAATGCGAAAACTGCGCATGCTTTCCAACTCCATGCGACGGCGTTCTTTTTTCGAAATTTCCGGCGGCTTTCGGGTGGCTGGTCGCGGTGTATCGGCCCGTGGATTGTAAAGATTGACCACTGCCGAACGAAGCTGCCCGGTTGTATCAATAAACTCCACTGGCGTTTGGCGTTTGAGGCCATAGATAATGGCATACAATGTTCGAAACGTACCACCGTTGCTCAGCGTTTGGTATTTGTGGGTGGTGTTGTAGCCATCGGCAGAAAGAAAAGAAAACATGGAATCAACGATGCTGTTGATGGGCGTTCCGTCAATTGATTTTAAGATGACGCCACGTGTTACGTTGCTGTCTTTGCGATTGAGGTTAGCAGTTACCATCACCGTGTCGGGCCAGGCTTTTACAAACAACGGAAACGATGCGCCTTGCGTGGGCGGATGACTGACCGCTCCTTTGGAAGCCCTTATCGCTGTATGCCCGCATCGGATTTTAGAAACGACGTAGGCCATTACATACCGAAAGTTTGTTTCTGTCAACGAATCATTCAATTTGCTTTTGCCAATGTCGAAGTAATAATCCATGCTGTCCTTAGGCGTGTACCAGTAAAGGCTGGGATGCGCATCTTCCAGCGCAGCACGAAACAGCGAATAGTCTTCTTCCAGTTCTTTCGGAGAATATTTTTTAGCAGGATTATACGGCTTGCTGACAGCGCAACTTCCCAGCAACAGCAACAGCACAAAACCCGGCAGCCAGTTTTTCATTTCAGCAGATCATTTAAATGCGTTCCAGCCCTGCGCCGTAATGGGATGCTTGTTGCCTCCTTTTGTAATGATATGAGCGCCGGCTTCTTCATCGGTGAGGTAACCAATCACACTAATATCGGCATTCCCGGAAATCTTGTCGTAATCATCCTGCGGAATGGTAAACAGCAGCTCGTAATCTTCGCCGCCGCTTAAAGCGCAGGCCGTGGGATCGAGGTTGAATTTGAAGGCTGCAAGCTTGGTGTCTTCTGCAATCGGAATTTTTTCTTCGTACAGCACACAACCCACGTTGCTTTGTTTGCAGATGTGCAGGATCTCGGAGCTAAGCCCGTCGCTTACATCAATCATTGCGGTTGGCGTGATGTTCGCCTTTGCAAAGAAGTCAACAAGATCAACCCTGGCTTCCGGTTTCAGAATTCTGCCCACAATATATTTCTCGCCTTCCAGGTCAGGTTGCACTTTGGGATTTTCCAGGAAGATTTTCTTTTCTCTTTCCAATAAAAGCAAGCCCAGGTAAGCTGCACCCAAGTCGCCACTCACGCAAAGCAGTTCGCCTTTTTTTGCGCCTTTGCGGGTAACAAATTTATCGGGAGCAATTTCGCCAATGGCGGTGCAGGAAATAATAAACCCTTTTTGCGAAGAGGTGGTATCGCCACCAATCAAATCGACTTTGTAGGTTTCGCAGGCGGCATAAACGCCTTCGTAAAATTCATTCAATGCCTCTACGCTAAACCGGTTGCTGAACGCAATGCCAATGGTGATTTGCGTTGGCGTGGCGTTCATGGCGCAGATATCACTTACATTAACGGCTACTGTTTTATAACCAAGGTGCTTCAGCGGCATGTACATTAGATCGAAATGCACGCCTTCAATCAGCAGGTCGTTTGTGACCACGGTTTGTTTGCCAAAATGATCAATGATGGCGGCATCATCGCCCACACCAAGGATGGACGAAGCATTATGTATTTCAATATTTTTTGTCAGGTGGTCAATCAAGCCAAATTCGCCAAGGCTTGAAACTTCTGTTCGTTCACTCATATTTTAGATTTTAGATTGGCGATTGCAGATTTTTATTTTGCCCTGCTTAACGCCGTATTGATTGAGCTTACAATCATTGCCAGCAACTGGTCTCCTTCCTTGTATAGTTTTGCAATCTCGTTTCGCTTATCAGGATAGAACTCGCAAATTAATTCTAAAAAGTATAGGCTCTCATCTGCTTCCTCTTCTACAATTCTCAGCTTATTAATAAAATCAGCTTTTGACTTTGCCCTGCAGGCAGCCCTGTAATTAGCACCTACGGAAACCAAGCTTCTTACGATCTGGTCAACATAATGTCGTACAATTTTATCAGGCGGCAGTGATTAGCAGAACTTTGCAAAGTCAATAGCAAATGCTTTGGTGCGCTTTTTAAATTCAGTTATGTCCATTCTTAAATTTAAGATAGTCAACCAAAATCTGCAATCCGCAACCGCCAATCGGCAATTAATCCCAACCTGTATTCACCACTTTTATCAACTCATCATGCAACACGCCATTGCTGGCAATAATGCCGGGCTGATAGGGCGAATACGTATCTCCTTTTAAGTTTGTCACTCTTCCTCCCGCTTCTTCTACCATTAAAAAACCGGCGGCGCTATCCCACGCCTGCAGGCGATGTTCGTAAAAGCCATCAAAGCGGCCGCAGGCAACCCAGGCAAGGTCAATGGCGGCAGAGCCCAGGCGACGTACCGGCACGCCCCGCCTGATCAGGCGGTCAAAAACTTCCAAAGGTCCGTTGGGCTCATCGAGGTACGTGTAGGGGAAGCCGGTAACAAGACAGGCTTTTGCCACGGAAGCTTTTTTGCTGACGCTTACTTTTTTATCGTTCAGCGTTACGCCTTGTCCGCGTTCGGCTAGGAACATTTCGTTCATGAACGGATTGTAAATTCCACCCAGGATTATTTTCCCGTTGTGCTCAAGTCCAATGGAAATACAGCAAAGCGGAATGCGGTGTGCAAAGTTTACCGTGCCATCAATGGGGTCGATGATCCATTTGTATTGTGAGTCTTGTTTTATCTCGCCAATTTCTTCGCTCAGTATCTGGTGGTTGGGAAAGGCCTTCTTAATAACATCGATGATCACTTTTTCCGAGGCATGGTCAACTTCGGTTACCAGGTTGTTGATGCCTTCTTTTTCGCTGATGGAAAAATCCAGCTCATCAAACTTTTTAATTTCAGTAGCTGCTGCATGCAGGGCTTCGAGCAGGGTGTTTTTAAACATGCGCAAAGTAACCACGGATTAGCGGGATAATAAAAAAATGGATTCGCCGGATTGCCCATTAACTGTATCATCAAGCCATCTTTACCAATTACCGGAGTAACGTATTAACTTTCTTCCTACGTTTGCCCGCTTAGAAACTGCCTGCCATTGACGCTATCCGTTATCATAGTTAACTACAATGTAAAATACTTTCTGGAGCAATGCCTGTACTCGGTAGTGGAGGCCGCACAGCAGGTAAAAACCGAAATCATTGTTGTTGACAACCTCTCTACCGATGGCAGCATTGCCTACCTGCAACCAAAATTTCCGCAGGTTAACTTTCTTCAAAATACAATCAACAGCGGCTTTGGCAAAGCGTGCAACCGCGGCTTGCAGGAAGCAAAGGGGGAATACATTTTATTCTTAAACCCCGATACCCTTGTAGCCGAAGACAGCTTTGCGCTGTGCATTGATTTTTTTAAGCGCTACCCCGACTGTGGTGCTCTTGGCGTAAAAATGATTGATGGCAGCGGCAGCTTTTTAAAGGAAAGCAAACGGGCTTTTCCTTCGCCACTTACTTCACTATTTAAGCTGGCCGGACTGGCTTACCTGTTTCCCAAATCAAAGCTCTTCAGCCGTTACCACCTGGGGCATTTAAACAAAGAAGAAAACCACGAAGTGGATGTGCTGGCCGGCGCCTTCCTGCTCACAAAAAAAGAAGTGCTGGACAAAGTGGGAAGCTTTGACGAAGCCTTTTTTATGTATGGCGAAGATGTGGACCTGAGCTACCGCATTCAAAAAGGCGGGTATAAAAATTACTATTTCGCCGGTACAACCATCATTCACTTTAAAGGCGAAAGCACCAAACGCGGCAGCCTTAATTACGTGAAGATGTTTTACCAGGCTATGATCACCTTCGTGCAAAAACACTACGGCGGTGCAAGGGCAGGCGTTTTCCAGGCAGCTATCCGGCTGGCCATTTGGCTGCGCGGACTGGTGGCCGCTTTTTTGAAACTGGTGAAATGGATTGGCATTCCGGTGATTGATGCACTCATTATCCTCTTCAGCTTTTGGACGGTGAAAGAAGTGTGGGACACCTATGTTCGCACCGATGTTTCTTACCCCGAAAAACTTATTCTCTTTTCGCTGCCGGCGTTTACACTTGTTTACCTGGTGGCAGCTTATTACGCCGGTCTTTATGATCGTTACTACAAGCGGGAAAGTGTATGGCGATCGGCTGTAGTGGCTACGGTCATTCTTCTGGCCCTATATGCTTTGCTACCCGAGCAATACCGTTTTTCAAGAGCCGTGGTTGTGCTGGGTGCCTTTGCTGCGTTTCTTCTTATTTCAGTTTTACGTTGGTTGCTGGTAAAGGCAAAACTTTTGTTTGAGCCTGTGGATGCAACTGCGCAACCGCATATTCTGGTAGCGGCATCGGCCCAAGAATACAGCGCTATTGAAGCCTTTCTGAAAGAAAAAGGATTTGGCCAGCGCATCATCGGCCGCGTAGGCATCAATGGCACAAGTGAGCAAACCATTGCGCACATCAGCAACATTGCCGTAACCGCCGAAGCGCTGAATGCAAAAGAACTGATTTTCTGCGCAGCTACACTTTCGTACAGCCGCATTATTCAACTTACCGAAAGTTTGCGCAGCCGCCTTCGCTTTCGCTACCACGCCGGCGAAAGCAGCAGCATAGTGGGCAGTGATACAAGTACAGAAAGCGGCGAAATTCTTTCGGCCGATGCTGACTTCGCCATTGCACACCCAGCCAACAAACGACTCAAGCGACTGGCGGATGTAACAATAGCACTGGCATTGCTTCTCACCTTTCCACTGCAGTTGTTATTGGTGAAGCAACCTTTTCAGCTATTGAAAAATTGCTTCGCTGTTTTAGTGGGACAACGCACCTGGGTGGGTTATATCAGCCAGCATTCATCCCTTCCCAAACTTCGCAAAAGCATATTGGCATCCAACGGAAGAAGAGAACTTTCCTACTCGCTTACCGATGAAAATCTTTACCTGCTCAACTACTGGTATGCCCGCAATTACCAGCCACGACAAGACATTAAAACTATTTTTACTCACTACAAATATTTAGGTAGCTAAACCGGTAACTTTAGTGCGCCTTAATCCGTGTTGAATGGCAAGAATCATCGATATCAAACTTCCGAAAGCAATTGCTGCCGCACTTCGCCTCCCTTCAAAAGATGCCCGCAGCCAGCAGTTGCGGGTGTTGAAGAAGCTGTTGAAAAAGGCACGCTTTACGCAATTTGGCCAGCACTATAATTTTGACCAGGTGCTGCTGGAAAAAGATCCGGCAAAAGCATTTCAGCAAACAGTGCCGGTGCACGACTACAACAAAATTTATGAAGAGTGGTGGGAAAAAACACTCGACGGCACACCCGATGTAAGCTGGCCGGGAAAGATTAAATTCTACGCATTAAGTTCCGGCACATCGGAAGCGGCAAGCAAATACATTCCCGTTACAAAGGACATGCTGCGAAGCAACCGCGTCAACTACATTCGCCAGCTTTTATCGCTCCTCAATTATGGGCACCTGCCGCGGCAATCGGTTACCAAAGGATTTTTAATGCTGGGTGGCGCCACCGATCTGCAAAAAGGAAGTGCCGGCTGGTATGCAGGCGACCTTAGCGGTATTCTTGCCAAGAACCGCCCCTTTTGGTTTCAAACCTTTTACAAACCCGGCGGCCGCATTGCCAAAATAAAAGACTGGAATGAAAAGCTGCACGAGATTGTAGAGCATGCAAAAGAGTGGGACATTGGCTACATTGTTGGTGTTCCGGCCTGGTGCCAGATGTGCATGGAGATGGTGATTGAACACCACAAAGTCAAAAACATTCACGAGGTATGGCCCAACCTTGGCTTTTTTGTACACGGCGGCGTAGCCTTTGAGCCCTATAAAAAAGGATTTGAAAAGCTACTGGGCAAGCCCATTGTTTACATTGAAAACTACCTGGCGAGCGAAGGCTTTATCGGTTTTAAAAACCGCGAACATGCAGCAGGCATTCACCTGATTCTGAACAACAACATCTTCATGGAATTTGTGCCGTTCGATGACAAGAATTTTGACGGCGACGGCAAGATGATTGAGAATCCGCATGCGCTAATGGTGCACGAAGTGGAAGAAGGAAAAGAATATGCGCTGCTGCTAAGCACCAACGCCGGCGCCTGGCGCTATCTCATTGGCGATACAGTCCGGTTTGTAAGCAAGGCCAAAAGCGAGATTGTGATTACCGGCCGCACCAAACATTTCTTAAGCCTTGTTGGCGAACACCTCAGCGTAGAAAACATGAACAAGGCGGTGGAGTTGGTGAGCAACGAGTTCAACATTTCCATTCCGGAATTTACCGTTGTTGGCTTCCCTCACCAAAACCTGTTTGCCCATAAATGGTACATTGCCTGCAACGATGCGATAGACGCCGATGCACTCATCAAGCGCATTGACCAGCACCTGTGCGAACTGAACGACGATTATGCAGTGGAGAGAACATCGGCGCTGAAAGATATTTTTATCCAGGTGCTGCCGGAAGATGCCTTTCTGCAATTCATGACCGCAGAAGGAAAGCTGGGAAGCCAGCACAAATTTCCGCGGGTGATGAAGGGAAAAATGCTAAAGGAATGGAACGAGTTTTTAGGGAAGTACGAAGCGCAGGCCTGATCTGTCTCTGTTTCTAACTAATCATCAATAAGCCCACGGTTCATCTGCTGAAAATTTTTTATGTCCTTGAACGCATGTTGCTGAAGAAGCAAACACACCTGCTTTTGGTGATACGGCCGCAGCCGTTCAATTTTACAAAGCCTGCGCTTCGTATTGTGTATTTCGTATTTTGCACGCCATGCTGGAAGCGATTGCACATGGATTAACTCTGGGCTTGCTGTTGGCAATATCCGTTGGCCCTATTGTGTTCACCGTTATTAAACAAAGCCTGAATAACGGCTTGAAGGGCGGCATGGCCTTTATTACCGGTATTTTCTTTTCCGATATTTTCCTGGTGATCTGCTGTAATTTTTTTACGCAGTTTTTTAAGGTGCTAAGCAATTACTCCACACCGCTTGGCATTACCGGGAGTGTGTTGCTGGTGTTGGTGGGTGTGTATTTTCTTTTTTTCAAGAAAGTAAAAATCTCCGAAGAAGGGCAACAGCTGTTGCTGTTCAAGCGGCGCGACTATGCAAAACTTTTCTTTGGCGGCGCCATCATGAACCTGCTCAACCCGGGCATCATTGTATTTTGGTTTACCACGGCTACGGCCTTTATTTCTTATACACTCAACAAACGCCTCATCATTTTTGGTGTGGCGCTGCTGATTGCCCTGGCGGCAGATGTGGCTAAGGTTGTGCTGGCTGATAAGCTGCGCAAAAAGCTCACACCCAAAAACATTCTTCGCATCAACAAAATCAATGGCGTGATTTTAATTGGCTTTGGTATTGCTTTACTTTGGGGCTTATTGCTGTACGGTAAAGCCGGAGGCCATTAATGAAAGCAAAAAAAGAAAAACCAAAGCAGGTTCAAAAACAAAGTGCCGGCCGGCGCATCTGGCGCTGGACAAAACGCATCTTCCTGTTCGTATTCATTGCACAACTTCTTTATATTATCGCACTGAAGTGGATTGACCCGCCCATTACCATTACACAGTTTGTCAGTTGGATCAGCGGAGATGGATTAAAGAGAGATTATGTAGATGGCAATGAAATTTCTACCAACCTGAAACTTGCCGTTATTGCATCGGAAGACCAGGTTTATCCCGACCACAGCGGTTTTGATTGGAAGCATATTAAAAAGGCAATGGAGAAAAATGAAAAGGCGGGAGAGGTTCGCAAAGGCGCCAGCACCATTAGCCAGCAGGTTGCTAAAAATGTTTTTTTGTGGCAGGGCCGCGACTGGATTCGCAAAGGGCTGGAAATTTACTTCACCAAAATGATTGAATGGATCTGGGGAAAAGAACGCATCCTGGAAGTGTATGTGAATGTAATTGAAATGGGCAAAGGCATCTTTGGCGCCGAAGCGGCATCGCAGGCCTACTTTAGCAAGCCTGCAAAAAATCTTACCCGCAAAGAAGCAGCGATGATTGCTGCCTGTTTACCCAATCCGAAAGTATATACGGTAAAGCCGCTTCACCGCCGCGTGGCATCCAAAAGCAATTGGGTGATGGCGCAGATGAATTATTTGCAGAAAGATCCGGACATACAACTTGTAATCAAGTAGCGATACAAAGCAAACGAGTTCACCAACCTTCTCTAACTTTAGTAGTTGAATGAAGCTTTCCACTACACATCAATTTAATACCACTCCTGATAAACTTTGGCCGTTGTTGTTTAGTTCAAAAATGGATGACAAACAGCCTTGCTATTTCCTGTGCGGATTGCCCAAGCCGGTTGAGTGTCGGCTGAAAGGTGAAGAAGGAAAAGCTGGCACGATGCGGGAATGTGTGTCGGACAAAGGAATCATTACGCAGGAAATTTTAGAATGGCAACCTAACAAACGCTTGCAGTTCCGCTTAAAAGAAACGAATCTCTACTTTGGCCCTTGCGTACGAACAATAGTAGAAGACTTTCAAATTGAAGCACTGAACAATCAGCAATCCATCATCACAAGAACAACAGATTTTGAGCTTGTGCCAGGCATAAAATATTTTGCATCTATTCCTATGTGCATCGGGTTAAAAGCGATTCACCACTATGTATTCAAAAACTGGAAAAGACTTTCTGCTTCCTGATCTCACTCTGTTACTGTGAGTTTAATCTTCTCACTGTTATGCGTAAACAACCCGCTATCCGACATAATGCCGAAACGCATGAAATAATCGCCTTTGCCCAAGCCGGGAAACACACGCAGGCTGGTTATGTTTTTGTTCAGCAAGTCCTGTAAGGTGAAGGGCAGATCAATCTGCTTTACCATTGTTTGTCCTTCAAAAAAAGCAAGCGCTATTGCTTGGTCAACCTCCGGGTGTTGCGCCAGGTAGGTTTTGTAAAGGGCCGGCACGTCAAGCGTAAAATTAATCGTCAGCGAGTCGGAAATAGTTGCTTTCTGCTCTTCTGCCTTGAACATGATTTTGGCAAATGAATGATAGCTGCTGTCGTAACTAAAGCCAACGGTGTAAAGCGGTGTTTCAATGCGCTTTTGAAAACGCTCTAACCCAAAAATATCCATCACGTAAACCGGTTTACCCAGCAGCGAATCTTCAATAGGCCAGAAATTATAATTGTTCCGCCGCTCGTTGAATTTGTTGAGCGAATACGTGGTAACGCCACTATAAAAAGCATATTTGGAAGCCCGCTGGTAACTGTTGTTAATCACCACGGGCAAACCACCGGTTTGCTGCTTCAGTTGTTGCTGCCAGCCGTTCCAGCCATGATACCGTTCGGTAATGGCCTGCACCGGCAGAATGTCAACAATCATCACAACACGCAGGGCCACTACAAACAACAGTGTAATGGGTAAGAACCGGAAAATCCAGCGTCTCCATCTTCCTGTTTTTAAAACATATTGGTGCGCCAGCACAAGCAAGGGTACAATGGCCGGCGAGGTCCAGTTGGGTTCTACTTTTCCTTTAAACGTGCTGAGAAAGAAAAACGCAAACATGCCAACAGCAGTAAACACCAGGCTGCGTTCAAAACTATTATTGCTGCGGTAAAGAAAAGCCACCGGCCAAAGCAAAAAGCCAATGAACGGACCGGCAATCAGCAATTGCCCAAGTATATAATCGGTGGTGTAAGAAAACTTGTAAGGATTGACATTGCTTTCAAAAAGATGATACCGAAAGCTGATCCAATGGTGCTGCGATTGCCAGTACAAATGCGGAACAAAAAGCAGCAGGGCAAAGATGCCGGCCGCATAAACTTTTATGTCTTTCAGCAGCTTCCAGTTGGATAGTACAATAAAAAGAAACAGCAACACCGCATGGTACTTGCTGTACAACAAACAGGCGGCAACAAGGCCTAACAACAAGGCATTTTTCCACGATGCCTGTTGCAAATAATTTTTATAGGTTAAAAAGAACAAGGCCGTAAAAAACATCAGCGGCGTATCGGGCACCGCCATAAAACCACCTACCTGCAACACGGCCACCGATAAAACAATGGCATAAAAAAGAGGCGCATCTTTTCGCTCCGTCAGTTTTTCCGTAATAAAAATGGTGGCGGTATTTAGCAAGAGCGAAAAGAACCGAACACCTAATTCTCCAGACAAAAACACTCCCATTTTTACCAGCAAGGCAATCATGGGCGGATGATCGAAATAACCCCAATCAAGGTATTTTGAAAACACCCAGTAATAGGCTTCGTCATCCTGCAGCTCGGTAAACAGGCATTGAACCAGGCCAAGCAAAAACCAGCCTGCATAAAAAATTATCCGGTGGTGTTTTTGAAAAAGTTCTTTCAAGCGTTTGTGTTTTTTGAAATGGCATCAACAGCCGCAATGGCAGCATGCAAACGTTCATCATTATTGCCGCTGATAATGGTCCACGGAGTGCCGCTGTTGATCACAATGTCTTTGTAGGTATGAAACAATCGCTGGCGGGTTGCCAGGTCGGGGTATTCACGCAATTCATCTTTTTCCCACGGCAGGTCAGTGTTGCAAAGCAGGTACAGGTCGCAGGAAGTTTGGGCAAGCGTTTTTAAAATCCATGTTGGACAAGCTTCAAACGCCACTTCGTTCCACACCTTCATTACATACATGTCCGTATCAATAAAGTAAAGGTTACTCTTTGCGCTCTGCTCCACTTCTGCCTGCAAGGCTAATTGTCCCCTGGCAATTTTATCCAGGTCATCGTAGGTGTAGTTGGTGCCGTGCTGCAGCAGATAGTTTCGTGCATACTCCGCACACCAAACCGTTCCGTAGTGATCGGCCAGTTGCCGGCACAAGGTGCTTTTGCCGGTCGATTCGGGTCCTATAATCACGATGCGTTTCATCATGACTGCAATTCAAGGGCAATGTTTCGGGGCAGCCTCGCTTTTCGTTGCCATTCCAGCAAACCAAAAACAGCCATCACCAGCAGCACCACGTAAAAAATGCTGCTCAATGCCAGTCCCTTTACATAATACAGCGGCACGGAGGCAATGTTGGTAACAATCCACCACCACCAGCTTTCTACTTTTTTGCGGGCCATCAGCCACATGCCGGTAAAAGCCGCCGCCGTTGCAAACGCATCCGGTGCCGGAATCACTCCCGGGAAATCTGGCCGCAGGAAGGTGATAATAAAAAACAGCCCCACAAAAAAAGCAAGGAAAAAAATCAGTTGCTGAATCCATTGCATTTTGTTGGAAAAACTGATGTGCAGCAAAGGCGTTGCATTGTTGTCTTTGCGGGCCCACATCCACCAGCCATACAGGCTCATAATGCTGTAGTACACATTTACGGCGGCTTCGCCCAAAAGGTGAAATTTAAAGCAGATGTAGATGTAGATAATGGTATTGACCAACCCCGTAGGGTAAACCCAGATATTTTCTTTACGGGAGAACCACACACTTACAATGCCGGCCACAACCGCAATGTATTCCAGCGCTGTTGTGTTTTTTAAATTCGTGCCTACCTGTTCGAAGAATTCCAACATAAAACGCAAACCTAACTAAAGCGATTTATACCAGCGTAAGGGCTGCAAAAACTTTGGCCCTTTTCGGGTAAAAAACAAAACAGGGAAGTCTTCGCGGCTGATGCGTTGCTGCCGGGTGACTTCAAAATGCAGGTGCGGAAAAGCACTGAAGCCGGTGCTGCCACTAAGGGCAATTAACTGGCCTTGCTGCACGGTATCGCCAACCTTTACCAGTGCGCCGTTGTGCTGCAGGTGCCAGTAATGCGCAAAGGTTCCATCGGCGTGTTTAACGGTAATGCCGTTGCCGGTACCCACGTATTTTTTGCTGATGCCGCCTCTTTCAAAATGATCCCTGGCAAAAACAACCACGCCATCGCGGGCTGCCATTATTTTGGTTCCTTCTGCCACCTTAAAATCAATGGCATAATCGCCGTAATGCGAGAAAAGCGATTCGTAGCCTTGCGCTACCAATACCTTTTTCCCTTTTTCAAAAGGCAAGGCATACACATGGTAATGGTCGCCCATTAATTTTTCCGCTCTTGCAACAAACTCGTTGTTCTGCACCACGGAGCAGGAAGTAAGGCCAAGTAAAAATAACCACAGGAAAAAACGCATGCGAAAAAGGTATAGCAAAACTGGCTGCAATAATCTTTCCACGAAGAAAACATTGCCAATCAGAATTAGCAAACCAAGCGCAGGCGGTTTGTTAAAGTGAAGGCACAGAAGCAACGCGAAGCTTTCAATACTTGTCAGCCGAAAAAAACGAATATGAAGAACGCTATTTTATGGATGATTGGATGCTTTCTTGTTGGACTCGTTGCCTGCAAAAAAGAATCGCGGCTAACCGAAGCCAAACACCACGATGTAAATACAGTTACGGGTGCAGCCACCGGTACGGTAAACAATCCTGTTAAGTTAACCGTTACCTATCCGTACACCAATGGTTGCGATTACATTGGAAGTTTTGAAGAAAGCCGGGCAGGAAACAAGGTAACCATTAAAGCATTGAGTAAGCCGGTGGCGAAAGACGCCGTTTGCACACAGGATGCAGGCACCCGCACAGTGGAGTACAATTTTACTTCGGCAACGGCCGGCACCTTTGAACTGCAGTTTTTAAAACCCAATGGCACTACGCTGAACCACACGGTTACCATTCAGTAAACAGGGAGAAGACATCCTTCTGTGGTGAGGATGTCTTCTTTTTATTTAATTCATCTTTCACGCCAACGCCGGTTTCGATTTTTGCTTTCGCAACACCAGGGCAACAATCAGCGAAAGCACTGTTCCAATAACGGCGGTTTCTAAAAAATAAAAAGCGCCCATGGCAGTGGGGCTGGCCATCCACTTCATGCTTTGCATTTCGTTTTGATGGCTGGCAATTGCCGCAGCGCTGGCACCCTGTGCTTTTAAACGTTCGGTGGTCATAGAGGCATATTGCTCCATAAAATCGGGATTGATGAACAGGTACACAAATTCCATCAGTCCTACTAGGGCAGCAACCACTAGTGCCGTGTACATACCGGCAAGAAACAATTGTTTAAAGCCGGCTTCGCCCCTTTGTTGTTTTTGGAAATAGCGGATGCTGAAAATGATGATCAGTGCAAGAATAATATAGCGCAGGAAACCGAGCTTCTCCACTTTGTCAATATCCTCGCTTGACATTTTGGCAAAATCGCCGAAGAATAGAAACACCGCCACCGAGTAAACAATGATGATAAGCCCGGATAGAAGCCCGAAGCTGAGAACTGTTTTTTTCATACTGCATTTGTTTTGTTGGCTCAAAATTGGGCCTGTGAGGGGCGCAGTTGTTTTATCCAAACGGGTAGTTTGCGTACTACTTTCGGGTGATTTTGTTTATTCGGTAAGAATTTTCAGCTCCTTTGCCTTTGCCACGGCCTGCGTGCGGCGGTTTACATCTAGCTTG
The DNA here is from genome assembly GCA_035510335.1 of Flavisolibacter sp. Classification (GTDB taxonomy): domain Bacteria; phylum Bacteroidota; class Bacteroidia; order Chitinophagales; family Chitinophagaceae; genus Flavisolibacter. The sequence goes on along the minus strand of DATKHJ010000288.1, from coordinate 157 downwards.
AAGTAAATATTGGCAATGTGTTTTTTCACCGTGTTCTCCGATACAAAAAGCTGTTCGCCAATTTCTTTGTTGGAAAGGCCTTTTGCAATGCCTTTTAAAATCTCGCATTCGCGGTCTGTCAAAAGGTTGTTTGACTGAACAAAAATTTCCGGCTCTT
>DATKHJ010000287.1:0-5947 GCA_035510335.1 Flavisolibacter sp. | reverse complement strand
TCAATGGAAAATGGGCAGTGATGAAAACTTATTGGCCGCACTGCTTTACAGCATGGAACTGCAATCGGAACACCCGTTGGCGGAAGCGGTGGTTCGCTACTTTAAAAAAGAAGAAGCAAGTCCGCTGACGCTTGAACATTTCGAAAGCATCACCGGCAAAGGTGTAAAAGCGGTGTACGAGGGCAACACTTATTTTGCCGGAAGTCCTGCCTTACTGCAATCGGAAAACATTCAATTAACGCAAACGTTGCAAGCAGCCGCTGATAACTGGCTGGCAAAAGCGCAAACCGTCATCTGGCTGGCAAACGAAACAGAAGCATTGGCGGCTGTTGCCATTGCCGACAAAATCAAACAAACATCCATTGATGCTGTAAAAGAATTGCAATCTGCAGGCGTAGCCGTGTACATGCTTACCGGCGACAATGCCTTTACCGCCAAAGCTGTTGCGGAGCAGGTGGGCATACAACATTATAAGGCCGAAGTGTTGCCGGCCGACAAAGCAGCCTTTGTAAAAAGCCTGCAGCAGCAGGGACGAACCGTTGCCATGGTTGGCGATGGCATTAACGACAGCAATGCACTGGCCCAGGCCGATGTGAGCATTGCCATGGGCAGGGGCAGCGATATTGCCATGGACGTAGCCAAAATGACCATCATTTCTTCCGATTTGTCGCGGATTCCGCAGGCCATTAAACTGTCGAAGCACACCGTGGCAACCATCCGGCAGAACCTTTTCTGGGCCTTTATTTACAACGTTATTGGTATTCCTATTGCCGCCGGTTTGCTGTACCCTTTCACCGGTTTTTTATTGAACCCCATGATAGCCGGTGCGGCCATGGCATTGAGCAGTGTAAGCGTTGTTGCCAACAGCCTGCGGTTGAAATGGCTGAAGCTGTAAATGCGCAATTAAGTATAACTCTTTTCAAAAATGCTGCACCCGTTACTGCCTGGCAAGAAGAGAACTTTGTAACCATAAATAAAATGAACATGAAAACAATTCAGCTACAAACAAACATTATGTGCGCCGCCTGTATTGCCAAAGTAACACCCACGCTGAACGAAACCGTTGGCGAGAACAACTGGAACGTAGATACGGCTAACGCCAAGAAAGTACTGACGGTTACAGCGGAGAATATTAACGAAGGTGAGGTGATCAACGCAGTTGAGAAAGCCGGTTACAAGGCGCAGCCTTTGAATTAAGTTGTAAGAAAAATTTAAAGAGCAATCATTCCTTAACACATAACAAACCATCAAATGAAAAAGATACTTCCTTTTGTAATTCTTGCCGTTGCGTTTGCGGCCTGCAACAATTCAGACATGGCCACTAACAATCACGATGCTAGCGGTCATGCCGCACACAATGATTCTGGCAGTAAAGCAAAAAGCAATGCGCCAATGGCGGCCCTGCACGAAGCCATGAACCGCATGATGACCGGTATGAAAACGGTTAAACCAACCGGTGATCCCGACTATGATTTTGCCACCCTTATGAAACTGCATCACCAGAGCGCCGTGGAAATGGCGAAGGTGCTGGTAGCAAATGGCACCGACAGCGTAGCCAAGGCACATGCCGCCAAAACCGTAACAGAACAGGAAGGAGAGATCGCCGCCTTCGATCGGTTTTTGCAATCAGCCAAACCCTCCGGTAATTCGGATTACGGACAGCGGGCCATGCAAATGATGTCCGCAATGGAGCATGGGAAAATGGAGATGGGCTCATTGGAAGCGATTTATGCCAGCATGATGATACCGCACCACCAGGACGGCGTAAAGATGGCAGAAGAATACCTGAAAGTGGGAAGAGCCGAAGAATTGAAAAAGATTGCGCAAAGCATTATTCAAACCCAGCCGAAAGAGATTGAAGATTACAGGCAGTGGTTAAAGGCGAGTGAGTAGGGGGAAGGTTTTCATGTTAAGGTTAGGGTGCTGCCGTCTGTGCTGGCATTTTTGTACTCCAGCCTCACCTTAGTGCCAATGTATAATAGAATTGAGATTGCTCAATCTTGTACGTCAGCCAGCATTACAGCACACGATGTTAGCAGTGGCCGTCAAAAGTGGAAAAATTTAAGACATCAAAATACCGATTAGCCCCTGCATAATCACAAATAGAAGTGTAATGATTAATGTGTTTTTCGACTTTTCTCTATCACTCTTCATTAAAGCAAGGATTGCAATCACAAAACAGATGCTAAATACTAATGCAGAGACCAATGAAAATATTGAATAGGTTGTGGGGGACTGCTGCTCCCAAGAAGGTGGCTCATGCTCAGCACTCGTACCAACTTCTTTAAAAATCCCTACAACTGCAAACTGGTAGAAGTTGCCGAAAGCAAACAATCCAGCAATGAGTAACGTGATTAAACTTGTAACAACTGGACGCTGTACTCTCAAATTAGTAGAATGGTTCATGGGTTACTGCTAACGTACATGGCTTTGTGCAGGTGGGGAATTTTTATTCCGTCTGTCCACAACCGCTGCTCAATTTATAAATTAATGTTCATTGTTTGTTCTATTGCCGAACGTTGTTCGTCACGCTGGAACTACTGCCGATGTCTGCACTTAGCTGATGTTACAATGTCCAGCCCCACTTGCACAAAGCCGCCTGTTGTGTGCTGTTCTTTGTCAGAAGGTATAACCAAACCTTATATTGAAAGGAACGTTCAGGGTAAAATAATTTCCTTCCTTGTTCGCAATATCATAAGCGTTCGGGTGTCTGGAAGTTTGTTCATAAGCCTTAGGGTCTAAAATATCCATCCGTTCAACAGCTTTGTACTTCAGCCCAAGTCCTGCAGAAAAATCAATGACAAACCTTTGCAGCGATATCTGTACACCGTATTTGAAATTCAATGCGAAAGTTTGTTTTGCAACCCGAAAACTGTCATTGTATTCCGGTGTCATTAAAGCTGTGTCCTGAATAAAATAGGAGTTGGCCTTATATCTCACGTTTAAATACACCGCTTCGACTGAATAATATTGATTATTAGTCTTGCTCTGAGGATAGAATTTTTCTTCAAGGGAAATTCTGGTGCCGTTGTAATTAGTAAAAGGCATTAGTTTAAAAACATCGTTCATTAATCCAAGGGTGAGTTGTGTCGAAGCGTGTGGAGACTGCCTTCTTTCGTAACTCAATTCAATACCTGGATTTACAAAGTCTATCATTCGAAAAGGGGAAAGCTTGAGTTGATTTTTTTGCTCTGCAACAGTGTTTTGGGCAAAAATCGTTAAAGTAGATAGTGTCACCAGTAAAAAGCAGAGTAGTTTTTTGGGCGTTTTCATTTTGGTCTTATTGGTCAATGTAATGCGGCAATCGAATTGCGCACAACAGTTATTATCTGTACTTTCTTGCTCCACTTGCCATTAATTTTCAATGCTAAATGAAGCAAGAAATCAAATTACGTTATTTCAATAAAACATTGCCAATTGGGATTTTTCGCTGGCTGAAGACTTATAGATTAATGAGTAGGTTAAAGCCCTTGTTAGCTGGAACTTAAGAGATGCATTGCCTGGCAATAAAAGGCCGGCGCTCAAAAAATATTTACAATCGATCAGAGCGAAAGCTTCCGAAAACAACCAGACTATATTTTTTAAGAACTGTCTAATTAGCCACCCTGAAACATCCCCCAAAAAACAAAACCCTCATCAAACTCACGCCTGATAAGGGTTTTCTATTTTACTCGTGCCCAGGACTGGATTCGAACCAGCACACCTCGCGGCGCTGCCACCTGAAGACAGTGCGTCTACCAATTTCGCCACCTGGGCGGGGGTGCAAATATAGGAGGAAAGCGATTTATTTCCCGCATCAATTTTTGGCATTTTTCCAGCTTAGCAACAATACACCAACAATCACCAACAGGGTGCCGGCTACCTGCTCGGCAAAAATCCGTTCGCCTAAAAACCAGTGCGCCTGCAAAATGGTGGAGACAGGCCCTATGCTGGAAACAATGGCTACGTTGTTGGAGCCAATCCGCTTCATAGCGGCCGATACCAGGAACGACGGCGCCACCGTGGCCACCACCGCCAGCAAAAATCCGTAGGGCAACAAGCCTCTTGCTTCTACCAATTGCGAATGGTTGCCTGCCAGTAAAAAATGCAAAAACACACCAATGCTGGCCGACAGCATAGCATAGGCCGTAAACTTTACCGCTCCCACCGACGGAATAATGCGGCCGCTTCCTACAATGTAAAAGGCAAACGTAATGGCACACAGCAAAACCCAAAAGCTGCCCCACCAAAGGTTGCTGTCGGCAGCGTTAATGCGTACCTCACCCGAAAGCGCCAGGCCAATGCCAATGTAGGTTAGCAACAGCGCAATCCACTGGCTGCGAGATACAGCCTGGCCAAACAGGAAACGGTTCAGCAGCACGGCAAACGTGGGATAGAGAAAAAGTATCAGCCGCTCCAGTCCCGCAGAGATATATTGCAGGCCAATAAAATCGGTAAGACTGCTAACGTAATAACCGGTTAGCCCCGTAAGAATGGTGAGAAGCCATTGTCGCCGAGTTAGTTTTACATTGCCCATGCGGCTGCTGATGAACCAGGCAGCGCCCAGGTAAAACGGCAGCGAAAAAGCCATGCGCAGGGTAAGCAGCGACACCGCATCCACACCCGTTGAGGCAAAAGCTTTTTTAACAATAATGGCCTTGGTAGAAAATAAAATGGCGCCTGTCAGTGCAATGAGCAGTCCGGCAAAAGTGAGCGAATGTTTGACAGGCGGGTTCATGTTGGCGGTGCCTAAAAACCGTTTAATGTTGAATGTTTAAAGTTGAAAGTTATGGGCCCCAACCTTAAACCTTCAACGTTAAACGGTTAGAACTACACGGCTACGTTAAAGTCCCGCAGCGCATCGTTCAGGCTTGTTTTTAAATCGGTGCTGGCCTTGCGCTGGCCAATGATCAGGGCACAGCTCACGCTGTATTCTCCCGCAGGAAATTTCTTTGTATAGCTTCCGGGAATCACCACGCTTCTTGCCGGTACACGGCCTTTGTATTCGACAGGCTCGCTGCCGCTTACGTCAATAATTTTTGTGGATTGGGTAAGCACCACGTTGGCGCCCAGCACGGCTTCTTTTTCTACCCGCACACCTTCTACCACAATACAACGCGAACCAATAAAGCAGCCGTCTTCTATCACCACCGGTGAGGCCTGCAATGGCTCCAGTACACCGCCAATGCCCACGCCGCCGCTCAGGTGAACGTGTTTGCCAATCTGCGCACAGCTTCCTACTGTGGCCCAGGTATCAACCATGGTGCCTTCATCTACATAAGCGCCAATGTTTACATACGAAGGCATCAGCACCACGTTTTTGGCAATGTAAGCGCCGTATCGTGCCACGGCATGCGGCACGGCCCGAACGCCAAGCTCTTTGTAATTTTTCTTCAGCAGCATCTTGTCGTAAAACTCAAATGGCTCTACGCTCCATGTCTGCATGGGTTGTATCGAGAAGTAAAGAAGAATGGCCTGCTTCACCCACTCGTTCACCTGCCAGCCGTTTTCGGTTGGCTCTGCCACCCGCAGTCGTCCTTTGTCCACTTCTTCAATTACGTTTCTTACAGCGTCCTGAAAAGCCTGGTAACTCATCATCTCGCGGTTCGCCCATGCCTGTTCAATTGTTTCTCGCAGGTTCATCGTTTCAAAAATTATTTTTGCAAACTTAGGATAGAACATGAAAATTCTGGTTCGTTTGCCAAACTGGTTAGGAGATATGGTGATGTCGGTAGGATTCGTTCATCAGTTACCGCATTTTTTCCCGGGTGCCGAAGTCAGCGTGATTGCCAAAAAAGGCATTCACGAACTGCTGGATTATTTTCCTGCCGTAAAGCACCGTTTTGTTTTTAGCAAAGAAGAATACGATGGCGTGAAAGGCCTTTGGACCTTTGGCCGGCAGATCCGGCGCACGCAAAAGTTCGATCTTTTTATCTCGCTGCCCGATTCGTTTTCCGCTGCGCTGATG
>DATKHJ010000286.1:0-2227 GCA_035510335.1 Flavisolibacter sp. | reverse complement strand
CCCCAGTACACGCCTTTCATTACTTCCACACCACCAGTTATTACTTCGGGATAGCGGTGCAAAAAATGAATGGTGTTCATTTGCACCGGTCCGCCATAATAAACAGGCAACTGGTGACCATCTACCTCCGGCAAAAGCTCATCCAATGTGTTTTCGTATTTACGGTTGAGTACAAAGCCAATAGTACCATCGTTGCGGTGTTCGGTTAACAACACCACGGTACGCATAAAGTTGGGGTCTTTAAGAAAAGGGTCGGCAATTAATAAAACGCCTGCTGCGGGTTCTGTCATAGCTGGTATCCTCTATGTGTTAAATATTACGTATAACAAACTTGTGCCACAAATATCTGAACTAAGGGCTGCTATTTTTGCCGGGAATAATTTTTTTCTGATATTGCTTTACTGTGAAGCGCATTTTTCCCATAATTATTGTCCTCATTACCATTTCCCTGATTGGCATTATTGCTATCCAGATCTCCTGGCTGAACAACATGATTCTTGCCCGGGAAGAGCAAACTAAAGAAAAGCTGCAGGATATCACACAGAGTGTGGCGAATGAGCTTTCGCAGACGAAGGGATTTAATATTACCACCAAGCCGTTCCCCGATTTTGAAGGCTTTTCGCTTGACCAGTCAAAGCCTTACCTGCTGGGAAGCCGGCTAACCGCTGCGGACATTAAGGCAAAGATTGACGATGTGTTTGCCGATCATCATTGGGAGCATACATCTTACCAGTTTGCGCTGGCGGCCTATACCGGTGATGCATTTGGAACAATTGAGCGGCAGTCGCCAAACTTCAAACAATGGCGGGAGGATACGGTTAATTATTATTCAGTCTTTCATTACATCAGCGCACCAAGTGGAACCGTCAGCGAAAATCTTTCGGCCGACGAGTTTATCATTATTGTAATTCCCATTAAGCGACTGGTGATTGAAGATTTGCGGCCACGCATAATTGCGGCTGTTCTTTTTACCCTCGTTATTATTAGCGCCTTTGGTTTAACGGTCTATACCATGGTGCGACAGAAAAAACTCAACGTCATCAAGAACGATTTCATCAACAACATGACGCATGAGTTTAAAACACCCATTGCCACCATTTCATTGGCGGTGGATGCACTCAAAAATCCAAAGGTGATTGGCAACCCGGAGAAGCTCACTTACTTCAGCAGCATTATCAAAGAAGAAAACCAGCGGATGAACCGCCAGGTAGAAACCATCTTAAAATCGGCGCTGATGGACCGGCAGGAAATTCAGCTGAATAAAAAGCCGCTGCATTTGCACCAGATCATTGAAGACGTGGCCGACAATTTTGTTTTGCGCCTGCAGGAAAAAGGCGGCGATATGGAAGTGCACCTGAATGCAGAAACCGATTTGATTGAAGGCGATGAAGTACACATTAACAACCTGGTAAACAACCTGCTGGATAACGCCGTCAAGTATTCAAAAGAAAATGTTCCGCCGCATATTAATCTTTCCACTTCGTCAACCGGAAAGAAATTCATCCTTCGCATTGAAGACAACGGCATTGGCATGACGCGGGAAACCGTGAAGCGCATTTTCGAAAAATTCTACCGTGCACATACCGGAAACATCCACAACGTAAAAGGTTTTGGCCTTGGTCTGAGCTATGTAAAAACGGTGGTTGAGGGACACGAAGGAACCATCAAACCTGAGAGTACCCTTGGCCGGGGAAGCGTGTTTACCATTGAGTTGCCGTTAAGGGAAAGGGGAAGTTAATAGGTAGCTACGTTAATGGGTTAATCCGTGAGAGCTACTGCTGTAAGCCACTCCACTAATTAACGTATTAACCAATCAACATATTAACTAATCCCGCCACAACAAACTACTATCACCATAGCTTAAAAAGCGGTAATCATTCTCCAGCGCATGCTGGTAAATTTTCCTCCAGTCTTCGCCAATAAATGCGGCAATTAAAAGCAGGAGGGTTGATTGCGGCTGGTGAAAGTTAGTGATGATGCCCGAAGGAATGTTGAAGCGATAACCCGGAACAATGATCATGCTGGTACGGCAGTGCAATTGTTCACGCTTGTTTTCCTGCATCCATCGAACGATGGCCTGTAAACTTTCTTTGTAGTTAATGGAGTCGTCAAGGTCATACATTTCCCACTGTTCCAAAGTCCAGGCTTCGCCAAGCAAACCTTCGATCAGCTTCACACCCAGCCAGTAAATGCTTTCCATGGTGCGAAGCGAGGTGGTACCAACGGC
>DATKHJ010000285.1:0-7481 GCA_035510335.1 Flavisolibacter sp. | reverse complement strand
CAACAATGCTTACGGCCGTGCAATGGTGGAAGAACACCTGGATGCCTGCCTGGAAGCAGGATTGAATGTGGAAGGCATCAATGCAGAAGTAGCCACCGGTCAGTGGGAGTTCCAGGTGTTTGCCAAAGGCGCCAAAGAGGCCGGCGACCAAACATGGATTGCCCGCTACCTGCTCGAAAGAATCGGGGAGAAATATGGAATTGCCGTTAACTGGCATTGCAAACCGCTTGGCAATCTGGATTGGAACGGAAGCGGCATGCACGCTAATTTCTCCAACAGTGTTTTACGCAATTGCGGCAGCCGCGAGATTTACGAACAAATCTGCGAAGCCTTCCGCCCGGTAGTGAAAGAGCACATTGCTGTTTACGGTCCGGATAATCATTTGCGCTTAACGGGCAAACACGAAACAGCGGCCATTGATGAATTCAAATTCGGTGTTTCCGACAGAGGTGCCTCTATCCGTATTCCAATTGGTACGGTGGAAAGAGGATGGAAAGGATGGTTGGAAGATCGTCGTCCAAACAGTGCAGCCGATCCTTACAAAGTAGCGGCACGCATCGTTAAAACAGTAAAGTCTGCAGCCGTTGAATTTAAAATGGTTGATATAAGCCGTGAAGAACTGGTGGCCTGATCTACTGCAGGGCTCAGTGCCATGATGAGCCCTGCTTTCTTCTTTCACCCGTTTTGTTAACATCACTAAAAATGTAACATCGTTGAAAAAATAGTTTGAGCGAATTTTGTTTTTGAATAGACACAGCCGTTACATTTGCTCTAGTTCTTACAATTACTTATCAAGAAAGGCGGAGGGAGATGGCCCGATGATGCCTTAGCAACCACCCAGAGGGAAGGTGCTAAATCCAACCATGGCAACATGGATAGATAAGTCAGATGCGATGTTTTTAAAAACACTTTATAAACAAGAGCACTTCTGATTTATCAGAGGTGCTCTTTTTTTGCACATCTGGTAAATATTGATAAGTGGTTGATTATTCAATCACTCAAAAATTAAATCATGAAAAAGACAACAACATTCCTCCCACAGACAATTGTAGCCAACGCCTCCACCTATGCGGCTGCTTGTTGTTGTTGTCGTAAGTGTACTGGCTGTTGTTGTAAACAGTAGTTGCAACACGGTCTCTTTTCTCTTACGATTGTTTCCTATCTACGATTTTAATTCACTAAAACAGTAGGACTATGTCCAGTCTATTGAAAGACAGTTTTCTGTCTTTACAAGAAGACGTATCCGGTTTATCCATAACCGATGCGTTTCATTTATTGCAGGAAGCTTTTCCCGGCAAGCTGACGTTTTCAACAAGCTTCAGCTACGAAGACCAGGTGATTACAGATTACATCAGCAAGCTGCCGTTTGCCGTGTCCATCTTCACCTTGGATACAGGAAGGTTGTTTCCAGAAACCTATTCAACATGGTCAAGAACGTTGGAGAAGTACAAGGTCTCCATCGATGCATATTATCCTGACGCAGAACGCTTGCAGGAGTTTGTACGCAGCTATGGACCCAATTCGTTTTACGAATCGGTTGACAACCGCAAGCAATGCTGTCACATTCGCAAAGTAGAGCCGCTGCAAAAAGCATTAGCCGGTAAAGCTGTTTGGGTAACCGGTTTGCGTGCCGAACATTCACCTAATCGCAGCGATATGCACGTGCTGGAGTGGGACGGCGTAAACCAGGTGATTAAATACAACCCGCTGCTGCATTGGACTACGCAGCAAGTGCGCCAATACATTGAGCAGCACAACATTCCTTACAATGCTTTACACGACCGCGGATTTGTGAGTATTGGTTGTGCGCCTTGCACAAGGGCCGTTAAGCCCGGCGAAGATTTCCGTGCCGGCCGCTGGTGGTGGGAAGATACCAGTAAAAAAGAATGCGGATTGCATGTACATCGAGTAGCAACGAATTAATGAAATGATATGAGTTATCGATTGGATTATTTAGATCAGTTGGAATCGGAAGCGATTTACATTCTGCGGGAAGTAGCCGGTCAGTTTGAGCGGCCTGCCTTACTGTTCTCGGGAGGAAAAGATTCCATCACGCTTGTGCACCTGGCGTTGAAAGCATTTCGGCCCGGCAAGTTTCCTTTTCCACTGGTGCACATTGATACAGGACACAACTTTCCGGAAGCATTGGCTTTTCGTGATGCGCTTGCCAACCAAATTGGCGAGAAGTTGATTGTGCGCAAAGTGGAAGACACCATTAAAGCAAAAGGGTTAAAAGAAACCACCGGCAAACTTGCCAGCCGCAATGCGCTGCAAACTTTCACGCTGTTGGATGCCATTGAAGAATTTGAATTTGATGCCTGCATTGGTGGCGCAAGACGCGACGAAGAAAAAGCAAGAGCGAAAGAACGGGTGTTTTCCATTCGTGATGAATTTGGCGGTTGGGATCCCAAGCGCCAACGGCCGGAGCTCTGGAACATTTACAACGGCAAGATCAACAAAGGAGAGAATGTTCGTGTGTTTCCTATCTCCAACTGGACGGAGTTAGACGTTTGGAATTACATCCGCCGCGAAAAAATTGAACTGCCTTCTATTTACTTCTCACATGAAAGAGAAATCTTGGAATACGAAGGCCAGTTGATAGCAACTTCTGAATTCATCCGTGTGGATGAAGATGATGTTGTCTCCCGTAAAAAAGTACGCTACCGTACTGTTGGCGACATGACCTGTACGGCGGCTGTGGAAAGTACGGCTAGCACCATTGATGATATCATCAATGAAATTTCTGCCACCCGCATCAGCGAAAGAGGCGAAACAAGAATTGATGACCGTATTTCCGAAGCAGCAATGGAAGACAGGAAAGTAAATGGATACTTCTAACGTGAAACGTCAAACGGAAAACGTAAAAGGAGAGAATACTATAACATAACAGGCTCTCCGATTTCACTTCTCACGTTTGCCATTTGACTCAAAATTTAAAACATGGACTTACTCAGATTTATAACAGCCGGCTCCGTTGATGATGGCAAAAGCACGTTGATCGGCCGCCTGCTTTACGATAGCAAAAGCATTTTGGTTGATCAACTGGAAACGCTGAAAAAACAAAGCAAAAACGCCGTTCATTCGGATATCGATCTTGCCCTGCTAACCGATGGCCTGCGGGCAGAAAGAGAGCAAGGCATTACCATTGATGTGGCGTACAAATATTTCTCCACGCCAAAACGAAAGTTCATCATTGCCGATGCGCCGGGACACATTCAATACACACGGAACATGATCACCGGTGCGTCCAATGCCGATTGCATCATCATCCTGGTAGATGCCCGAAACGGCGTGATAGAACAAACAAGAAGGCATTCCATCATTGCTTCGCTGTTGCGCATTCCGCATGTAATCGTTGCCATCAACAAAATGGACATGGTGGATTATGATAAAGTGGTGTACGATGCCATTGTTGAGCAATACCAATCACTTGCACGGCAACTGGCGTTGAAAGATGTTCACTACATTCCCATCAGTGCGCTAAAGGGCGACAACATCATTTCAGCATCGCCGGAGTTTGCCTGGTACAAAGGCGAAGCTTTGCTTCCTTACCTTGAAAACCTTGAAATAACGCATGGCACAACACAAAGCCCGTCCCGTTTCCAGGTGCAGTATGTCATTCGTCCGCAGTCCGAAGAACTCCACGATTACCGTGGTTACGCAGGACAAATCAGCAATGGCACCTATGCCGTTGGCGATGCGGTCCGCATTCTTCCTTCCGGTTTAACATCAGCCATCTGTGCAATTGAAATCAATAGTCAGCCGGTACAAAAAGCCCATGCAGGGCAGAGTGTTATTCTGCACCTGAAAGACGACATTGATGTAAGCCGCGGCGATGCAATTGTGAAGATTGGCGAACTGCCAAGGTTTGAACAGGAGTTTGAAGCATTGATGTGCTGGATGGATGCAAAAGAATTGACAGAAGGTGCCAAATACTTGTTGCAGCAAGGCAGCAGGCGGGTGAAAGCAGTGGTCAAAGAAATTGCTTACAAGCTTGATGTAAATACGTTGGAGCAGCAGGCATCGCCGCAGGCAGTTGCATTAAACGACGTGGTGAAAGTGCGCATCAAAACCGCGGAGCCATTGGCGTTTGATGCTTACCAAAAGCTCGCCTCGAACGGAACCGCCATCTTAATTGACCAGACAAGCAATATCACGGCAGGGGCCTTAATGCTGCAATAAAACCATGAGCGAAAAAGATTTTATACAGGAGTTAGTGGATAGCCAATCGGATGTGGCGCAGCATTTTCCAAACAAGCTGGCGGCTGAAACCTTCATCAGCGATGTATTTCAGTTCCTCTTTATCCGAAATGGCAGACGAACAAGCTTTGAAAAAACCGAAGCGGAATACAAACGCCTGCGCAGCAATTTTTCCCTGTTGCTTTCCGAAACGGTGAACGATGAAGCGGAACTGGAATCACAAACAGCAACTTTCTTTCAAGCACTTCCAACGCTTTACCAGGTGTTGTTAAAAGACGCAAAAGCGATTCTTGATTTCGACCCTGCCGCCCACAGCATTGCAGAAGTGGTGGTAGCCTATCCCGGCTTTTTTGCCACCGTTGTGTACCGTCTTTCGCACCAGCTTTGGAAGCAAGGCGTACACCTGTTGCCGCGATTGTTCAGTGAACATGCACACAGCAAAACCGGCATCGACATTCACCCGGCTGCGCAAATAGGTACCGCCTTCGCCATTGACCACGGCACCGGCATTGTGGTTGGCGAAACCACCATCATTGGCAACAATGTAAAACTTTACCAGGGAGTAACATTGGGGGCCCTGCATGTAGAAAAATCACTCGCCAGCAGCAAACGGCATCCAACCATTGAAGACGAAGTAGTGATTTATTCCGGGGCAACCATTCTCGGTGGCCAAACAGTTATCGGCAGGGGAAGCATCATTGGCGGAAACGTGTGGCTTACCTACAGCGTTCCGCCCAATTCCGTGGTTTTCCACAAAAGCGAAGTAAAGATCAAAGACAAGGATCCTTTTCCTGAACCAATCAATTTTATCATTTAAGAAAACAACCATAAAATGAAAGCAAATAATATTCTGGAGACGATTGGAAACACGCCGCATGTACGCATCAACAAACTGTTTCCTGCGGATTACGAAGTATGGATTAAACTCGAGAAGAACAACCCCGGCGCCAGCATCAAAGACCGTATTGCGCTGGCCATGATTGAGGACGCTGAAAAGCAAGGCATTCTCACCAAAGACAGTGTAATTATTGAACCAACGTCTGGAAATACTGGCATTGGTTTGGCGCTGGTTGCTGCTGTTAAAGGCTATAAACTCATTTTGGTAATGCCGGAAAGCATGAGCATTGAACGCCGCCGGCTGATGTCGATTTATGGTGCTGAGTTTGTGTTGACGCCGCGTGAAAAAGGCATGAAGGGAGCTATTGAAAAAGCATACGAATTAAAAGAGCAAACGCCAAACGCCTGGATCCCGCAGCAGTTTGACAATCCTTCGAACACAGAAATCCACCGCACCACCAGCGCACAGGAAATCATCAACGATTTCAGCGATGGATTGGATTACGTTATCACCGGCGTTGGCACCGGCGGACACATCACCGCTATTGCCGAAGTGGTAAAACAAAAGTTGCCGAACCTGAAAGTATTTGCGGTTGAACCGGAGCTGTCGCCGGTACTGAGTGGTGGTGCACCGTCGCCGCATCCGCTGCAGGGATTAGGTGCAGGCTTTGTTCCCACGATTTTAAACCGTGATGTGCTGGACGGCGTAATTACCGTGGGCCGAGATGAAGCCTTTCAGTATGCCCAACGCATTGCAAAAGAAGAAGGCATTTTAGTCGGGATATCTACAGGTGCTGCATTGGCTGCCGTTGCAAAAAAACTACCCGAAATACCAAAGGGTTCAAAAATCCTCACCTATAATTACGATACAGGGGAACGCTATCTATCGATTGACGGGCTATTTCAATAAACCATTGAAACATGACCGCAGACAAATTTTACCTGGCAAAGCCTCTTCAATTGATCAGGGGCTTGGCAAAACTGTTTTTCTACTCACAAAAAAGCAACAGCCATGAAGGGCAAAGTTTTCATTATGGGGGCGGGTCCGGGAGACCCGGAACTACTAACGGTCAAGGCTTTTCGGATCCTGCAAACCGCCGACGTGGTCTTGAGCGACCGTTTGGTAAGCCCTGAAATTCTTACCGACTACGTATCGCCGGAAGCGGAGATTGTGTACGTGGGAAAACAGTGTCGCAAGGGCTTATCTACGCCCCAGGCGACCATCAATGAACTGATGGTGATTTATGCCGGCGAAGGCAAACGGGTAGTGCGATTGAAAGGTGGTGATGTTTCCATCTTCTCCAATGTTTTGGACGAATTGCAAACGCTGACAGAGCACAAAATTCCTTACGAAATTATTCCCGGTGTTACTGCGGCATTGGGTGCTGCGGCTTACAGCGGCATTCCACTGACAGCCCGAGATCATGCAACGGCTGTACGCTTTCTGACCGCCTACAAATCGGATGTGGTGAAAGAACCATACTGGGAAGAACTGGCGCAAACGGATGATACATTGGTGTTTTACATGTCGTCGGAAACACTGAAACACGTAGTGCACAAACTAACCTTCCATGGCATTGATGAAGACAAAAAACTGGCTGTGATTGAGCAGGCAACAACGCGAAATCAAAAGGTGCATGTCTGCAGTTTGTACGACTACGATTCAACGTTGAAAGAGCATCAATTTGCATCACCCACCTTAGTGATCATTGGAAAAGTAGTAGCACTGCATAAACAGTTTGCCTGGTTTGAAGCAAAACAAACCGGTGAGTATTTCACATCCCTTTACGAACTGCCTTCCACAACAAAAGAAGGCTTAAGCTTAACCGCATAATTGAATTGCGATGAACGCAAAAATGAAAAAAATGCAGGAGCTGGTGGCTGATCTTTCCCGGGATGAGATTATCTGGCTGAATGGCTACCTCGCCGGTGTAATTAATGCCCGCTCAATCCCCCAAGGGGGAATCGACTCCGAACAGCCCTTGCTTTACGGAGAGTCTGCGCCGAATGCAATCTCTTTGCAAAGCGGACTGCGAAGCGACGCTTCAGATAAATCCCCCCATGGGGGGAGGGGGGGCTTTACCCTTGCCTACGGCACGGAAACCGGCAATGCAAAAAAACTCGCTACATCATTGGCGGCAAAAGCAAAGAAGGCTAGTGTGTTGGTCAAGCTTGTTTCACTGGATCAATACCGCGTTGCTGACCTGGTAAAAGAAGAACAGTTTTATGTTGTCATCAGCACACAGGGAGAAGGCGAACCGCCCATTGGTGCAAAAGCATTTTATGACTACCTGCACACGGAAGCGCCGTCTTTGCCGAAATTGAAGTATGCGGTATTGGCTTTGGGCGATACATCGTATCCTTTGTTCTGCAAAACCGGCGAAGACGTGGATGCGCAGTTGCAAAAACTTGGTGGCAAACGTTTGCTACCCTTGCAAAAATGC